>JAPLPS010000026.1 GCA_026400075.1 Polaromonas sp.
CGTGATGCTCAACCGTGCGCCTACGCTGCACCGCCTCGGCATCCAGGCTTTCGAGCCCATCCTGATCGAAGGCAAGGCCATCCAGCTGCACCCACTCGTCTGCTCGGCCTTCAATGCCGACTTTGACGGTGACCAGATGGCTGTCCACGTACCGCTGTCGGTTGAGGCACAGATGGAAGCCCGCACGCTGATGCTGGCTTCGAACAACATCCTGTTCCCTGCCAACGGCGAGCCGTCCATCGTTCCTTCTCAAGACGTTGTGCTGGGTCTGTACTACACGACCCGCGACCGCACCAACGGCAAGGGCGAGGGCCTGATCTTCTCCGACACCGGCGAAGTGCGCCGCGCTTTTGACGCGGGTGAACTCGATCTGAACGCCCGCATCAGCGTGCGCCTGACCGAGTGGAGCAAGAACAAAGCCACTGGCGAGTTCGTGCCTTCAACCAAGCTGTGGGACACCACGGGTGGCCGTGCGCTGCTGTCGGAAATCCTGCCCAAGGGTCTGCCTTTCTCCAACATCAACAAGGCGTTGAAGAAAAAGGAAATCTCCAAGCTGATCAACGTGTCCTTCCGCAAGTGCGGCTTGAAAGAGACCGTGGTGTTTGCCGACAAGCTGCTGCAAAGCGGTTTCCGTCTGGCGACCAAGGCCGGTATTTCGATCTGCATCCAGGACATGCTGGTGCCCAAGGAAAAAGTCGGCATCATTGCCCACGCCCAGAAGGAAGTCAAAGAGATCGAGCAGCAGTACACCTCCGGTCTCGTGACCGCTGGCGAGCGCTACAACAAGGTGGTCGATATCTGGGGCAAGTCCGGCGACGACGTGTCCAAGGCCATGATGGCCCAGCTGTCGAAAGAAAAGGTCATTGACCGCCACGGCAATCTGGTCGAGCAGGATTCGTTCAACTCGATTTACATGATGGCCGACTCCGGCGCGCGCGGTTCTGCCGCGCAGATTCGTCAGGTGGCCGGTATGCGCGGTTTGATGGCCAAGCCGGACGGCTCGATCATCGAGACGCCGATTACCGCCAACTTCCGCGAAGGCCTGAACGTGCTGGAGTACTTCATCTCCACCCACGGCGCGCGTAAGGGTCTGGCCGACACGGCTTTGAAAACCGCCAACTCCGGTTACCTCACCCGCCGTCTGTGCGACGTGGTGCAGGACTTGGTTGTCACCGAAGACGACTGCGGCACGCTCGACGGCTCCGTCATGCGCGCCATCGTTGAAGGCGGTGAAGTCATCGAGTCGCTGCGCGACCGGGTTCTGGGCCGCACCATCGTCGAAGACGTGCTGCACCCGGAAAACCGCTCCGTGCTGATGAAGGCCGGCACCCTGCTGGACGAAGACTTGATCGAAGAACTCGAAGCCGCTGGCGTCGATGAAGTCAAGGTACGCACCGCGCTGACCTGCGAAACCCGCTTTGGCCTGTGCGCCCGCTGCTATGGCCGCGACTTGGGCCGTGGCGGCCTGATCAATATCGGCGAAGCCGTCGGTATCATCGCCGCCCAGTCGATTGGCGAGCCCGGCACCCAGCTGACGATGCGGACTTTCCACATCGGCGGCGCGGCATCGCGCGCAGCCATCGCTTCGAGCATCGAGGCCAAGTCCAACGGCGTGATCGGCTTTAACGGCCCAATGCGCTACGTCACCAACGCCAAGGGCGATCTGGTGGTGATTGCCCGCTCCGGCGAGATCATCATCCATGACGAACATGGCCGCGAGCGCGAGCGTCACAAAGTGCCTTACGGCGCGACGCTGACCGTCAAGATCGACCAGACCATCAAGGCTGGCGCGATTTTGGCCAACTGGGACCCGCTGACCCGCCCGATCATTACCGAATTCGCCGGCAAGGTGCTGTTCGAGAATGTCGAAGAAGGCGTCACCGTGACCAAGCAGGTCGATGATGTGACCGGTCTGTCCACGCTGGTGGTGATCGATCCCAAGCATCGCGGCGCGACCAAGGTGATCCGTCCCCATGTCAAGCTGATCGACGCGACCGGCAACGAAGTCAAGATTCCCGGCACCGACCACTCGGTGACGATTGGCTTCCAGGTCGGCGCGCTGCTGCAGGTGCGTGACGGTCAGGATGTCGGCCCCGGCGAAGTGCTGGCCCGTATCCCCATCGAAGGCCAGAAAACCCGCGACATTACCGGCGGTCTGCCGCGCGTCGCCGAGTTGTTTGAAGCCCGCACGCCGAAAGACAAGGGTTCGCTGGCCGAGATGACCGGCACGATTTCCTTCGGCAAGGAAACCAAGGGCAAGATCCGCCTGCAGATCACCGATCTGGAAGGCAAGGTCTGGGAAGACCTGGTTCCAAAGGAAAAGAACATTCTGGTCCACGAAGGCCAGGTGGTGAACAAGGGCGAGTCGATTGTCGATGGCCCGGCCGATCCGCAGGACATCCTGCGCCTGCTGGGTGTGGCCGAACTGGCCCGCTACATCGTCGATGAAGTGCAGGACGTGTACCGTCTGCAGGGCGTGAAGATCAACGACAAGCACATCGAAGTGATTGTTCGCCAGATGCTGCGCCGTGTGGTCGTCGAAAACGTCGGTGACTCCGACTACATCGCCGGTGAGCAGGTCGAGCGTTCCGCCATGCTGGACGCCAACGACGCGCTGCGCGCCGACGGCAAGATCGCGGCGACCTTCAGCAATTTGCTGCTGGGTATCACCAAGGCTTCGCTGTCCACCGACTCGTTCATTTCGGCCGCTTCCTTCCAGGAAACGACCCGCGTGCTCACCGAGGCTGCCATCATGGGCAAGCGCGACGAGCTGCGCGGCCTGAAAGAAAACGTGATCGTCGGTCGCCTGATTCCTGCAGGCACCGGCATGGCCTACCACGAGGCACGCAAGGCCAAGGACTTGATGGACGACTCCGAACGCCGCGCCATCGCCGAAGCCGAAGCCGCCGAGCTGGAAGCTGCGCACGCGCAGGCCGCTGATGAAAATGCATCTGCCGAGTAACTCCGGTCACTGCATGGCGCCGTAGCAGGCGCCCAGCCCCGCCACCGTCAAAAACGGTGCGGGGCTTTTTTTTGCCTGTCTGGTGCGCTGAAAATCGGGTTAATCTCTTGGCGTCTCCGATTCATTCCCTAGCTTCAAGGAACTTTTCAATGTCTGTGTCCACGATTGTGCTGCTTACCCTGTTGGCCATGCTGGTGTTTTGGGCCGTGGGCGCCTACAACCGGCTGGTGCGGCTGAGAAACATCATTGCCAACGCCTTTGGCCAGATTGACGTGCAGCTCAAGCGCCGCTACGACCTGATTCCGAATCTGGTGGAAGTGGCGAAAAAATACCTGCAACATGAAAGCAGCACGCTGGAAGCGGTGATTGCCGCGCGCAACCAGGCGCGTAGCGCCAGCGACGCGGTGCGCAGCCGCCCGGCCCGGGCCGAAGGTATCGTCGCGCTGGCTGCCGCCGAGCAGGCGCTCAGCGGCAGTCTGACGCACCTGTTCGCGGTGGCCGAGGCCTATCCCGACCTGAAGGCCGACCAGACCCTCCGCGAACTCAGCGAAGAGCTGACCAGCACCGAAAACAAGGTCGGCTTTTCGCGCCAGGCCTACAACGACGCCGTGCTCGACTACAACAACGCGCAGGGCCAGTTTCCGGCGCTGCTGATTGCCCGGCTGTTTGGCTTTGCGCCCTCGGCGATGCTGCAGGCCACCGAAAGCGCCGCCGAGCGCCAGACCCTGCGCGTGCAGATGTGAGGCCCCGGCGCCATGCGATTTTTTGAAGCCCAGGCGCAAGCCAGAGCGCAAACCCGGCGCCTGCTGCTGCTGTTTGGGCTGACGGTGGTGGCGCTGGTGCTGGCCGTCAATGGCGCGCTGGCGCTGGTCTGGCGCCTGAGCCCGCTGGGGTTTCACGGCTACCCGGCGTATTTTTTCAGCGTGAATACGGCGATGACGCTGCTGTTTGTGCTGGGTGGCTGGTGGGTGGAAACCTCGGCGCTGGACGGCGGCGGCGAAGCCCTGGCGCGCCGGGCCGGTGCCCGCGAGGCCAGGCCGATCAGCCGGGAGACGACCGAGCAGCGGCTGTGCAACATCGTCCAGGAGCTGGCGATTGCCGCCAGCATGAAGCCGCCGCTGGCGATGCTGCTGCCGCGTGACCACAGCATCAACGCCTTTGCCGCCGGCTGGGACGAGGACGACGCGGTGGTCGCCGTCACCCAGGGCGCACTCGACAATTTGACCCGCGACGAGCTGATGGGCTTGCTGGCCCACGAATTCAGCCACCTGCGCGAAGGCGATACTCGATTAAATATGCGGCTGGCGGGCATGGTGTTCGGGCTGGAGATGATTTTCAACATGGGTTCCAGCATGTGCGAGCCCAATGAGAAGGGCGAGCGTTCCTTTCTCGCTTTGCCGGGGTTTGCCATCAAGGCCACGGGGTTTCTGGGCTGGCTGGCCGGGCGCGTGCTCAGGGCGGCGGTGTCGCGCCAGCGCGAATTTCTGGCCGATGCGCGGGCGGTGCAGTTCACCCGCAGCCGCGATGGGCTGGGCGGCGTGCTGCGCAAGGCGGCGGGCGAAGAGGCGCTGGCCCAGGCGCACGGGCTCAAATCGGCGCTCAGCCTGCATTCCGCCGTGCAGCACATGCTGCTGGTCAGCGACCCGGCCGCCCATGACCGCTGGTTTGCCAGCCACCCGCCGCTGGCCGAGCGCATCCGCCGCATTTACGGCAGGCCGATGAGCGCCTTGCCCGCGCGCACGGACGCGTCTGCGGCGGGGCTGGTCTAATAGCGGGATTTACCGCCTTCCGGGCGGCTTTAGACAAAACAATGCAAGACTCACTGAACCCCGTTTCCCCCGCCCAAGTCCCGCTGTGGCGTCAACTTCAAGGCGCCGCCTCGGTGCTGCTGGCCGTGCGCGATGGCCAGTCGATGACGCCCGCGCTCGACGATGTCGATGCTGCGCTGCGCCCCGGCGTGCAGGCGCTGGCCTTTCACGCACTGCGCTGGCTCGGCCGCGCCGAAGCGCTGCGCCAGCAGCTGGCCAAGCGCCCGCCGCCGCCCGAAGCCGACGCGCTGCTGTGCGTGGCGCTGGCGCTGTGCTGCTCCGAAGGCGACACGCCCTACACCGCGCACACGCTGGTCGATCAGGCGGTCGAGGCGGCCAAGCGCAGCGAAGCCACGCACCACCAGGCCAGCTTCATCAACGGCTGCCTGCGCCGCTTCCTGCGCGAGCAGCCCGAGCTGATGGCGCTAACTGAAAAAAGCCCGCAGGCCGTCTGGAACCATCCGCAGTGGTGGATAGACCGCGTGCGCAAAGACCATCCGGCCCAGTGGCAGGCGATCCTGCAGGCCAACAACGCCCAAGCGCCGCTGATTTTGCGCATCAACCCGCGCAAGACGACGCAGGCCGATTACCTGCATGCGCTGGCGCTGGCCGGTATCAATGCCGATCCGGTCGGCGAACACGGCGTGATTTTGATGTCGGCCCGCTCTGTGCCGTCGCTGCCCGGTTTTGCCCAGGGGCATTTCTCGGTGCAGGACGCCGCCGCGCAACTGGCTGCCCCGTTGCTGCTGGACGGCTTGAAGGCCGGCGAGGGCCGGGCGCGCCTGAACATCCTCGACGCCTGCGCCGCCCCCGGCGGCAAGACCGCGCACCTGCTGGAGCTGGCCAACGCCGACGTGACCGCACTCGACATCGACGCGCGCCGCTGCCAGCGCATTGGACAAAACCTGCAGCGCCTGGGCCTGCAGGCGCATATCGTGGCGGGCGACGCCGGTCGGCCTGCCGACTGGTGGGACGGCCATCTGTACGACGGCATTTTGCTGGACGCGCCTTGCACCGCGTCGGGCATTGTGCGCCGTCACCCGGATGTGCGCTGGCTGCGCCGCCCGACGGACATTTCTCAACTGGCGGCCATTCAGGCCCATTTGCTGGAAACCCTGTGGCCGCTGCTGGCGCCGGGCGGGCGGCTGGTGTACTGCACCTGCTCGGTGTTCAAGGCCGAGGGCGAGCAGCAGGTGCAGGCCTTTGTCGGCCGTCACCTTGACGCGGCGCTGCTGCCTTCGCCGGGCCATTTGCTGCCCCAGGCTGGCGCCGGGCAGAGCGCTTTTTCGGACAATTCGCTGCGTGAGCATGATGGTTTTTACTACGCCAGTCTCGAAAAACGCCGCCCTTGAGGCGCTGACGCGCTTTCTGATCGGCTGCAGCCTGAGCCTGCTGCTGGCGGGCGCCAGCGCGGCCACCGAAGTCAGCCAGTTGCGCACCGAGCGCGCCGACGACGGGATTTACCTGTCGGCGCTGGTTCGCTTTGAGCTGTCGGCGGTGGTGGAAGATGCGCTGCTGAAGGGGATTCCGGCCTTTTTTGTCATTGAAGCCGATATTTACCGCGACCTCTGGTACTGGCGCAATCCGCGCGTGGCCAGCGCCGCCCGCACGCTGCGCCTGTCTTACCAGCCGCTGACCCGGCGCTGGCGCGTCAACATTGTTCCCGGCTTGATCAGCGGCTCGACCGGCCTGCGCGCGACCTTGAGCCAGCATTACGACACCCTGCCCGAAGCGCTGTCGGCGGTGCAGCGGGTGGCGCGCTGGCGCATTGCCGAGGCGTCCGAGCTAGACCCGGATGCGCCCTACCTGCTGAGCCTGAATTTCCGGCTCGATTTGTCGCAGCTGCCGCGCCCGTTCCAGATCGGGGTGGCCGGGCAGCGCGACTGGACGATTGCCGCCCGGCTCAAGGAGCCGCTGCGGCTGGTGCCTGCGGCCCCTGCAATGCCTGCTGCCATGCCGCCCGCGCCTGCTGCGCCAGCGTTGTCAGCCGCGCCTGCGGTGCTCGCTGCATCAGCTGTTGTTCCACCCATTCCCGCCGCGCCCGCCGCAACGGAAGCCCGCAAATGACATTCCCCGGCCCGCTGATCAGACTCAAAAGCAGCACCGCTTTTCGCTGGAGCGTCGGGGTCGGGATGGGGCTGGTGGTGGCGCTGGGACTGGTGCTGCTGTTTTTGCTGACCCAGGCCACCGGCAACCGCGAGCTCTACGAGCGCAATTACACGCTGCTGTTCGGACTCAATGTGGCAGTGGCCTGTCTGCTGGTGCTGGTGATTGGCTGGATGGCGCTGCGCCTGATGCTGCGGCTGCGCCGGGGCCGCTTTGGCAGCCGGTTGCTGGTCAAGCTGGCGGCCATCTTTGCGCTGGTCGGGCTGCTGCCGGGCCTGATGATTTATGTCGTCTCCTACCAGTTTGTCTCGCGCTCGATTGAGAGCTGGTTTGATGTCGAAGTCGAGGGCGCGCTGGTCGCCGGGCTGAATCTGGGCCGGGCCACGCTGGATACGCTGGCTGCCGATCTGGGCAACAAGACGCGCCAGGCGGCGATTGGGCTGGCCGACATTCCCGACGCGCTGGTCGGCGTGCCGCTGGAGCATCTGCGCGAACAGCTGTCGGCCAGCGACGTGGTGCTCTGGAGCGCCTCCGGCCAGCTGATTGCCAGCGTAGGGGAATCGCGGTTTTTGCTGCAGCCCGAGCGCCCCTCGGTGCAGCAGCTGCGCAGCGCCCGCAGCCAGCGCGTGGCGACGCAAATTGAAGGGCTGGACGAGGTGATGCCCGGCGGCAATGGCGAACTCGGCACCGACCCCGGCCCGCCCGCCCCCGCAGCGGCCCCGCGCATCAAGGCCATTGCCGTGGTGAATAACCCGAATCTCAATGTGCTCGGGCAATCGCGCTTTTTGCAGGTGAGCAGCGTGCTGCCCGCCGCGCTGGTGGCCAATGCGATTGCCGTGCAGGAAGCCAACCGCCAGTACCAGGAGCGGGCGCTGGCGCGCGGCGGCCTGCGCAAGATGTACATCGGCACGTTGACGCTGAGCCTGTTTCTGGCCGTGCTCGGCGCCGTCGTGCTGGCGGTGATTCTGGGCAACCAGCTGGCCAAACCGCTGCTGCTGCTGGCCGAAGGCGTCAAGCAGGTGGCGCTGGGCGACCTGACGCCCAAAGCCGCGCTCAGTGGCCGGGACGAGCTCGGCGGCCTGACCCGCTCCTTTGCCGAGATGACCCAGCAGCTGGCTGAGGCCCGCTCGGCCGTGCAGCACAGCATGAACCAGGTCAACGCCTCCCACGCGAATCTGCAGACCATTCTGGACAACCTGACAGCGGGCGTCATCGTGCTTGATGTCGGCGGGCGCCTGCAGTCGAGCAATCCGGGCGCGAACCGCATCCTGCGCGCCCCGCTGGAAGACTACCTCGGCCAGCCGCTCGGCCAGGTGCCCGGCCTCGAAGAGTTCGCTCAGGAAGTGCTGGCCCAGTTCGCCGACTACCTGAACAACAACAACACGCCGCAGACGCTGGCGCACTGGCAGCAGTCGTTTGAATTGCACGCCGCCGGGCACGGCGCCAGCGACAACGCGCTCACCTTGATCGCACGCGGCGCCAAAATGCCCGGCACCGAAGAATATTTGCTGGTCTTCGACGACATCTCCGACATGGTTTCGGCCCAGCGCGCGCGCGCCTGGGGTGAAGTCGCCCGGCGGCTGGCGCACGAGATCAAAAATCCGCTGACGCCGATTCAGCTCTCGGCCGAGCGCATGGAAATGAAGCTGACCGGCAAGCTCGATCCGGCCGGGCAGGCGCTGCTGACCAAGTCGGTCAAGACCATCGTCGATCAGGTCGAAGCGATGAAGCGGCTGGTCAACGAGTTTCGCGATTACGCCCGGCTGCCCGCCGCCGAGCTGGCGCCGGTCGATCTGAATGCGCTGGTCAGCGAGGTGATGCAGCTCTACCTCAGCGACAACGCCGTGGTGCCCGTCATCACCGAACTGGATCCGAACGCCAGGCCGATTCTGGGCGACGCCCAGCTGCTGCGCCAGGTGATCCACAACCTGTTGCAAAATGCACAGGATGTTCAGGAAGGCAAGGACAATGCGCTGGTGACGCTCAAGACCGATTACTCTGAAACCTCGAACCGGGTGCGGCTGACGGTGCGGGACAATGGCTCCGGTTTTCCCGAGCACATCCTCAAGCGGGCCTTTGAGCCTTACGTCACCACCAAGGTCAAAGGCTCGGGCCTGGGGCTGGCGGTGGTCAAGAAAATCGCCGATGAGCATGGCGCGCGCATTGATATCAGCAACCGGGTCACAGACGGTGTGATTCAGGGCGCGCAAGTGTCGTTATCATTTGCGCTTGCGGCCTGACCGGGCCAGCTTGGGCATCGGTTGGCAATCGCCACATCCATCAACACAATTGGCAACAACAGGCAGGGCAGCAATTCAATCATGGCAAATATTCTGGTGGTCGATGACGAGCTGGGCATACGCGACCTTCTCTCAGAAATTCTCAATGATGAGGGGCATCAGGTCGATCTGGCGGAAAACGCCGCCCAGGCCCGTATTGCCCGCAGCAACGCACGGCCCGATCTGGTGCTGCTCGACATCTGGATGCCAGACACCGACGGCGTCACGCTGCTCAAGGAGTGGTCTTCCAGCGGTCTGCTGACGATGCCGGTCATCATGATGAGCGGCCACGCCACGATAGACACGGCGGTCGAGGCGACCAAAATCGGCGCCATCGCTTTTCTGGAAAAACCGATCACGCTGCAAAAGCTGCTCAAGGCAGTCGAGCAGGGGCTGACCAGAAATCTCGCCCGTCCCCAGGCCAGCGCCAGCAGCGCCACGCCTGGCCCTCTCGCTTGCCTGACCGATTTCACGGCAGAAGCCGTGTTGCCCGGCGGCATGTTGATGGCGGTCGCCGACCCCGGACCGCAGGCGACGCAGAGTTTTTTTCTGGAAAAACCCTTGCGCGACGCCCGTGACGAGTTTGAAAAAGCCTATTTTGAATTTCACCTGACCAAGGAAGGCGGCTCGATGACCCGCGTGGCCGAAAAAACTGGCCTGGAGCGCACCCACTTGTACCGAAAATTGAAGCAATTGGGCGTCGATTTGAGCCGGGGCAAGCGAAGTAGTTGAATTTCAGGCGGCCTCGGCGGAAAAACTGCCTTTGAGCTGATATATAATTGAAAGCTCAGGCCCGGTAGCTCAGTCGGTAGAGCAGAGGATTGAAAATCCTTGTGTCGGTGGTTCGATTCCGCCCCAGGCCACCAGTTAAGTCGTTGAAAACATTGAAGACCCCGCTATCAATTTGGTAGTGGGGTTTTTTCTTGCCTGAACTATGTAAGGGCGGATGTAAGACGATTTTCCGAATCGGCGGCCAGAACCGGGCAAAACGCCACGTTGACCAGCGCCACCAGTTCAGGCCCGATGGTCAGTCGATTGACCTGCTCGACTGGTCAGCCTCAAACTCTTGTCAGAGACGGTAGTCCCAGACGCGGCAAAGTTCGCTCAATGAGGGGGTAGGGAGTAGCTTCGGGCACCTAAAATGAACTATCAAAGAGGAGCGCTATATGGTTACATCAAACAGCAAGAGCATGGTCGTCAAAGGTGTTGAGGTTCACATAACTTCAAAAGACGATGAGGATTACATCAGCCTCACGGACATGACCACTGGATTTGCTGGGGCAGAACAACTCATCAAGAACTGGCTCCAGAACAAGAACACCATTGATTTCTTAGGAGTTTGGGAGCAACTCAACAACCCGAGTTTTAATTTGGTGGAATTCCACCAGATTAGAAATGATGCTGGCCTGAACAGGTTTGTAATGTCTGCCAAGCAGTGGGTGGAGCGCGCAGGCGGAATTGGTCTTCTGGCCAAGGCTGGCCGCTACGGCGGAACCTTCGCCCATAAGGACATAGCCTTTGAGTTCGGGTCGTGGCTCAGCCCAGAATTCAAGCTCTACCTCATCAAGGAGTTCCAACGTCTCAAGGAGCAGGAGGCCATTTCTGGCGGCTTGGAGTGGAGCATTCGCCGCTCATTGTCAAAAGTGCAGTACCGGGTACATACCGATGCCATCAAGAACAACCTGATTCCGCAAGACGTTGGCCGCGTTGAGTCTGGTTACGTTTATGCCACAGAGGCCGATATGCTGAATAAGGCTCTTTTTGGGATGACTGCCAAAGAGTGGAAGGCGAAAAACCCTAAAGCTGTCGGCAATATTCGGGATGGCGCAACCATGAAACAACTGGTGGTACTTTCCAGTCTTGAAAGTCAGAATGCGCTGCTAATTCAGCAAAAAATGCCACAAAGTCAACGTGTTGTTACGCTCAATGCGCTTGCGCGTGCGCAACTCATCGCGCTACTTGAAAATCCAAGTATGAAGAAGCTAGACGGTGGCGCAATGCTGGGCTGAAGCTAGAAATTACAAGGCCCGCTCAGTGACGGGCCTTGTAATTTCTCCTGTTCCTGGGCACCAGCGCCGCCAGTTCAGGCACGGCTCTGCTTTTGACGGGTCACACAATCCCCGGCTCATGCCAGCGGCCAGCATGTTGACCAGCCCCATGCTCGATGATGGTCAGCGGCCCGGATGGTCACAGCAACAGGACGGTGGTGACTCCGGGAAGTCCTTTTCCTTGGTAACTTCTTGGTAAGTTCTGGAAACCTCTTGGAAACTTTTGGAAACTTGCAACCGGGTTTTTGCTGGCAACCAGCGTGGCAACCTGCGTCTTGGCAAGCGGGTTTTTGCTGGCTACTTCTTGGCTACTTCTTGGCTACTTCCTGCCACTTTTCAGTGTGGACTTTTTGTTGACTCTTGTGGACTTCGCCTTCTACCGGCCAGCTCCCGATATGCCGCTTTTGCTGGTACAGGCTCTGGTACAGGCTCTGGTACGCGGATTTGATGCGTACCGGCTTGCGTACCTGCTCGGCGCGTACCGGTTTTTCGTGGCTACGTCTTGGCTAATTCTGGCTACTTGGCCAGCACGCGTTCAGCTCGCCAATATGCTGCTTTGCCTGCGAACCTGACTGCGAACCTTGCGGTGCGAACCTGCGTTTTCCCTGTCAACAAGCGTGGCAACCGGATTTTGACAACCTGCCTTTTCCATGTTCACCTCTCTGTTTACCAGCGCCTTGTTTACCGGCTTTTTCTTGTGAACCCCTTGTGTACTTCCGTGAACCGCCTCGTGGAGTGCTGACTTTTTGCTGACTTTTGCTGACTTTCGGCGTTGACTTTTTGGTGACTTTCGTTGACTTCAGCCGCCGAATCTCCCTGCTACTTTTCTGCCACTTTTTGCCATGCGCCCGTCAGGCTGGCCCGTGGCGCGTCGCTGGCGCGTTGCTGATACCAGCCACCAGCGGCGCATTGCGAAGCTGTAGGCGCTGGGTTTGGCCTGTCGCGTTTTGGTGCGCCGTGTTGCATTCGTCCAGCCCCAGACGCGACAAAGCCCGCTCAGTGGCGGGCCTTGGGTGTTCCTCAAGTTGAGGGCTATGCCGGGGCAGGCGTCAGGGTGCGTTCTGATAGGCAACCCACAGCGCAGCACCAGCGCCACAGCGTAGGCCGTACATCGCGCCCTTGCTGGCGGCAATGCAGACGTGGCAGGCGAAGTGGTGCAGGTGGTAAGCCGTCGCCAGTTCGCGCCAGTCGTTCGGGTCACGTTGCTCTGAGCTGGCCGGTTTCAGTGCGCCAGGCTGGGGCAGGGGCTGAAAAACTTCACGCGAATTAGTATTTATAGACGTTGCAGACGTTGCAGACGTTACAGCCTTGATTTGTAATGGTTTTTCCTGCAACGTCATACTTTTCTCAGACGTTGCAGACGTTGCAGCAGCTTGGCGGCTCTTGAGGTACGCCCTGAGCGCCTCCCGTCCCATCACGCGTTTCCTTCAATGGCGTCAACCCGCACGACGTACAGCTTCATGGCCCGCCCACAGATACGGAGGTTCTTCGCCCGCTCACCACTTGCCCCCGGTGCGTCGATAAGCCCGGCCAGTTGCAGCGCGTCAAGCGCCCGGTTGAAGTCAAAGCCCGTCAGTGCTTCGCGCAAGCCTTCTTTATGGAACAGGTACACCCGCCCGCCGTCGCTGCCACTGGAGCGCCACCAGCCCGCCCGGTCACGCACCAGGGCGGCGCGCTGGTCATCCATGCTGTCGGCATCCGAGAACCGGCTGTCGCCGTGGCGCTCGATAAAGCTGGTGATGCGCTCCACAATCTGCCCGCGCTCTGAGTTGCCTTGTCCAGCCCCGCCGCGCAACGACTGCCAGGCGGCAAAGCCCACGGCGGCGGCTCGGATGGCTTCGCCGGTCGGCCAGCCGGTCACGCCGTAGGAAGTCGCCAGTTCGCCCGCCAGCGCCATGACGGCAAAGCGCGCCGCCGCCCGTTTGGCCTGCCCTTCATCGCCGGGCGCTTGAAATTCGGGCAGCGCCTTGATGGTGTCCAGTTCTTCACTGAAGCTGCCTTCATGGTCACGGGTCAGCTTCTCCAGGAAGGCCCGGCCCGCGCAGCCATAGTCGCGCCCGGCGGCTTGCTTGATGGCGTCCGAGAACGCCGTTCCGCTGGCCAGGTGGTGCAAGTTGTCCCATGCGCCGTGGGTGCGCTGTGCAGGCACGTCCAGCAGGCGCACCGACTGGCCTGCCTTGATGCGGTGCCCGCCTTCGGCCATCGTCGTGGCTATCGAGCGTTCGCCGGTCGATAACACGCTACTGCGCCAGCGCGTCACGGCCCGCGCCGAACCCGTCCGGCTGGCGCGCTGTTTGCCCCGGCCATTACCCAGCATGTAAACGACTTCGCTGACTTGCTTGGGGTCGCACTCGCTGATTTCATCCAAGGCCAGCAGGGAATCATTGAACAGAGCCGCCGCGCCTTCCAGCCCGTTGCCCGTGGTGCGCCAGCTGCGTTTAAATCCCACGCCGCCCCAGACGCTGCAGGCCGCTTCAAGAATGGTTGTCTTGCCGGTCGAACTGTCGCCGATAAAGTGAACGCCGCCGCTTTCCTGCCCACAGCGCGCCAGCACCGGCCCGGCAAACGCCGCGCACAGCCCCAGCACCAGCAGCGGGTTGCCCACGGCTGGCGCGGCAATGCCCGCCTGCCATCCGGCCAGCGTCCCCGCCGTCGCATATTCCTCGCTGGCGTGTTCGCCCGACTGATAGGCCACCGTCGCCGCCTTGGGGCCGATAACCATATCGGGCAGCACAAAGGCTTGATGCCCAGCCCCAGCCCAGCCGGTTTGCAGCGCGCATTCAATCCGGCGCTTGGGGGCGTTGCCCTGCAGGTACATCGCCAGGTGGTTGCGCCCGTGGGGGTCAATCTCCACGCCCATTCTCAGCAGTTCGCCGCGCAAGTCGCTGGCGTCGCCGCGAAGCATTTCCATAGGCATAGCCCACGTCTTCCACTGCCCCAGCGTGGTCTTCAGGCGAAGCAGGCGGCCATAGTTGCCCGCGTGGGCGTCGGTGGTCACGGCGTCGATATGCAGCGGGCTGCAAACCCATTGCTTTGTCAGCGTGGGCGGGCCGTCGCCCTTGCTGTGCTTGATGCTGAAATTCCAGACGCCGGGGCGGTATTTGAAGCCGCCTTCCTCGTGCCAGTCGTCGATAACGACGAACTTGGGGCGCTCTGTCTCGCCGGGAATCAGGCGCACAGCCCCAGCATTCACGGCGTCAGGCGCTGCCACGACTTCCAGCATTTCAACGGCTTCGGGATTTTTCAATGTGAGCATGTTGCCCCCTCAATTTCTGCAAAACAGGCGCGTACAGCGTCAAGCCCGGCCAGCGCGGCCAGGTCGTTAAAGTCGGTGGCCTTGGGCGGTCTGCCCTTGGGGAATTGCGGCGCGACAACAAAGCCGCCCACGGCCAGCGCCGCCTGTCGGGCCGCCATGATGCCGGGGTTGCCCGGCGTCAGGTGGTCATCGTCAGCGGCCAGCACCAGGACCAGCGCCGGGTAAGCCTTGTGCAGCGCCGCCGCCACCAGCCCCAGATTTCCCGCGTTGAACGCCACCGCCACCGGCAGGCCCGTCGCCTCATGGATGCTTGCGCCCGTGGCGAAGCCTTCACAGACGATTAAAAAGCCCTGCGGCTTGCTGCCCAACGGGAAGTAGCAACCCTTCATGCGGCCCTTGAAACGCTTCTCGCCGTCTGGCGTGATGGTTTGCAGGCTGTGCAGCTTGCCCGCCGTGTCGCGCAACGGAATCAGCAGCGTCTCGCCGTCGCACCGGATGCCGTGGGGCTGAACGCCCTTTCGCACCAGGTAGGAATGCGCGCCAGGCGCTGCAGCGGTGCGCCAGCGGGCGGCGGCCTTGTCGGCTTCTCCCTTGAGGCGGGCGAATTCGTCGGCGTCGCGCTGTGCCTTCATGGCCTTGATGCGCTGGCGGTGCGCGGCCAGCTCTGCCGGGGTCATGGCCTTGTCAGACTTCGCGCACCAGGTTGAAGTCAGGCCAGCTTTCCAGCAGCCGAACACGCCAGCGGCCACGCTGTCGCTGTGCAGGACATACCAGGCAGACGCCGCGCCGCGCCGCCCGCTGGGGCTGAAACGGTGGATAGCGCCATCGTCGTGCAGCACGTCCGGTGCCTCAATGCCCGCCGCCGTGATGGCGTCGCGGAATTGGTCAAGGGCGTTCACAGCGCACCGCCTTTAAGCGTGCTGGCGTCGTGCAGGTACAGCAGGTAGCCCCATTTTTTTGCGTTATCAACGTCAGCCATGAAGCACCGTTTCGCCATGACGTGAATGCGCCAGTGGTCGCCCGTACCGTCATCGCGCATTGTCAAAATGGCGTCAGAGTCTCCCAAAAACTCGTTCACCCAGAAAGTGATTGTTTCGATCTGGTTCATTTGGCAGCTCCCCGAACCAGCGCCCAGCCCCGGCCATTTAACAATGAGTGCAGGGACAGAACTGCCAGCGCCACCAACTGCACAGCACCGCCCGTGTGCCCCGTCTTAAAGGCCAGCCACGCACCGGAAACCACAGTCAGCAGCAGCAGCGCGAAGCCACCGATTGACCTGCCACGCGTTGCCACCAGCAGAGCCACGGCCAGCGCCAGGGCTACACCGACAACCCACTCGGACGTTTGGACGCTGGACAGCATGGTTTTGCAGGTTCCGTTCAGGGCCATCGCCAGGAAGTCGAGCACGGCGGCGGCGGCGCGGCTCAGGAAGTCG
>JAPLPS010000390.1 GCA_026400075.1 Polaromonas sp.
GCCGACAAGCGCGAAACCACGCAGCAGTTGGTGACCCATGCGGCCGTCAAGTCGGTGGACTTCACCGGGGGCAACGTGTTTGGACAATGGTTGATCGACCATTGCCGCCAGGCGCAGGTGTATGCCGAGCTGGCCGGTGTGAACAACATCGTCATCGACTCCACCGACGCGTACAAGGCGATGCTGGGCAATCTGGCCTTCACGCTGTCGCTGTACTCGGGCCAGATGTGTACCACGTCGCAGGTGCTGATGGTGCCCGCTGACGGCATTGACACCGATGTCGGCCACAAGTCTTACGACGAGGTCTGCGCCGATCTGGCCCGCGCCATCGACGGCCTGCTGGCCAAGCCGGAAGTGGCGCATGCCGTGCTGGGCGCGATCCAGTCCGCCGACACGCTGGGCCGCATCGAAGAAGCCAACGGCGGCGCGCTGGGCCGGGTGATTCTGGCGTCGAAAAAGCTCGCCAATCCGGAGTTTGCGAACGCCGAAGTCCGCACGCCGGTGCTGCTGGCCTGCGACGCGGCTGATGAAAGCGCCTATATGGAAGAACGCTTCGGCCCGATCAGCTTTGTCGTCAAGGTGGCGGATACGGCGGCTGCCGTGGCCTTGTCCGAGCGCATTGTGCAAACCCACGGCGCGCTGACCACCGGCATCTATTCAACCCGCGACGATGTGATTGACGCGATGACGGCGGCCACCTGGCGCGCCAAAGTCGCGCTGTCGATCAACCTGACCGGCAATGTCTATGTTAACCAGTCGTCGGCCTTTTCCGACTACCACGGCACGGGCGGCAACCCGTCGGCGAACGCGTCTTATGCCGACTCGGCCTTTGTCGCGAACCGCTTCCGCGTCGTGCAGCGCCGCCGCCACGCTTAACGCCCCGAGCCACTGCGCCACTCCCTTAAAGGACAAGCATGAACTTTGAAAACATCCGTTTTGACGTGGCGGGCGGCATTGCCCGTCTGGTCTTGAACCGTCCGGACAAGCTCAACAGCTTTACCGGCGCCATGCACGCCGAGCTGCGCACCGCGCTAGACCATGTGCAGGAGAACAAAAGCATCCGCGTGCTGGTGCTGACTGGCGCCGGACGCGCTTTTTGCGCCGGGCAAGACCTGGCCGATCCGGCGATGACGCTGGTGGCGGGCCAGCAGCCGCCGGACATCGGCAACGTCGTTGAAACCAACTACAAGCCGCTGGTGCTGCGCCTGCAAAACCTGCGCGTGCCGACGATTGCGGCGGTCAACGGCATTGCCGCTGGCGCGGGCGCGAGCGTGGCGCTGGCCTGCGATTTGGTGATTGCCGCCAAATCGGCCTCGTTTTTGCAGGCTTTCAGCAAGATCGGGCTGGTGCCCGACACCGGCAGCACCTGGTTTTTGCCGCAGCGCGTCGGCATGGCGCGGGCGCTGGGCTTGGCCATGCTGGCCGACAAGCTGCCCGCCGAAAAAGCCGCCGACTGGGGGTTGATCTGGCAGGCCGTCGAGGATGCCGATTTAAATGCCAGCGTGGACAAGCTCGCCGCGCAGCTGGCGCTGATGCCGACCAAGGCGCTGGTGCGCACGCGCCAGGCCATGCACGCCGCGCCCCTGCACACGCTGGAGCAGCAGCTGTCGATGGAAGGCGGCTTCATGCGCGAACTGGGCTGGAGCCCGGACTACGCCGAAGGCGTGGCCGCTTTCATGGAAAAGCGCGCCCCGCGCTTCACCGGAGAATGACGATGTCCGGTGAACAGGCGCAAGCCCTGGCGCAGGCCACCGCCGCCGCGATGTGGTCGCGCGACCAGGCGGCCCAGGCGCTGGGCATGCGCATCCTCGACGTGAAACCCGGCCACGCCAGGCTGGCCATGACGGTGCGCGCCGACATGGTCAACGGCCACCACATCTGCCACGGCGGCATGATTTTTACGCTGGCCGACACCGCTTTTGCCTACGCCTGCAACAGCCGCAACCACAACACCGTCGCCTCGGCCTGCCAGATTGATTTTCTGGCCCCGGCCAAGGAAGGCGAAACGCTCGAAGCCGAAGCCATCGAGCAGGCGCTGGCCGGACGCAGCGGCGTCTATGACGTGACGGTGCGCAGCGCTGGCGGCCAGACGGTGGCACTGTTTCGCGGCAAGTCCCGGCGCATCGCCGGTGAAGTCATCGCCGGACTGCAGCAAGCCGACCACGCCCCCCAATAAGCAGATAAGCAGATAAGCAGCAATTCAAGCGCACAGGAGACAAACATGCCCGTCAAACAACCTCAACCCGGCGATCTGGAGCCGATTGAAACCGCCAGCCGCGACGAAATCGCCGCGCTGCAGTTAGAGCGCCTGAAATGGTCGCTCAAGCACGCTTACGAGAACGTACCGCACCACCGCAAGGCCTTCGACGCCAAAGGCGTACACCCGGACGACCTGAAAACGCTGGCCGATCTGGCCAAGTTCCCGTTCATGGTCAAGACCGACCTGCGCGACAACTACCCGTTTGGCCTGTTTGCCGTGCCACGCGAAAAGGTGGCGCGCCTGCACGCCTCGTCCGGCACGACCGGCAAATCCATCGTCGTCGGCTACACGCTGGACGACATCAACAACTGGGCGAACCTGATGGCGCGCTCGATACGCGCTGCGGGCGGACGGCCCGGCGACATGGTGCATGTGGCTTACGGCTACGGCATGTTCACCGGCGGCCTGGGCGCGCATTACGGCGCCGAGCGCGCTGGCTGCACCGTGGTGCCAATGTCCGGCGGCCAGACCGAAAAGCAGGTCCAGCAAATCATGGACTTCAAGCCCGAAATCATCATGGTCACGCCGTCTTATTCCTTGGTGATTGCCGAGGAGTTCGAGCGCCTGGGCATCACGCCGGATCAAATTCCGCTGAAGGTCGGCATTTTTGGTGCCGAGCCTTGGGGCGAGGGCATGCGCGCCGAGATCGAGCGCAAGCTGGGCATTGACGCCATCGACATCTACGGCCTGACCGAAGTGATGGGCCCCGGCGTCGCCTGCGAATGCATCGAGTCCAAAGACGGCCCGGTCATCTGGGAAGACCATTTCTACCCTGAGATCATCAACCCCGACACCGGCGAAGTGCTGCCCGACGGCAGCGAGGGCGAGCTGGTGTTCACCTCGCTGACCAAGCAGGCGTTTCCGGTGATTCGCTACCGCACGCGCGATTTGACGCGGCTGCTGGCGCCGACCTCGCGCTCGTTCCGACGCATGGGCAAGATCACCGGCCGCTCGGACGACATGCTGATCGTGCGCGGCGTCAACGTCTTTCCGAGCCAGATCGAAGAGCAGATCCTGCGCGACAAGCGCCTGAGCGGCAACTACCAGGTACACCTGGCCCGCGACGGCCACCTCGACACCGTCGAAGTGCATTGCGAAGTCCAGCGCGAACTCTCCCGCGACCTGAGCCCGGACTTGATGGCCGCCATCGGCAAGGAGCTGCAGCACCGCATTAAGACCAATGTCGGCGTCTCCACGCGCATCAGCGTGCTGGCGTTTGACTCCATTCCCCGCACCCAGACCGGCAAGGCGCGCCGCGTCATCGACCAACGTCCGAAACAACAGTGAGACCCGAAAAAATGACCGAAGCTTTTATCTGTGACGCGATCCGCACCCCTATCGGCCGCTACGGCGGCACGCTGGCCAGCGTGCGCCCCGACGATCTGGGCGCAGTCCCACTCAAGGCGCTGATGGCGCGCAACGCCAGCGTGGACTGGGCGCAGGTCGATGACATCGTCTATGGCTGCGCGAACCAGGCGGGCGAAGACAACCGCAACGTCGCCCGCATGTCTGGCCTGCTGGCCGGCCTGCCGGTCGAAGTGCCGGGCACGACGATCAACCGCCTGTGCGGCTCCGGCATGGACGCGGTCGGCGTGGCAGCGCGTTCCATCAAGTCCGGCGAGACCCGCTTGATGATCGCGGGCGGCGTCGAGAGCATGTCGCGCGCGCCTTTTGTCATGGGCAAGGCCGACAGCGCCTTTTCGCGCAACGCGGCGATTTACGACACGACGATTGGCTGGCGTTTCAGCAACCCGTTGATGAAAAAGCTCTACGACACGCATTCGATGCCGCAGACGGCGGACAACGTGGCGCAGCAGTTCAACATTTCCCGCGCCGATCAGGACGCGTTTGCGCTGTGCTCGCAGCAACGCTGGGCGGCGGCGCACGAAGCAGGCCGCTTTGCCGACGAGCTGATTCCGGTGCTGGTGCCGCGCAAAAAGGGCGACCCCATCGTCTTTGACACCGACGAGCATCCGCGCCCGGAAACCACGCTGGAGATGCTGGCCAAACTCAAGGGCGTGAACGGCCCCGAGCTGACGGTAACGGCGGGCAACGCCTCGGGCGTCAACGACGGCGCCTGCGCGCTGCTGATCGCCTCCGAAGCCGCCGCCAAAGCCCACGGCCTGACGCCGAAAGCGCGCATCGTCGGCATGGCGACGGCAGGCGTGGCGCCGCGCATCATGGGCTTTGGCCCGGCGCCCGCTGTGCGCAAGGTGCTGGCCCAGACCGGCCTCACGCTGGCGCAAATGGACGTGATCGAGCTGAACGAAGCCTTCGCCGCCCAGGGCCTGGCCGTGCTGCGCGACCTCGGACTGGCTGACGACGAAGCACGCGTCAACCCGAACGGCGGCGCGATTGCGATGGGCCATCCGCTGGGCATGAGCGGCGCCCGCCTGATCACCACCGCCAGCTATGAGCTGGCACGCCGGGGCGGGCGCTATGCGCTTTGCACGATGTGCATCGGTGTCGGGCAGGGCATCGCCTTGATTATTGAACGCGTTTAACTAAAACAAGCCGGAGACAACACCATGAAATTCACGACCCAAAAAATCCTTGTCGGCGCCGCGCTGGCCTTTAGCGCGCTGGTCGCCGTCGCCGCCGAGCCGATCAAGATCGGCTCCGTGCTGTCCGTGACTGGCCCGGCCGCCTTTCTGGGCGACCCGGAGCTGAAAACGCTGCAGATGTACGTCGAGGAGATCAACAAAAAAGGCGGCGTGCTCGGTCGCCCGCTGCAGCTGGTTCACTATGACGACGGCAGCGACGCGAACAAGGCCAACGGCTTTGCCAAGCGCCTGATCGACGACGACAAGGTCGATGTGCTGGTCGGTGGCACGACCACCGGCTCGACGATGTCTATGGTGCCGCTGGTCGAAAAGGCGGGTGTGCCGTTCATCTCGCTGGCGGGCGCGGTGGTGATCATCGAACCGGTGAAAAAATTCGTTTTCAAGACGCCGCACACCGACCGCATGGCCGCTGAAAAAGTCTTTGAGGACATGAAAAAGCGCGGCCTGACCAAGGTCGCGCTGCTGTCCGAGACCAGCGGCTTTGGCCAGTCCGGCAAGAAGGAAGCCGAGGGCGTGGCTGCCAAATACGGCATCACGCTGGTGGCCAACGAGAGCTACGGCCCCAAGGACACCGACATGAGCCCGCAGCTGACCAAGATCAAGGGCGCGGCGGGCGTGCAGGCGGTGTTCATCATCGGTCTGGGCCAGGGACCGGCCATCGTCACCAAAAACTACAAGCAGCTGGGCATGGCCCTGCCGCTGTACCACGCCCACGGCGTGGCGTCCGAGGAGTTCATCAAGCTCGCCGGTGCGGCAGCCGAAGGCGTGCGCCTGCCCGCTTCCGCGCTGCTGGTGGCGGACAAGCTGGCCGCCAGCGACGCGCAAAAGCCCATCGTCGTGGCGTACTCCAAAGCCTTTACGGAAAAGTGGAAAACCGATGTGTCCGCCTTTGGCGGCCATGCCTATGACGGCTTGATGCTGGCCGTCGATGCCATCAAGCGCGCAGGTAGCACCGACAAGGCCAAGGTGCGCGACGCAATTGAAGCCACCAAGGGCTATATCGGCACCGGCGGCGTGGTCAACATGAGCGCCAAAGACCACATGGGCATGGAGCTGTCAGCTTTTCGCATGCTGGAAATCAAGAACGGCGACTGGACGCTGGTTCCGTAACAGCGCGTAGCGGGCCAGGGCGGGAAATTCCGTCGGCCTGCCGCACAAAAACATTGCCCACACTTGCCTACAGCTGGCCCTTGACCATGACAGACCATTACACAACCCTGCAGATTGAGCACGCGGCCCAAGTGGCCACGATCTGGATGAATCGCCCGGAGGTGTTCAATGCCTTCGATGAGACGCTTATCCATGAACTGAGCGCCGCCTGCGCCGCGCTGGACGCCGATGCGTCAGTGCGCGTGGTGGTGCTGGCCGGGCGGGGCCGCCATTTTTCTGCTGGCGCCGATTTGAACTGGATGAAGCGCGCCTCAGCAGGGAGTCACGACGACAACCTGAAAGATGCGCGCCGCTTTGCCGCGATGCTGCAACGCCTGTCCACCCTGTCCAAGCCGACGATTGCCCGCGTCCAGGGTTTAGCTTTGGGCGGCGGCACCGGCCTGGCGGCGGCCTGCGACATTGCGCTGGCCACCGAAGACGCAGCTTTTGCGACTTCTGAAGTCAAGTTCGGCATCATTCCGTCGGTCATCAGCCCGTATGTGCTGCGCGCCATCGGGCCGCGCCACGCACTGCGCTACTTCCAGAGCGCCGAGCGCATCAGCGCCCAGCGCGCCCAGGCCATTGGCCTGGTCAGCGAGGTGCATCCTGCGTCGCAAATCGACGCGGCGATTGCCGAACTGGCCCAGGCTTTGACCAGCGGCGGGCCGCAGGCGCAGATTGCCGCCAAAGACTTGATTGCCTCGGTCAGCGGGCGGCCAATGGACGCGTCCCTGATCGAGGAAACCGCCCAGCGCATTGCCCGCCAGCGCGCCACGGCCGAGGCCAAAGGCGGCATCAGCGCCTTTCTTGAAAAACGCCAGCCCGCCTGGCTGCTTTGAACTTCAGTTCCCACCACCCGAGGAGACATCAGCACCATGTACACCCAATCGTTTAATGTCCAGGAAGGCACCGGCCTGAAATCGGTCCCGGCGCAGTCGCCGCCGGAGAACGCGCAGGCGATGGCGCGCTTTAACGAGCGCATCGACGCCGACGGCCGCATCGAGCCGCAGGACTGGATGCCGGACGCCTACCGCAAGACGCTGATCCGCCAGATCAGCCAGCACGCGCACAGCGAAATCGTCGGCATGCTGCCCGAGGGCAACTGGATCAGCCGTGCGCCCAGTCTGAAGCGCAAAGCGATTTTGATTGCCAAGGTGCAGGACGAGGGCGGCCACGGCCTGTACCTGTACAGCGCCGCCGAAACGCTGGGCACCAGCCGCGACCAGCTGCTGGAAGGCTTGCACAGCGGCAAAGCCAAATACAGCTCGATTTTTAACTACCCGACGCTAAACTGGGCCGATGTCGGCGTGATTGGCTGGCTGGTCGATGGCGCGGCCATCAGCAACCAGATTCCGCTGTGCCGCTGCAGCTACGGTCCGTACTCGCGCGCGATGATCCGCATCTGCAAGGAGGAGTCCTTCCACCAGCGGCAGGGCTACGAGGCGCTGCTGGTGATGATGCGCGGCAGCCAGGCACAACAGGAGATGGTCCAGGACGCCGTCGATCGCTACTGGTGGAAGTGCCTGGCCATGTTCGGTCCG
>JAPLPS010000350.1 GCA_026400075.1 Polaromonas sp.
TCATGCCCTCCGGGGTTTCGTCATGCACGGAGGCCTGGTCGCACCACGGTAAAAACTGTGGGTAACGGGCAACGTCGGTAACGAGCGCAAACATTTCAGCGGCGCTGTACCAAATTAAAACGGACTTGTGAACGGTTTTCATACAATCAAAGGCTTGGGGGGCCATTGTATGAGCCACAAGGCTACTTCGCCCCTTCGCACCACTATCTCCCTCATGGCCACCAAAGAAGCATCCTCCTCCAAAAAACCCGCCGCCGCCTCCTCCGGCAAATCTACCGGCAAGCCCGTCAGCAATCTGTCGGCCAAGGCCGCCGCTGCCGCCATCCGCATTGCCGACAACAAAAAAGCGACTTTTAATTACCACATCGAAGAGCGCTTCGAGGCGGGCATGGTGCTCGAAGGCTGGGAAGTCAAGTCGGTGCGCGAAGGAAAAGTGCAGCTGACCGACGGCTATGTGGTGATCCGCAACGGCGAATTATTCATCATCGGCTGCCAGATCAACCCGCTGGGCACGGCCTCGACGCACATCCGCCCGGATTCGATTCGCACCAAAAAACTGTTGATGCACAAGGACGAAATCCGCCGCCTGATCGGCAAAACCGAGCAAAAAGGTTTTACCCTCGTGCCGCTGAACATGCACTGGAAAGCGGGCAAGGTGAAATGCGAAATCGGCCTGGCCAAAGGCAAGGCCGAGCACGACAAGCGCGACACCATCAAAGACCGCGAAGGCAAGCGCGAAGTGGATCGCGCGATGAAGTCGCGCAACCGCTGACCGTACACTTCGCGCCGCCGCCAGCGCCGCTCAACGCAAATCAACCGGCCTCAATGCGGCGCCAAACCGTTACAGCCCGCGCAGCGGGTGTTCTTCCGCCGACCAGGGGCTTTCAAAAAAGGCCGCGCTCATCGCGGCCTTGACATCTTCAATGCGCGCCGGTGACCACTTCGGCGTGTAATCCTTGTCCACCGCCAGCGCTCGTATGCCTTCGACAGTTTCGCTGGCCGCGCCGGGGCGCAGGTGAAAGCAGTGCTGCACCATGCCGCGCTCCATGCGCAGGTCATCGGCCAGCGTCATGCTGCGGGCGCGGCGGATCTGCTCCAGCGTCACATGCAGCATCAAGGGCGAGCGTTTGCGCAGGCAGACGGCGGTTTTCAGCGCCCAGCGATCTGCCGAAGCTTCCAGCGCATCGACGATGTGCTTGACGCGCAGCAGCGAAAAATAACTGTCGATGCGGGCCGTGTCGCAGGCCGGGCGCTCGCCTGCCGGGCATTGGCTGGCCAGCCACTGACTCACCTCGGCGCTGCTGGCAAAACTGTGCGCGCCCAGCGCCTCCCACAGCGCGGGCAGTTCGCTGGCGGGTAGCTTGACATCGGCCAGCCCGTAAGCAATTGCCTCATCGGCGCCTATCGTCTCGCCGGTCAGCGCCAGGTATTCGCCGACATGGCCGGGGCAGCGGCTGAGAAAATAGCCGCCGCCCACGTCGGGAAACAGGCCGATATTCGTCTCCGGCATGGCCATCTTGGTGCGCTCGGTGACGATGCGCAGCTGGGCGCCTTGCGAAAGACCCATGCCGCCGCCCATCACCACGCCGTCCATGAAGGCGATATAGGGCTTGGGATAAGTCTGGATCAGGTGATTGAGCGTGTATTCCTCGGTGAAAAAATCATCCAGCGCCGCATCACCCGCCAGCGCCGCCTGGTGGAAAAAGCGGATGTCGCCGCCCGCGCAAAAATTGCCAAACAGGCTGTCCGGCGTGCCGGGGCGCCCGGCCTTGTTGGTGCCGCGAATGGCCACCGCCAGCACCGCCGGATCGTCGCGCCAGCCCTGCAAAATGCCGGTCAAATCGCGCACCATCTGCAGCGACAGCGCATTGAG
>JAPLPS010000361.1 GCA_026400075.1 Polaromonas sp.
CAATGTTCTCTTCAGTCGGCAAGGCCTCGATGTCGAAAGCGGGCAATTCTCCCGGACGCTCGGCACCCAGCCAGGGCGGCTCGCGCAGCAGCGCTGGCAGCTCGGAGGCAGGCGCTTCCAGAGGTGATAACACCTGCAAAGCCGCCTCAAAGCGGGTGCGCACCGGCGCCTCCAGGTGGGCCAGCACACCGGCCAGCGCGCCCGGATGGTTCAGCGCCAGCCGCACGGTCCAGGCCTCGATAGCCCGGCTGCGCCCGGCGGGATTGTGTTCGATCAGGGTTTTTAGGACGGCGACGGGATAGTCCGAGGCCAATTTTTCCAGCGCCTCGCGCACCTTTTTGTCTTCCATATCGGCCACCAGCGCGGGAATGAGTTGCGGCACCCGCATGCGTGTCAGCACGGCCAGGCTCAGGCCGGTGTTCCGGTACAAGAACGCGAGATTGTCGAAGCAGGTTTCAGCGTTCAGGTGCAACTGTAGGTAGAGCCCAGGCAAGATGGGCTCCAGCGACCCCTTGAAGTATTTCTGGATGTAATGCAGAAAGTCCGCAGCAGGCAGCGCGCAATCGCGCA
This sequence comes from Polaromonas sp., assembly GCA_026400075.1. Classification (GTDB taxonomy): domain Bacteria; phylum Pseudomonadota; class Gammaproteobacteria; order Burkholderiales; family Burkholderiaceae_C; genus Polaromonas. The sequence goes on from JAPLPS010000361.1 coordinate 571, forward strand.
GCATGTGTCGGTGGTCGTCGTGCCGGGCCAGCCAGGCTTGCGCCCATTCCCCCAGATGCGCAAACAAGTGCGCGCAGGCCAGCTCGAAGGTTTCGGACTGTTTGCGCAGTTCCTCGGCCACTGCCAGAGCCGCTTGATACGCTGGCTCTGGTGCATTGGCAATGGCCTGGCGCAGCGAACGGAGCAGCAAAACAAACGACGGCTTGTCGGCTTTCAATGCCACATCCCAAAAGTCCAGTCCGGTCTTCAAAGCGAACGTCAAACCGTGCAAGCTGACGCACACGCTGACGACCCAGTCCAGCGGCCTGTGATTGACATTGACGGGCGTAGTGACGCTGGCCGCCTGCGCCATCAGTTCACGCCAGACATCGGGATCAGCGGGAAGCTGGCTGATCCCGGCCATGCGTTCGCGCAGCGTGGCGGCACGCCATGACGTCCAGACGCGCCCTGCCGCCTTCGCCAGCTTGGCCAGGTCATATTCGGCCTGGTTGTTTTTCGGGTCAGCCAGCAGCGCGGGATTGGCCAGCAAGGCCTGCAGCGGCTCCAGCGGCGGCGCGTGAATTCCGCGCACGCAGGGCAATTCGCGGCGCCAGGCGGGTTTCCATTGAAAGCCGCCACTGGGCCATTCGAGGGGCAAGGCCCCGGTTTCTTGGTGTTGCATGGGATTTACTCCTTGGGGCGCCAGCAGTTCAAGATCACGCAAGAACTCGCTGACGGGGATGGCGCCGAGCCGGCGCAGCCGCTGGCATCTCGGCAAAAATCAAAAATCGTCGGCATTCCTGTTTCACCGGGGCGCGGCGGGCTGCGCTGCGCTGCGCTGGCTGCAATCCGGGTGAAGGTCTCCACCGTGATGTGCCCGAACACCTCGCCCGGTGTCACGCGCTCCAGGCTGGGGGCCAGCGCTACCAGGGCAAAGAAATCGGGGTGTGTGGTGGGCTCGCCCCCGCTGAGCGTCAGGTTCTCCAGCGTGCCTTCGGCGTGGATCAGGTGCTCGACAATGCTTGCGAATTCCGCCGGTGTCATGTGCCGGGCGTCGTGGTTGTCCACGATGCAGATGGGGCATTGCAGGTTGCAGTGATAGGTGATTTCGACAATCGGCAGGCAGGTGTGCTGCTGGTGCGAAGGGCACAGGCCGCAGTCGGTGGGGCAGCCCTCCTTGATCGCGCTTGAAAAATTCAGCGGCTTGCTGCCTGGGCGTATGTAGCGGTAGGCGTTCTGGTAATACTGGGCGTCTTCGCTCACCAGCGCCCGGCTGGCGCCATGCGCGGGACAGAACTTGTCGAAATAGACTTTGTGATCCTCGATCATGACTTGGGCGGGAATGACCTTGAGGCACTCCGGGCAGGTGCTCATCGTCATCTTGAAGAACGTCCCGTTTCGGTCTTCGCGCAAACTGGCCATGTTGTGCCTCCCATTGTGTTTTTATGTATCGGGATTATTGCCTTTAAAAAATGTGACTTTATTTTTGCGGAGTATCCAGATAAATGCGGTAATTCAGCGGCGCCATGAACTGACAGGAATTTCCATGTCGAGAGACGCAGGCGCAGTCCTGCCAGTGCGGGGTGGCTCAGGTCGGACTTGCACCGCTTTTGTGGGGTTTGGGTTGGCTACGAGGTTCCGAAAGGAGATGGGATGCATGGCTACCGATTGTTCAAGGAGTCGGTAGAAGAGCATTCCCCTGGCTCGCGACCCTCGGTGGTTAAATCGAAAGGCGAATTCATCCAAGTAGGCTTGCACATGATCAGCACTGAAAGAGCCCTGATGGGTGCCGAGCAGCCACCTTTTTACGAGAGATGCTACCCGGTGTACCCCCGGTAGCACCTCGTGCGCCTCCATGCCTGAACCTTTGATCTGTCGGGCCTATACCTCCTTGAGCTGGCGCAGCAAGGCCAGCGCGGCAGGTGCGGACGAGGCCGGGTTTTGCCCGGTGATCAGCAAGCCGTCGCTCACCACGTAAGGCGCCCAGTCAGCGCCTTTGGAATACACGCCGCCATTGCCTTGCAGCATGTCCTCGACCAAAAACGGCACGATGTCGCTCAGGCCGACTGCCGCTTCTTCGCTGTTGGTAAAGCCGGTGACGGCCTTGCCTTGCACCACGGAACGGCCATCGGCCGACTTGGGGTGGCGCAGCACGGCGGGCGCATGGCAGACGGCGGCGACCGGCTTGCCGCTGGCGAGCAGGGTTTCGATCAAGGCGATCGAATGGGCATCTTCGGCCAGATCCCACAGCGGGCCGTGGCCACCGGGGTAGAACACGGCGTCGAAATCGGCAGCCGAGACCTCGCTCCGCTTGTGGGTACTGGCCAGCAGCGCTTGCGCCGCCGGGTCGGCCTGGAAGCGGTGCGTGGCGTCAGTCTGCGCGCTGACATCGTCGCTTTTCGGATCCAGCGGCGGCTGGCCGCCCAGCGGCGAGGCCAGCGTGGTTGACGACAATTACCTTGGCTGGTTGACGACAACTATGTTGGCCGGCTAGAGGCCTTCGCCGGGCGAGTCCGGGAGGCGGGGCTACCGTTAGACCTTTCGACATTTATCGAAGGTAAGCGGCATGCCCGGCAAGACCATCACGGACCACCAAGTGCAAAAGTACAAGCAACACCGCAACAAGCTCACCCAGGTCGCAGCCGCCGCCAGGGCTGGCATCAGCGAACGCAGCGCCCGGCGCATCGAAGGCGCGCCAAGCCTGCCCTCCCAACGCCCCGCCCGCGACTGGCGTACCCGGCAAGACCCGCTGCAAGCGGTGTGGGACAGCGAGGTCGTGCCGCTGCTGCAAGCCGATGCCCAGCTCAACGCCGTCACGCTGCTCGAAGAACTCCAGCGCCGCTACCCGGGCCAGTGGGGCACTGGCGTGTTGCGCACGCTGCAGCGGCGCGTGCGCCAGTGGCGCGCGCAGTTTGGCGCCGAGCGTGAGGTTTACTTTGCCCAGGAGCACCCGCCAGGGCGCCAGGGCCTGTCGGACTTCACGGTGGCCGATGGCCTGAACGTCGAGATTGAGGGTTGTGCGTTTCCTCACCGGCTGTACCAGTTTGCTCTGGCCTATTCAGGCTGGCGCCATGCGACGGGGCGGCGTGCCCGAAGAGCACCGCACCGACAGCTTGTCGGCAGCGTTCAACAACTTGGCCGAGCAGGAGTCGCTGACGGGGCGCTACGACGAGCTGTGCCGCCACTATGGGCTGCGCGCGACGCGGTGCAATCCTGGCCAGTCTAATGAGAACGGCTCCATTGAATCGCGCCACGATTCTTTGAAGACCGCGCTGGACCAGGCGCTGCGACTGCGCGGCAGCCGCAGTTTTGACAACCGCAGCGCCTACGAGGCGTTTGTCGCCGCCATCGTGCAGCGCTTGAACACCCGCTCTGCCAAGCTGCTGGCCATCGAGCGCTCCATGCTCAGGCCCCTGCCGGTGCGCCGCACGGCCGAGTTTGAGGAGATGCCTGCCAGGGTCAGCAAATACGGCATCTTCACCCTCAAGGGGGCGCAATACAGCGCGCCGAGCCAGCTCATCGGCCATCGCTTGACGGTGCGCCAGTATGCCCAGCACATCGAATGCTGGCTGGGCGGGCAATGCGTGCTCAGTCGTCCAAGGGCTACGCCCCAGGACGGACAGCGCCATGGCAGGAGCATCGACTACCGCCATCTGGTAGGCGCCTTGAAACGCAAACCCGGTGCATTCGCACGCTGGGTGCTGCGCGATGCGGCGTTCCCGCGCGCGGTGTACCGCCAGACGTGGGAGCGCCTGGCCGCCCAGAGGCCCGAACGCGAAGCGTGCAAGACCATGGTGGGCCTCTTGGTGCTGGCCGCTGACGGCCATGAAGCACAACTGGCCCACGAGCTGGAGCAGTTGATTGAGCTAAACCGGTTGCCCGACCTGAACGCCTTGACCGAGTTGCTGGCCCCGCCCCGCAATGCAGTGCCCGACGTGGCAGTGACGCTGCCCACGCTGGCGTCCTACGACGCGCTGCTTGAGGTGTCAGCATGAGCGCGGCGTCAACTACGACAACTACCTCGGCGCGCCTGGGCATGATGCTGACGGATTTGCGCCTGCCCACCGTCAAGCGCCTGGCCGGGGAGTTGTGCGCGCAATCTGACCTTGAGGGCTGGCCGGCGCACCGGCTGCTCGAAGCGCTGCTGGAGCATGAAATCAATGAGCGCGAGGCCCGGCGCATTGACCGCCACCGCCATGAATCAAGCCTGAGCCCGGACAAGCGGCTCTCCAGCTTTGACTTCTCGGCCCTGCCCAGTGTGTCAAAGGCTCAGGTGATGGCACTCGCCGAGGGCACCGAGTGGCTCGACCGGGGCGCCAACGTGCTGCTGTTTGGCCCGCCGGGCGTGGGCAAAAGCCATTTGGTTTGTGCCCTGGGGCACGCGTTGATTGACGCCGGGCGGCGGGTGCTGTTCACCCGATGCTCGGACCTGGTGCAGCGCCTGCAGGCGGCGCGGCGTGATTTGCGCCTGCCCCAGGAGTTGGCCAAACTAGACCGCTTTGACTTGCTGATTCTGGACGATTTGAGTTATGTGCGGCGCGACCAGGCCGAAACCTCGGTCCTGTTTGAGTTGATATGCGAGCGCTATGAACGCAAGAGCCTGGCCATCACCGCCAACGCGCCGTTCTCCCAATGGGGTGAGGTATTTGTCGAGCCCGCCATGACACTGGCCGCCGTTGACCGCCTGGTGCATCACGCCACCATTTTGGAAATGAATGTGGAGAGCTACCGCCGCCGCGTCGCGCAGGCGGGGCATGCCCCGCCTGCGCGAAAGGCTCGCTCAACCACGTAACCAGTTCGATTCATTCCCCGCTTCCACCGGCCAGGATAGTTGTCGCCGAGCGGTCAAGATAGTTGACATCGACCAGTGTCCATAGGAAAGCATCACCTTGACGAACGCCAGCACCATTCCACCAGCACCGCAAGCGGGCTCAGAAACGGTCACAAACGGCTCAGAGAGTGCCTTGAGTTCGTCGTTACAGGTGAGACGGGCCATCAGCTCAGCGATGTCCGGCGGGGTAAAAAATTGCCCCGCATTGCTGTTTTCGAGCTCCAGCATCATGTAGAGCGGCCCCAAGACATCGAC
>JAPLPS010000306.1 GCA_026400075.1 Polaromonas sp.
GGTTGTCAGTAGCTAAGTTGCCGGTCGTGTTGTACTCTGCCGGATTGCCCCGATTTTAAGGGTTGTCCCAACTGCCCTGCCGAAACAGAACATGCCCCAAGCCCTAGATACAGTTGCTGAAGTCGTCCCTGAAGGGGCCGCCGAGCCCGCCAAGGGCGAGTTCATCAGTTTTCCTGACTCGCCATTCGAGTTGTTCATGCCGTACCCGCCGGCCGGCGACCAGCCCGAGGCGATCCGCCAGCTGGTTGAGGGTGTGAATGACGGCGAGGTGTTCCAGACCCTGCTGGGCGTGACCGGCTCGGGCAAGACCTTCACGATGGCCAATGTGATTGCCAGGCTGGGCCGCCCGGCGATTGTGTTTGCGCCGAACAAGACGCTGGCCGCGCAGCTCTACAGCGAGTTCCGCGAGTTTTTCCCGAAAAACGCGGTCGAATATTTCGTCAGCTATTACGACTACTACCAGCCCGAAGCCTACGTGCCGCAGCGCGACCTGTTCATCGAAAAAGACTCGGCCATCAACGAGCACATCGAGCAGATGCGCCTGTCGGCCACCAAAAGCGTGCTGGAGCGGCGCGACACCATCATCGTCGCGACGGTCAGCGCCATCTACGGCATAGGCGCGCCGGAGGATTACACGCAGATGCGCTTCATCGCCCGAGTCGGCGACAAGATGGGCCAGCGCGACGTGATTGCGCGCCTGATCCGCATGCAGTACAGCCGCAACGACGTGGATTTTTCACGCGGCACTTTTAGAGTGCGCGGCGACGTGATTGACGTGTTTCCAGCGGAACATTCCGAGCTGGCGCTGCGCATCGAGCTGTTTGACGATGAAATCGAATCGCTGCAGCTGCTGGACCCGCTGACCGGGCGCATCAAGCAGAAAATCCCGCGCTTTGTCGTCTATCCGAAAAGCCATTACGTCACGCCGCGCGACAAGGTGCTGGCCGCTGTCGAAACCATCAAGCTGGAGTTGTCCGAGCGCGTCGGCCAGTTCATCGCCGACGGTAAATTGATTGAAGCCCAGCGCATCGAGCAGCGCACCCGCTTCGATCTGGAAATGCTGAACGAAATCGGCCACTGCAAGGGCATTGAAAACTACACGCGGCACCTGAGCGCCTCGCCGCCGGGTTCCGCGCCCTCGACGCTGTGCGACTATTTGCCGAAAGACTCGGTGATGTTTCTCGACGAGAGCCACGTCATGATCGGCCAGCTCAGCGCCATGTACAACGGCGACCGTTCGCGCAAGACGACGCTGGTCGATTACGGCTTTCGCCTGCCCAGCGCGCTGGACAACCGCCCGCTGAAATTCGAGGAATTCGAGGCCAAGATGCGCCAGGCGGTGTTTGTCTCGGCCACGCCCGCAGCTTACGAAAAAGAGCATTCGGGCCAGGTTGTCGAGCAGTTGGTGCGCCCGACCGGGCTGGTCGATCCGCAAGTGGAAGTGCGCCCAGCCACGGATCAGGTCGATGACGTGCTGCAGGAAATCCGCATCCGCGTCGAGAAAAACGAGCGCGTGTTGATCACCACGCTGACCAAGCGCATGGCCGAGCAGCTCACCGACTACCTGGGCGAAAACGGCGTGAAAGTGCGCTACCTGCACAGCGATATTGACACCGTCGAGCGGGTCGAAATCCTGCGCGACCTGCGCCTGGGCGCGTTTGACGTGCTGGTCGGCATTAATTTGCTGCGCGAGGGGCTGGACATTCCCGAGGTCTCGCTGGTCGCCATTCTGGATGCGGACAAGGAAGGCTTTTTGCGCTCCGAGCGCAGCCTGATCCAGACGATTGGCCGGGCGGCGCGCAACCTGAACGGCCGGGCCATTTTGTACGCCGACCGCATCACCGAGTCGATGAAAAAAGCCATCGGCGAAACCGAGCGGCGGCGCACCAAACAAATCGCCTTCAATCTGGAAAATAACATCACGCCGCGCAGCATCGTCAAGCGCATCAAGGATCTGATCGACGGCGTGTACAGCGAAAAGTCCGGCCAGGAAGCCGACAAGCTGGCGCAACTGGCGCTGCAAAAAGCCCGCGTCGAGGACATGAGCGAAAAAGACATCGCCCGCGAGATCAAGCGCCTCGAAAAGCAGATGATCGACCACGCGAAAAACCTGGAGTTTGAAAAGGCCGCCGGGGTGCGCGACCAGCTACATGTGCTGAAGGCGCAGGCTTTTGGCGTACAGTTCATTGAAAAATAAGGGTTTAAACAGTCATCAAAAAATCTATCCAGAATGGATGCTGCGGCACAAGGCAAGTAAGCTAAAGCCGAGAGCTGGCTGGGCTAAATCACCAACTTTTCTCATGTTAATTGCTCACAAAATCGCGCTCAAGCCCAACAACACGCAAGCGACTTATTTCGCCCGTGCAGCAGGGACAGCGCGCTTTGCCTACAACTGGGCATTAACCGAATGGAAAAATCAATATGAAGCTTGGAAGCGGGACAATACCCAGCCCAAGCCGTCACAAGCTGCACTGCGCCGTCAGTTGAACGCGGTCAAGAAGACGCAATTTCCGTGGATGCTGGAAGTCACCAAGAACGCCCCACAGATGGCAATCATCCAATTGGGCGCGGCTTTTCAGAACTTCTTCGTTGGCCGCGCCAAGTACCCAAAGTTCCGCAAGAAAGGCGTGCATGACCGATTCAGCCTCTCGAATGACCAATTCAGCGTCGAAGGCTCACGCATTCGCATTCCCAATTTAGGCTGGGTGCGAATGCGTGAGGCGTTGCGCTTCACAGGAAAAATCATGTCAGCCACGGTGTCGCGTGTGGCGGATCAATGGTTTGTCAGTATCACCGTCGATACTCCAGAAAAATCTTCGTCAACCCAAGCTGAAAACCAAGGCGCGGTGGGTGTGGATTTGGGGGTCAAGACACTGGCAACGCTTTCAACGGGAGAGCGTATTCCCGGCCCCAAGGCGCACAAAGCCTTGCTGTGCCGCTTGCAGCGCTTATCCAGAAGCCTCAGCCGCAAGGTTAAAGGCTCGAAAAACCGCCATAAAGCGAAGATGAAACTGGCAAGGCTGCACGCCAGAATCGGCAACATCCGCAAGGATGCGCTGCACCAGCTCACCACCGGCCTCACACGGCGGTTTCACACCATCGGCATCGAGGACTTGAACGTGCGCGGCATGGTGAAAAACCGGCACTTGTCGCGGGCGGTGTCCGATATGGGTTTCTTCGAGTTCCGGCGTCAGTTGGAATACAAAGCGGCGCAGCGTGGCGGGCTGGTGGTGGTGGCAGATCGGTGGTTTCCCAGCAGCAAAACGTGTTCATTCTGTGGTCACAAGCTCGGTGAACTACCGCTGTCGGTGCGTCAATGGACTTGTCCAGCTTGCAACACGACGCATGAGCGCGATGAGAATGCAGCAGTTAATTTGAAGAATTTGGCGGTGAGTTCCACCGTGTCAGTCTGTGGAGAGGACGGCTCTGGCTCGGTCCGCAAGACCCGAACGAAACCAGCCTCGGTGAAGCAGAAATCCAGCAGCAAAGCTACCTCTGGGTAGCTTTGTGTAGGCATGGAGGGACGGTTTGTGCTATACTTGACGAAAACAGTCAGGAATTATTTATTTCCCGAAGACCTGCAGCTGTTGCCCGAATTGAGTCCGGCAGTTGAAGGAAATTTTCCTGGCAGTCACCCGCTTTCAGGATCAAATGACAGTCAAGCGAAGGAGCTTGTTATGCGTCTCACCACCAAAGGCCGCTTTGCGGTCACCGCGATGATCGACTTGGGGCTGCGCCAGAACAATGGCCCGGTCACCCTGGCCGCGATCAGCCAGCGCCAGCAGATTTCCCTGTCTTACCTGGAGCAGCTGTTCGGCAAGCTGCGCCGCCATGAGCTGGTCGAATCGACCCGTGGCCCCGGCGGCGGCTACACGCTGGGCCGCAAGGCCTCCGAAATTACCGTGGCCGACATTATCGTCTCGGTCGATGAGCCGATTGACGCGACCCAGTGCAACGGCAAGGAAAACTGCCACGGCGACGGCAACCGCTGCATGACGCACGATCTGTGGACTTCGCTGAACAGCCGCATGGTCGAGTTCCTCGATTCCGTGACGCTGCAAAAGCTGGTCGATGAGCAGCTCGCCAAGGGCGTGGTCGTTGAAAGCACGCCGCAGGTGAAAAAAGCCGTGTTTGCCGCCCCGGTGGCCAAGCCGATGCGGGTCAATGCGCCCAATTCGGTGTTTGCCCTGGGCAATGCCTTTTCAAAATCCTGAACGAAAGAGCCTGTCAAATGGATACCCCACATTTCCCGATTTACATGGACTACAGCGCGACCAACCCTTGCGACCCCAGGGTGGTGGACGCCATCATTCCCTGGTTGCGCGAGCATTTCGGCAATCCGGCGTCGCGCAGCCACGCCTGGGGCTGGGAAGCCGAAGCCGCCGTTGAAAAAGCCCGCGAGCAGGTCGCCGAGCTGATTGGCGCCGATCCGCGTGAAATCGTCTGGACCAGCGGCGCGACCGAGTCGAACAATCTGGCGCTCAAGGGCGCGGCCCACTTCTACAAGAGCAAGGGCAAGCACATCATCACGGTCAAGACCGAGCACAAAGCGGTGCTGGACACCTGCCGCGAGCTGGAGCGCCAGGGCTTTGAGGTCAGCTATCTGGACGTTTTGCCCGACGGCATGCTGGATATGGACGTGCTGAAGGCCGCGATTCGGCCGGACACGATTCTGGTCAGCGTGATGTTCGTCAACAACGAAATCGGCGTGATTCAGGATTTGCCCGCCATTGGCGCGCTGTGCCGCGAAAAGGGCATCATTTTCCATTCGGACGCGGCGCAGGCCACCGGCCGGGTCGATATTGATCTGGCCAGCCTGCCGGTCGATCTGATGAGCCTGACTTCGCACAAGACTTACGGCCCCAAGGGCATTGGCGCGCTGTACGTGCGGCGCAAGCCCCGCGTGCGCCTGGAAGCGCAAATGCACGGCGGCGGCCACGAGCGCGGCATGCGCTCAGGTACATTGCCGACGCACCAGATCGTCGGCATGGGCGAGGCTTACCGCATCGCCAAAGCCGAAATGCACGAAGAAAACAAGCGCATCCGCGCGCTGCACGAGCGCATGCTGGCCGGTTTTGAAGGCGTCGAAGAAGTCTTTTTGAACGGCCACGCCGACAAGCGCGTGCCGCACAACCTGAACATGAGCTTCAACTTCGTCGAAGGCGAGTCGCTGATCATGGGCATCAAGGGGCTGGCGGTTTCCAGCGGTTCGGCCTGCACCTCGGCCAGTCTGGAGCCCAGCTATGTGCTGCGCGCCCTGGGCCGCAGCGACGAGCTGGCGCACAGCAGCCTGCGCATGACGATTGGCCGCTGGACGACCGAAGAAGAAATCGACTACGCCGTCGCCACGATCAAGGAAAACGTCGCCAAGCTGCGCGAGCTGTCGCCGCTGTGGGAAATGTTCAAGGATGGCGTGGACTTGTCCACCATCCAGTGGTCGGCGCACTGAACCCGCAGGCGCTTTGCCTTATCAACACAATTTTCAGGAGTTAACTCAATGGCCTACAGTGAAAAAGTGGTGGATCACTACGAAAATCCCCGCAACGTCGGCTCGTTCGCCAAGGACGACGATGAAGTCGGCACCGGCATGGTCGGCGCGCCCGCCTGCGGCGACGTGATGAAGCTGCAAATCAAGGTCAATCCGCTGACCGGCGTGATCGAAGATGCGCGTTTTAAAACCTACGGCTGCGGCTCGGCGATTGCGTCGAGCTCGCTGGTGACGGAATGGGTCAAGGGCAAAACCCTGGACCAGGCCGCCAGCATCAAAAACAGCGAAATCGCCGAAGAGCTGGCCCTGCCGCCGGTGAAAATTCACTGCTCCATCCTGGCCGAAGACGCCATCAAGGCCGCAGTCAACGACTACAAGCAAAAGCACCTGCCCGCCGCCGCCTGAAAGCCAAAGCCGTCTTCTGACGCTGATTAACCTGTCCCATTTTTCGAGCCCATCCCCATGTCCGTTACCCTTACCGACGCTGCTGCCCGCCACGTAACCCGCTACATGACCAAGCGCGGCAAGGGCGTCGGTGTGCGCCGGGGCGTCAAGACCACCGGCTGCTCGGGCCTGGCCTACAAGCTCGAGTATGCCGACGACGTCGCCCCCGAGGACCATGTGTTCGAGGACCACGGCGTGAA
>JAPLPS010000009.1 GCA_026400075.1 Polaromonas sp.
GTCATGCGCGAAGTCGATGGCGGCATGGAGACGCTGGCGATCACGCTGCCCGCCATCATCACCACCGACCTGCGCCTGAACGAGCCGCGCTACGTCACGCTGCCCAACATCATGAAGGCCAAGAAAAAGCCGCTGGAAAACGTCAAGCCCGCCGATCTGGGCGTCGATGTGGCCCCGCGTATCAAGACGCTGAAGGTCAGCGAACCGGCCAAGCGCAGCGCTGGCATCAAGGTGGCCGACGTGGCCGCGCTGGTGGACAAGCTCAAGAACGAAGCCAAAGTCATCTAAATTTCCACAGAGTAAAAAACCATGACCTCTTTAGTCATCGCTGAACACAACAACGCCAGCATCCGCCCCGCCACGCTGAACACCGTGACCGCAGCCGCCCAGTGCGGCGGCGACGTGCATGTGCTGGTCGCAGGCCTGAATGCCGCTGCCGCCGCGCAAGAAGCCGCCCAGATCGCGGGCGTCAGCAAAGTCATCCTGGTCGAGGGCGAAGCCTTCGCCCACGGCCTGGCTGAAAACGTCGCCGCCCAGGTGATCGCCATTGCCAGCAGCTACTCGCACATCCTGTTCCCGGCCACGGCCTCGGGCAAGAACATCGCGCCGCGCGTCGCTGCGCTGCTGGACGTGGGCCAGATTTCCGACATCACCAAGGTCGATGCTGCCGACACCTTCGAGCGCCCGATTTACGCCGGTAACGCGATTGCCATCGTGCAAAGCCTGGACGCGACCAAAGTCATCACCGTGCGCACGACCGGCTTTGACGCCGCCGCTGCCACTGGCGGCAGCGCCAGCGTCGAAACGCTGGCAGGCGTGGCTGACAGCGGCAAGTCGTTATTCGTCGGCTCCGAAATCGCCAAGAGCGACCGTCCTGAACTGACCGCCGCCAAGATCATCGTCTCCGGTGGCCGGGCGCTGGGTTCGAGCGAGCAGTTCCATGCCGTGCTGGAGCCGCTGGCCGACAAGCTGGGCGCTGCACTCGGCGCTTCGCGCGCCGCCGTCGATGCCGGTTACGCCCCGAACGACTGGCAAGTCGGCCAGACCGGCAAGATCGTCGCGCCCCAGCTCTACATCGCGGTGGGCATTTCCGGCGCCATCCAGCATCTGGCGGGCATGAAGGACAGCAAAGTCATCGTCGCCATCAACAAGGACGCGGAAGCGCCGATTTTCGGCGTCGCCGATTACGGCCTGGAAGCCGATTTGTTCGAGGCTGTGCCTGAATTGATCGCGGCGCTGTAAGCCAGCGCAAACTGAAAGGCGTCTTCCGGGGCGCCTTTTTTTTATCTGTACTGCCTGCGCGGACGGGCAATTGTTGACTTTATCTGGAGCAAAAAATGACTTACAAAGCCCCCCTGAAAGACATGCTGTTCAACATCCAGCACCTGGCCCGGATCGAGCAGATTGCGCAGCTTCCCGGTTTTGAAGACGCCGGTTTCGACACCGCCCAGGCCGTGCTCGAAGAGTGCGCCAAGTTCAGCGAAGGCGTGCTCGCGCCGCTGAACTGGGAAGGCGACAAGAACCCGTCGAGTTTTCACGCTGGCGTGGTCACGACGACGCCCGGCTTCAAGGAGGCTTTTAAACAGTATGTCGAGGGCGGCTGGCAGGGCTTGCAGCACCCGGCCGAATTTGGCGGCCAGAACCTGCCCAAAACCATTGGCACGGCCTGCGGCGAAATGCTCAACTCGGCGAACATGAGCTTTGCGCTGTGCCCGATGCTGACCGACGGCGCCACCGAAGCGCTGCTGACGGCCGGTTCGCCAGAACTGAACGCGGTCTATCTGGACAAAATGATCAGCGGCCAGTGGACCGGCACGATGAACCTGACCGAGCCGCAAGCCGGTTCCGACCTGGCCGCCGTGCGCTCACGCGCCGAGCCGCAGCCGGACGGCACGTACAAGGTGTTCGGCACCAAGATCTATATCACCTACGGCGAACACGACATGGCCGAGAACATCGTCCATCTGGTGCTGGCTCGCGTCACCGGCGCGCCTGAAGGCGTCAAAGGCATCAGCCTGTTTGTCGTGCCCAAGTTTCTCGTCAACGCCGATGGCACGCTGGGCGAGCGCAACGACGTGCATTGCGTCAGCATCGAGCACAAGCTGGGCATCAAGGCTTCGCCGACGGCGGTGCTGCAGTTTGGCGACCACGGCGGCGCCACCGGCTACCTCGTCGGCGAAGAAAATCGCGGCCTCGAATACATGTTCATCATGATGAACGCGGCGCGCTACGCCGTCGGCGTGCAGGGCATTGCGATTGCCGAGCGCGCTTACCAAAAGGCCGTCAGCTTTGCCAAAGACCGCGTGCAAAGCCGCCCGGTCGATGGCTCGATCAAGGCCAGCGCCGCCATCATTCACCACCCCGACGTGCGCCGCATGCTGATGACGATGCGCGCCTACACCGAAGGCTGCCGCGCGATGGCCAGCGTCGCCGCCGCTGCTTACGACGCGTCGCACAACCACCCGGATGCCGATACGCGCCAGCAAAATCTGGCGTTTTATGAATTCCTCGTGCCGCTCGTCAAGGGCTACAGCACCGAGATGAGCCAGGAAGTGGCTTCGCTGGGCGTGCAGGTCCACGGCGGCATGGGCTTTATCGAAGAAACCGGCGCCGCGCAGTATTACCGCGACGCCAAAATCCTGACGATTTACGAAGGCACGACCGCCATTCAGGCCAACGACCTGGTGGGCCGCAAAACCGCCCGCGACGGCGGCCAGATTGCCAAAGGCATTGCCGCCCAAATCGAAGCGACGCAGGCCGAGTTGCTCGCCAGCGGCAGCGCCGACGCGCTGGCCGTCGCCAGGCGGCTGGACGCGGCGCGTCAGGCGTTTGTTGACGTGGTCGAGTTTGTCGCGGCCAATACGCGAACCCGCCCGAACGCGGTGTTTTCCGGCAGCGTGCCTTATTTGATGCTGGCGGGTAATCTGATCGCAGGCTGGCAACTGGCGCGCTCGCTGCTGGTGGCACAGGCGCAGCTCGCCCAAGGCGATGACGCGGCGTTCATGCAGGCCAAAATCACCACCGCCCGCTTCTACGCCGACCACCTGCTGACCAAAGCGCCCGGCATGCGCGACAGCATCATCGAAGGCGCGGACAGCGTGACTGCGCTGGCGCTTGACGCGTTTTAAGGCCCGCCATGTCCAGACTGCCTGCGCCGCTGAACCGGCTGCCGCTGCCCATCATCGGCGCGCCGCTGTTCATCATCAGCACCCCCAAGCTTGTCATTGCGCAGTGTCTGGCGGGCGTCACCGGCGCGATGCCCGCGCTCAACGCCCGCCCGGCGGCGCAGCTCGACGACTGGCTGGCCGAAATCACCGAAACGCTGGCTGCGCACAACCGCGCCCATCCACACCAGCCCGCCGCACCCTTCGCCATCAACCAGATCGTGCATAAATCCAACGACAGGCTGGAGCACGATTTGCAGGTGTGCGAAAAATACAAAGTGCCGCTGGTCATCACCTCGCTGGGCGCGCGCGAGGACGTGAACCAGGCGGTGCATGGCTGGGGCGGCGTGGTGCTGCACGACGTGATCAACAACCGCTTTGCGCACAAGGCGGTCGAAAAAGGCGCGGACGGCCTGATCGCCGTGGCCGCAGGCGCGGGCGGCCACGCGGGCGTGAAAAGCCCGTTTGCCTTGATTCAGGAAATCCGCCAGTGGTTTGACGGCCCGCTGGCGCTGTCGGGCGCTATCGCTACCGGCGGCGCGGTGCTGGCGGCACAGGCGATGGGGGCGGATTTTGCCTACATCGGCTCGGCCTTCATTGCCACCGAAGAAGCCCGCGCCGCCGACGACTACAAACAGGCCATCGTCGAGGGCAGCTCGGACGATGTTGTCTATAGCAACCTGTTCACCGGCGTGCATGGCAACTACCTGGCGCCGTCGCAACCTGTTCACCGGCGTGCATGGCAACTACCTGGCGCCGTCGATACGCGCCGCCGGACTAGACCCGGAGAAGCTGCCCGAGGGCGCCCCGAGCCAGATGAATTTCGGCGGCGACACGGCGGCCAAGGCCTGGAAAGACATCTGGGGCTGCGGCCAGGGCATAGGCGCGGTCAGCCGGGTGCAAACGACAGCCGATTTCGTGGCCCAGCTCAGGCGTGAATATGAGGAAGCGCGGCGGCGGCTGCTGGGTTGAGGCAAAAGTCTGCGGCAGTGAAGGGGCTCAGTCCGGCCGTGTGCGCGGTTTTCGCGAAGCTGAGCCGCCGCCCGCCGCGCCGCTGGCCTGCGACTGGTGCGAGCGATCCGGTTCGGAGGGGAACGATATCTCGCTGAGTTCTTCCATAGCCTGCGCAGCGGCCATGACGTTGTCAGAAGCCTGCATGCTGCGCACGCCACGGGTCATGATTTGAGAAACTATTGTCATCAAAGTCTCCTTCGGGATTAGGCCGACGAACGCCGACGCTCCTGTCAGCCTAATGTGTGAATTCGTTCACGCTGTCGGCGGCGTCGCAAGCTGGCGTAGGACGGCGCTGGCTTTTTAGGCGTACCAAGCAGCCTGCTGCGAGCAGCGGCTCAAACCTGGTTTTTAGATGACTGCAAAAGTCTGACAGCAACCGTACGGATTTCCGAACTGGTCGCTCCCAGACTTTCGATATCCTGGGCGGATTCAAAACTGAAGTGCAACACCTGCCATCCAGTAAGGTACGCAGATGCACAGCAAGCCCAAGAACTACAGCCAGCTCCAGCCCGAAGAGCGCGTGACGCTGGCCAGCCTGAAGCAGCAAAATTACAGCGTCCGC
>JAPLPS010000427.1 GCA_026400075.1 Polaromonas sp.
AATATAGAGGTTTGAAGCGTAGCATTGCTTTGTCTTCAAGAAAATTTGCTTCCGCCAATTTTGGCGGTGCAGAAAAGACGAGATTGACTTCTCCGCCCTTCGGCGGAATGTAGCCTGCGTACGAAATTGACATGTGACGGACATGAACTGTCGTGCTACGCCATCCGCCAAAGTGCGAGTGAGAATAGATCTCTGGGTACTTCGCCACAAAGGTGTTGTATGCTGGCTTGTATTTTGTCGTGTTCCGCCAATGTTCGAGTGCAGAGTAGAAGGAGTTCATGATTGCGCTAAACAAGAATGACGCCTCGGTCTCCAAATCGAAGGTGCGTGTAAGCGATTCAGTTCTTTCCTGAGTGGCTTCAAATAGCTCGATGAAAAAGGCTGCTTCTGCCAGTTTAGGGTGTGCGAATGCCGACATTTGAGACGCCTAACGTAATACGTGCATCACGCCTTGCTGGCGTAACCCGTTACGCCAGCAATGACTTGAGATTCTAATTTTTCACTTTGCTTACGAATGTGAAAAATTTCACGAGGGCGGCATCACTCCTCCTTGCCGCCCAGGTGAATTTTCACCAAATTCCGGCAGTTACCCGCAAGCCCCCACATACCCGCAAGCCGTGCAGAACCCGCACCCATCCTCGCGGATCATCGTCGCGTTCCCGCACGCGGAGCATCGTGGCGCATCTGGAAACTACAGGTCAATCGATCGGCCCGTCAGAGACCGACCCATCAGGGAAATGGACAAATCCGTCCACATCCTGCCAAGGCTTTCCTTGCTGCTTGTTCTTGGCTTCATTGGCCCCATTGGGCTTGGCGTTCGGCCTGTCATCAACGACATCACCCATCATCTTTTTGATTTCAACATTCTTGGCCGCCACCTTGCCCGGCTCCTCGTTGCTCTTCGACGGCGCGGCATCCGCGCTGACCGCCGGTGTGCGTGGCGCCTGCTTGACCTCACCGTTGTAGAAAACGCTCGCCGCGCCCTCTTTCTTCACAGTGAGCTTGTTCCCGTCGGACAGGCTCTCCACAGTCTCCGAGCAGCCGGCAATCTCTTCCTTGCCCGTGACGGATTCTGTTTTCGAATCAAAAGCAATCGCGTACGTGGTGGCCGGGCAACTGTTGCCATTCTCTCCGGTCGAGACAATCAGCAGGTATTTCGATCCGAATGAATAGGCCTTTTCCACATTCACATAGCCCGTCCCGTCCGGATACTCCACGACATATTCTAGTATATTCATCACGCCGGCACGCGATGCATAATTGATGGCATTGCCAGACTCCAGCGGCTGAACGGAAAATGTGTTTCCAACGGAGCCATCCGACACCAGCAAGGGCTCGTATGAAACCGTTGGAGCCGCAGGAGCGGACTCGGCCACTTTCTCGACCGGCTTGTCGGAGGTTTCGGCTGTCTTGCCGCAACCCACGTTCACGGCAGCGGTCACGACCGCAAGAAGCGCGGTACCGAAAAATCTGGTCTTCCTAGACGAGCGATGCAATGCGTCTGTACTTCTGGTCCTGATCATGGTGTTCACGGTCAAACAAATCCAAATGAGTTGGGTAACGAAAAAAAATAGACGGGGATGTTGCAGAGCGCGGTACCCGAATTAACCAGTCTAAAGAGGGCGCGCAGAGAGTGCGCACTCCATCACGCAAAATTTCCACAAATGAAAAAGCGGCGTGACTTCCGCCACGCCGCCCAGGTGAATATTCACCAAATTCCGGCAGTTACCCGCAAGCCCCCACATACCCGCAAGACGTGCAGAACTCGCACCCGTCCTTGTGGATCATCGTCGCGTTCCCGCACTCGGGGCACGGCTTGCCGGGCATCGTGGCACGGGCGGTGGAGGCGGCCACGGCGGAAGCCGCGGCCACCGGCGTGGCGAGCACGCCCATCTCGTTGACGGGATACCCCTCCTCGTCCAGCACGCCGAGCATCGCGTAGCGGTGGATCACCAGCCGCGCCACATACGCCACCGTGCTCGGCCAGACCTTCTGCCGCCGCTGCCCCGCCGGCAAACCCGGCACCGGCGCCATGAAATGCCCCAGCGGCTCGCCCACATTCAACAACTTGCGCAGTTTCATGCCGATCCACGCCGGGTCGATCACCCGCATGTCCAGCGACAGCAGCCGCGCCAGCCCGTCCAGCGCCCGCGGGTAATTGCCGGCAAACCCGATCGCGCACGGCCGGGTGACGTGGCCGCCCTCTGGCGTCGGCAGCGTGACTTCCTTCAGCGTCAGCGTGAATTGCTCGCCCGTGCCGGGATTCTCGATGTCGACCGCCCACGCCAGCGTGCCATCCACCCCGGTGCGCGGCTCCTCGCGGCTGAACATCGCGTCCAGCACCGGCGTCGCCCCGCCCTCCTGCAAGGCGCCGAGCTGCTCGCAGCGCCAGCGGATCACCGCCGCCGTCGCCGCCACCACGCCAGGGAACAAGCGTTTCTCCCCGGTCGGCGGGAAGGCCATGTCGAACGCCCGCTCCTCCGCCACCGTCGCCAGCGCGTCGAGTTTCAGGCGCAGCCAGCTCGGGTCATTCGCCCGCATGTCCATCGACAACGTTTTCGCCAGCGCGCCCAGTCCCCGCGGCTGCTCCGCCCCATTCACCCAGACCTCGAAGGGCAGCGTCTGGCCGAACAAGCCCGCATCCGGCCCCGCCTCGGCTGGCAATTCCCCGACGAAGAGCGAAAAACTGCCGTGCGGGTGCTGGATCATGTAACTCCAGGCCGGATTCCCCGACGGCAATTCCGGCCGCCCCGGCCAGCGCAGACTCGCCAGCACCGGCTGCGGCAGCCGCTCGACGCGCAGGCGGCGGTTGGCGCCGTCCTGG
>JAPLPS010000129.1 GCA_026400075.1 Polaromonas sp.
CTGGTGGTGTAGAAGTGGCCCGTGCCGGCTGTGGACTCGAGCTTGATTTTTTCGCGTGCGCCTTTTGCCAGGGTCGTGCTCCTTAGATTTCGCCGCGGGCACGCAGATCGGCCAGCACGGCATCAATGCCGTTTTTGTCGATCAAACGCAGACCCGCATTGGTGATGCGCAGACGCACCCAGCGGTTTTCGCTCTCAACCCAAATGCGGCGGGACTGCAGATTAGGCATGAACCGGCGCTTGGTTTTGTTGTTTGCGTGAGAAACATTGTTTCCCACCATCGGGCCTTTGCCCGTTACCTGACAGACGCGTGCCATGAGCGCACTCTCCGTAAAAAATTAGAAATAGGATGCTGAAGAACTCAAAAAATCCGTGCTGGACAGACCCTATGAATGCTCAGCTAAGCCAGAAATTATAGCCCGAAAACAAAATTCTTCCAAAATCGGCGCTGGTCTACGTTCTCCGGCTGCGCTGATGGACTCGATTTTGCAGTGATTGCAGGGAATTTTAGCTGGCTTGCTCTGCGGTTTTCAGACGTTTTGTTCCAAAAAACGCTGGGCGTCCAGCGCCGCCATGCAGCCGGTGCCTGCGCTGGTAATCGCCTGGCGGTAGATGTGATCCTGCACGTCGCCAGCGGCAAATACGCCGGGCACGCTGGTCATCGTGGCCAGACCTTCCGAGCCGGTCTTGGTCAGGAGGTAGCCGTCTTTCATGGCCAGCTGGCCGTTGAAGATTTCGGTGTTCGGCTGGTGGCCGATGGCGATAAAGCAGCCGGTCAGCGCGATGTCCTGGGTGGCGCCGGTTTTTGTGCTTTTCAGGCGCACGCCGGTCACGCCGGAGGTGTCGCCCAGTACTTCTTCGAGCGTCTGGAACAGTTGCAGCTCGATCTTGCCAGCGGCGACTTTTTCATGCAGCTTGTCAATCAAAATCGCCTCGGCCTTGAAGCTGTCGCGGCGGTGAATCAGTGTGACCTTGCTGGCGATGTTGGACAGGTACAGCGCTTCTTCGACCGCCGTGTTGCCGCCGCCGACCACGCACACTTCCTGCCCCCGGTAAAAGAAACCGTCGCAGGTCGCGCAGCCCGACACGCCCCGGCCCATGAACGCCGTCTCCGAAGGCAGGCCCAGGTATTTGGCCGACGCGCCGGTGCAGACAATCAAGGTGTCGCAGGTGTAAGTGCCGCTGTCCCCGGTCAGCGTGAACGGGCGCTGGCCCAGATCGACGGTGTTGATGTGGTCAAAGATGATTTCGGTCTTGAAGCGCTCGGCGTGGGCCTTGAAGCGCTCCATCAGCTCCGGCCCCTGCACGCCGTCCACATCGGCGGGCCAGTTGTCCACTTCTGTTGTCGTCATCAGCTGGCCGCCCTGGGCGATGCCGGTGATGAGCACAGGGTTCAGATTGGCGCGGGCGGCATACACCGCTGCGGTGTAGCCTGCAGGGCCTGAGCCGAGAATGAGAACTTTGGAATGTTTCATGATGAAAGACTGGTGAGGAATTAAAACAACTCGGGTAGAGTCAGGGCGCGCATGTGTTCTGCAAGTACAAGTCAGGCAGCGTTATTTTTTTACGAGAAATCAGCCATTGTAGGAAATCATGGAATGGCTGTTAGGTTTAAGGTTTGGAGAAGCTTCTATGACGAAAACGATGGTGTCCACGCTCGAATTGATTCGCCGGGTGCCGCTTTTTTCCATGTTGACCGCCGCTCAGGCGGAGGCCGTCGCGCAGGCGGTGGTCAAGCGCCGCTTCAAGCGCGGTGAGCTGATCGTTGAGCAGGGCAAAAAATCCAATGCGCTGACCATCATCCTGACCGGGCGCGCCCGCGTCATCAGCACCGATGCCAGGGGCCGCGAGGTGATTTTGGCCCTGATGAGTACCGGCGACTATGTCGGCGAGATGAGCCTGATTGACGAGGAGCCGCATTCTGCTTCGGTCTGCACCGACATGCAGACCGATGTGCTGGAGTTGAGCCGACTGGAGTTTTCCCGCTGCCTGCCCGAGGTCGGCTCTATGGCCTATGCGGTGCTCAGGGGGCTGGTGCAGCGGCTGCGCCAGGCGGATCGTAAAATCGAATCGTTGGCCCTGATGGATGTGTATGGCCGTGTGGCCAGGGTGCTGCTGGAGTCGGCCAGCGAGGATGAGGCGGGCGCCGTCGTGATTCGCGAAAAAGTCTCGCGCCAGGATCTGGCCAAGATGGTCGGCGCTTCGCGTGAAATGGTCAGCCGGGTGATGAAAGACCTGGAGGAGCGCCAGTTCATCGCCACCCGGCCTGATGGCTCAGTCCTGCTCAGCGAGCGCCTTCACTCGCTGGGCTGACCGGTATGCGCTTGCCGTCTGCGCCCTTTTGTTGTTTCAAATGCCCGGCCCAACTGCGGTAAGCTCTGTCCCCCGTCCATGACTTACACCATTCACACCCTGAACTCCCGAAGAAACTCGCCCGCTGCGGCTGCGCCCGGCGGCATCAAACGCTTCCTGCGGGAAATCAGCCTGATTGTTGGTCTTGTGGGCCTGGTTTTCTGGGCGGCGGCCTTGCTGAGCTACTCGCAGCGGGATGCGGCCTGGTCTACCTCTGGCAACCCGGACGCGATGAGCGGCACGCAGGTGCTGGCGCTGAACTGGGGCGGCCATCTGGGCGCCTGGGTGGCCGATGCCAGCTATTTTTTATTTGGCTTTTCGGTCTGGTGGGGCGTGGCGGCGGTTGTGCAGGTCTGGCTGGCGGGGCTGGCCTGCCAGTGGCACGGCGAACTGCCGACGCAAAACGAATCCCGGCGCGCCAGCCGCGTCCGCTTCTGGCTGAGTCTGGCGCTGCTGCTGCTGGTCAGCGCTGCGCTGGAATGGTCGCGCCTGTACCGCTTTGAACTGCTGCTGCCGGGGCATGCGGGTGGTGTCATCGGCTATTTGCTCGGCGGCCTGGGCGTCAGGTGGCTGGGTTTTTCCGGCTCCGGCCTGGTGTTTATCGTGCTGGGCGTGATGGCGGTGGCGGGCGTTTTTAACTTTTCCTGGGCCAGTGTGGCGATCGCGCTGGGCGCCCGTATTGACCACCTCATCACCTCCCTGCGTGAAAAACGCGAGCTGGCCCAAGACCAGGCGCTGGGCAAAAAAGCCGCCCAGGAACGCGAGTCGATACTGATTGACGAGCGCCTTGAGACTGAGCAGCACCCGCCGGTGCCGGTCATCATCAAGCCCGCCGCCACCGATCTGTTTTTCAAAAGAGCGTCAAAAATACTGGAAAAACCGCTGGATAAACTGGCAGAAAAAGCAGTCGAAAAAACCGATGCAAAAGCGGCCGAAAAAACCGATGCAAAAGCGCCGCAGCTTCCGGCCCCGCCCTCTGGGCTGGTTTCCGGGCCTGCCGTCACGATGGCGATGGCCACGCCAGAGCCGTCCGACAACGCCCGGCTGCCGCTGCTCAGCCTGCTCGACACAGCATCTGTACGCCACGAAGGCGTGGCGCTCGAAACGCTGGAAATGACCTCGCGCCTCATCGAGAAAAAGCTCAAGGACTTCGGCGTCGAGGTGCGCGTCGTGGCCGCCGCGCCGGGGCCGGTCATCACCCGCTATGAAATCGAACCGGCCACCGGCGTCAAGGGCGCGCAGGTGGTCACGCTGGCCAAAGACTTGGCGCGCGCGCTGAGCCTGGTGTCGATCCGGGTGATTGAAACCATTCCGGGTAAAAACTACATGGCGCTGGAGCTGCCCAACGCGCGGCGCCAGCCAATCAAGCTGAGCGAAATTCTCGGCTCACAGGCGTACAACGACGCCACCTCGCTGCTGACCATAGGCCTGGGCAAGGACATTGCCGGTCACGCGGTAGTTGCCGATCTGGCCAAAATGCCGCATTGTCTGGTCGCGGGCACCACGGGTTCAGGCAAGTCGGTCGGTATCAATGCGATGATTTTGAGCCTGCTCTACAAAGCCGATGCCAAGGATGTGCGCCTGCTGCTGATTGACCCCAAGATGCTCGAAATGAGCGTTTATGAAGGCATTCCGCACCTGCTGGCGCCCGTCGTCACCGACATGAAGCAGGCCGCGCACGGCCTGAACTGGTGCGTGGC
>JAPLPS010000431.1 GCA_026400075.1 Polaromonas sp.
AGTGCCCAGGCTCAACATCACCCTGCAGCCGCTCAAGTTCATGGAGTTTTCCATGGAAGACCCGATGGTGCTGGTCTTGCCTGCGTCCAGCGGCCCTATTGTCGGGAATACACCCAGACCCGAACGCTATGCGCTGGCCAAACTGCTGGTGCATGGCGAGCGCCGCGCCAGCCATCCCGAGAAAGCCGCCAAGGATCTCGAACAGGCTGCCACGCTGATTGACTACCTGAGCGCCTACCAGCCGCAAGAGCTGAACGAAGCATGGGAGGACATGCTCTCGCGCGGACCCGGATGGCGGTCACGGGCCTGCGATGGCATCGAGGCGCTTGGCCGACAGCATCCCGGCATTGAGTGCGCGATCAAGCGGCCGGGTCAGTAGGAGGGTCGGCCGGGATTCGGGGTCTGGGGCGCAATAGAACAGCGAACCGACTTAAGCCACCTTCAAGTAACTCATAGGCTAATTTTTATAGATAGTTATCTATATAGCTATCACTTAAAGAACAGACGCAACGACTGCTCAACCAACTCTGTTTCAGTCACACGAGAGCCTGTTTTCACGGATCGCTCGTAGGCTTCGCGTTTAAGTTCGTTAATCAAATCCAGAGGAAGACGGAAGATTTTTTGCTCACGATGCACCTTGGTTGCGACTACTGGTTGATCTTTTATTGCCAGGGGCTTCACGGCATCTGGCTGTGATGCGCCTGTTCTGTCAGCCGCATCAGCGGCCCCACCCTCAAGAAAAGCAGATGGGTCTTTTGCCAGCTTGAACTGGTCGGTGTTGGGTTTCGCTTTCATGCCTGCACCTCACGAAAGAAGGCTTCCATTTCAGCAATGGCAGCTTGATCCTTGCCAAGCTCCTGAACGATTACACCCTCGCCGATAGCCCGACGAAAAGCAACGCGCTCGCAAACCTTCGTCGGCAGCACCACTAGGTTCTGTTCAGCCAGAAATGCCAGCATCTCAGTGGCGTCCTTGGTGCGCGGATCAACACGAGTTAGCAACACACGAACATCCAGCTCGGGGTTGTAATCTCGGCTCAACTCGACCACTTCCAAAAGGTCAGTCATGGCTGCAGCATCGAGGCTGCTTGCGCCAATGGGCACGATCGCCATCTTCGCCAATAACAGGGCAGAGCGCAAACCAACTGAATCACGGCCACCGGCATCAACCACGACGTGTTCATATTTAGCCGCGAGCTGTTTGCCTTCTAAAAAGATCGCTTTCCCAGCCAGACAGGTTGTCGTCGGGCTCGGGCCATGTGATGAGTTGTCACGTCGCCACGCCGCCCAACTCGCAGCACTGGCTTGCGGATCACCATCAATCAGCAAGGTTTCCCCCACGCGGGAAAGCATCGTTGCAAGATGCACTGCCGTGGTGGTCTTTCCCACGCCTCCTTTGGTATTTACGACTGCATAGATCATTGACATTCCCTCCAAATAGATAGATAGCTATCATTGTATCTATCTATCTATCTATCTATCTATATTGCTTTGCCATATTTCTTGCACGCTCAGGGTTGCCAGCTCTATCGGCATGGTCATTTTCTAGTAATTTCTTTATTCGTTTTCATGGCCGACTGATTTACGGAAAAAACTATGGGCTTGACGCAGCGTTGTTTGAATGCTGCTTGCCCCATCGGCTGGCAGTGGTGCCTGTCAAGGGCAGGCGCGGCAGGCCCCGGCGCAGGCTGGACAAGCTGCATGCTGACAAGGCGTAGAACCCCGGCGTTGCCGCTGGGCTTGCAGCCAGCGCGGCATCGCCCCGCCCCGCGCATTGCCCGCCGAGGCGTTGAAAGCCGCGAACGGCTGGGGCACCACCGCTGGGTGGTCGAGCGCACCCTGGCCCGGCTGCGCGGATGCGTCGTTTGAGCATCCGCTACGAATGCCGACTTGACATCCATGACGCATTTACTTCTCTGGCTTGCTCGCTCATCTGCTTCAAGGCCCTTCAGGGAAGATTTTGAAAGGCGCTGTTATTCGGGTAAACATCCCGCCCAGATACTTGTCCCGCCCGTCTTCCATGAACAAGACGTGCCGATTCTCCAGTTCCCGCTTCTTGGCCGGGTCGCCGACGTTCAGCAGGTCCGAGAACTTGGTGGGTGACAGCACGAAGGCGTTGAGCACCAGGCGTGGCTCGCCGGCCTTGGCCTGCTGGTTCAACGTGGCTTCCAGCGTCTTGACCTCCTTGTACAGGCCCAGCTTGGGGTGGCTCAGGTCCATGTTGCGCAGGCCCTTCGGATCGACAAAGGTCAGCCACTGCTCGCCGGTGGCGTCGTCCACCAGCCAGAGCAGGAAGTCGGGGTAGAAGTTGCCAGCCAGCGCAAAACCCAGTCCTTTCTCCTCGCTGGCGGCGTTGCGCAACAGGTAAAGGCTTCGTTGACCGATAGCGGATTTTCCAGCTGGCGAGTCGTA
The DNA here is from genome assembly GCA_026400075.1 of Polaromonas sp. Classification (GTDB taxonomy): domain Bacteria; phylum Pseudomonadota; class Gammaproteobacteria; order Burkholderiales; family Burkholderiaceae_C; genus Polaromonas. The sequence goes on from JAPLPS010000431.1 coordinate 2,412, forward strand.
AAATTCTTGAAGATCCTTCACGAACTGGATTTCGCTCGGAGCACCCAGGCCCAAAGGACTCAGCTTCAACGGAACAAGTTGCTTGGCCGCCTCGCTTTCAAAGCCGAACAGCGGATAGAACAGGTGCCGGTTGAAGCTGATGGCCACCATGTGCGGGGCGTTCCACTTGCTGGCCTCGCCCAGATTGCCGTCGGCCACCAGTTTCTTTAGTACTTCCAGGCGCTTCATGTACTCTAGGCCGTCGTCGTTGTTCTCGATCGCGAACTGGTAGAGCTTGAGCATCGAGCCATGCTCGGCGTCCACGCGAACCACATCGTAGAACTGGCCCTCGTAGCCCGACTTCAGCGCCTTGTAGAAGCGGTCGGTGTAGTCGATCAGCAGGCGCAGCAGGATGTCCTCCTGCTTGCGCACAGCGGCGAAGCTGGTCACTGCCAGCTCAGCCGCCGGCACGTACAGCGTGTACCAGGACGAGTCGCCGCTGCAGAAGTCGATCAGGCGCTGGCGATCCAGGCGCAGGTTGCTCCAGCTGCGCTGAATCTTGTGGCTCTGCAGGGCCAGGTAGATGCGGTCCCAGTCGAACAGGCAGAAGAGGTCGCTGTTGAGTTTGCCCTTGTGGCGGGGCTCGGTGGAAGAGGCTGCTGCAGCCCCCTTCTGCGTGGACAGGGCCTCGACGCGCGGGTACAGGTCCAGCACCACATGGGGCAGCTTGATCTTGCCCTGGAAGGCGGGCGGCACCTCGTACAACCAGGGGAAGTGCGTGCGCTTGAAGCCCAGCTTCTGGTTGTCCTTGTAGCCGTCCTTCAGCGCCAAGGTCTTGAGCTTGGTGGCTGGAAGGTTCTGCGTAGGCTTGAATTCGAGCGTCAGCACCTCGTCGCTGGGGGTGATGCCCTCTTCGCGCAGATAGTCCTTGAACGCGGCCATGTAGCTGGCGCGCACGCCGAAGATGTTGAGCGCCTCCAGCTTGTCCAGGTGCGTGCCCTTGGGCCGGTTCTGCGGCAGGGTGCGCTTGAGCGAGTAGCCCTTGCCCTTGAGGCGCACACCACGGCCGAACAGCTGGATGATCTGCGAGCCCTCGCCCTGGCCCATGTTCAGCAGGCCCATGGTGGACACGCGCCAGCTGCTCCAGCCCTCGGTGAACTTGCGCGAGCCGATCAGCACGTTCAGCTTTGAATCCTTGGCGTTGAGCGTGCCGAACAGGGCGCCACCGAAGTCGTCCGACTCGTTGTCGAAGTCCCCGCGCTCGTCGGCTGCCTTGAAAAAGCCCGCATCGTCGCCGATGTTGATCAGCCCGAAGGGGGCGGCATCGCCCACGCGCAGGGCCAGCTCACCCTTGCTGTTCTTGATGTTGACCAGCTTCAGGCGCTGGCGTGCCTGGGCGTTGAACACCCGGCGCAGGATGTCGGCGTACAGGCTGTCCACGTCCGAGGCAAAGCCCATCAGCGGCGTAAAGCGGCCCTGGAAGATGTTGTTGCCCTTGGCGTCCAGCAATTGCGCGCGGTCGGCGATCAGGTCGGCCAGCCAGGTCTTGACCTGCTGGTCATGGTTGAGGAAGTAGGAGAGAAAGCTCACCACTTCCAAAATGTCCGAATCCTCGCCGGACACGGTGTTGCCGACGAATACCCACAGCGGCTTTTCAATGTTGAAGTCGGTCAGCCTGTCGCGGTGCGTGCCCCACAGCCACAGCTGCTGGTAGAAGGCCAGCAGGCAGGCGGTGAAGTATTTTTCCCGGTTGTCGGCTTGCCCGTAGGCTTCGCCGTTCATGTTGAGGATCAGCGACTCCTTGCCGTAGCCGTCCTCGTAGAAGAACTTGTACGAGTAGTCGAACAGGATGCACTTGGCGTAGATCTCGCGCGTGGCGATGACCTTGGCCTGGCGCCTGTCCTCGGCGGTTAATTGATATGCCGACTTGAAATCCTCAACTTGCTGCTTTTCAGATGCGCTCAACTCGCGGACTTTTCTACCGGGAAACTCGACTGATCGATAGAAGTCAGCCTTGCTCTTACGCATCTCATCCTCGGCGCCTGCAATTGTTTTTCCTTTGGCCACGGCTTGACCAAAGGTGGCCGAGTACTCGAAGGCAAAGCCACCGCGCACCAGGGCATCACGGCGGCTCATCCAGGCGCCGGCTGCCGTGCCCGTGCCCCGGTGGCCTTCGTCCACCAGCACCAGGTTGTTGCCCGCGAAGTGGTCCACAGCTACCGTCTTGTCGCCTGCTTCGTCACCGAGCTTGTTGATGTCGATGATCTCAACCGTGCCGGAAGGCGGCTTCTGGCCCCTCCCGTTGAAGTGCTGCGCAAAGCCGAAGCCCGACAAATGTAGTTCCTCCAGGTGCTGGCGCGACAAGCCCTCGTTGGGCGTCAGCAGGATGATCTTGTCCGGGTAGTGTTCGCCCTGGCCTGCCTGGTAGTAATGCAGATATTGCTTGATGTTGACATGCAGCAGCAGCGTCTTGCCGCTGCCCGTGGCGTTCCAGAAGGCCACCTTGTTCAGGGCGTCGGCATCGAAGTCCCTGAAGGGCTCGGCGTCGGCCTCGGCCCGGTAGCGGACCATTTCGGCGTTCAGGCCGTCCAGCAGCGCCTGCCGGTGGTTGAAGTACCAGTCCAGGTAGATCTCGGTGAACAGCAGCGAGAGGTACTGGAAGTACTTCATGTGCAGCTCATGCCCCTCCAGCTTGTTGCGCTGGGTGGTGATGGCCTGCCAGTGGGCGACGATGTTCAGGTCGTAGCGGCGCAGGTCGGATTCGCTGACGCGATCCACCTCGAACAGGTTGCGCGTCAGCTCATGAAAGAACTGGGTCTGCCCGTCCTCGTCAATGCCCTCGAAACGGTCCTCGCCCAGCCGGTCCTTGAGTGCGGCCAGGTTGCCCCCCTTGAAAAATCCCAGCATCCAGCGGTTGAGCACCAGCTCCTGATGGAAGCTGCGTTTCTTGGCGGCCGGTTGGCCCGCTTGTTTTCTTGTGGCCATGTCAGATATTTCCCCAGGCTTGCAATTTTTCAACCCACTCTTTGAACGCAGGGCATTTGGCCAGGATGGCTTCCATCCCGATGGATTCGGCAATCAAGGGGCCATGCTCGGTCTTGGAGTACGTCCCTTCAGGGAATATCTTCAAGATCCGCTTGGAAGGTGCCGTCTCCCGGCTGTTGTTGATCTCTTCAGGATTGGCGAATGCCCCGGTCACCGCCTCCAATGCTTGCTTGGCTTCGTCGCTCCAGCCGTCTTCCACCCATTCAAACGCCTGCGGATCGGTGAACAGCAGTGCCTCGAACTCGTGCATCTGCACATAAGGCAAGACAAAACGCGGGTCATACCCGGTCGTCCTGGTGGCGACTTCGGCGCGGATGTCGGCTTCGAGCTGGGCGCGGCTGCGTCCCTCGCTGTCTTGAAAACCGTAGAAGTCCACCAAGGTGGTGATTCGATCTGTCTGGTGGTACTGGTGCGACATGAACTTGACCAGACGCTCCACCGTGACACGGCCGCCCCGGTGATTTCCGGACGGCGACTGGAGCAAGGAGGGAAACGCCAGCACCTGGCTGCGCGACAGGTAGGGCGCCAGGCAGGATTTCACAAACTCAACTTCGGTCTGTCCTTCGCACACGATGCAGACGCGGATCATTCCAGTCCCCCGATTGCCTGCTTCAGCCAGATGTCGGACAGCTGGTATTCATCATCGAGCCACGCCTGATACTTTTCACGGGGCAGGTTGCGCAATACCGTCTCGCTTTGGCTGGCGCTGGCGACGATGATGTTTTCCAGATCGAAGCAGTCCACCATGTAAGGTGACTGGGTGGCGATGAAGATCTGGCGCGTCTTGGCCAATCGCTTGAGCGTCTCGGCCACCAGGGTGATGGCATGGGGATGCAAGCCCAGTTCCGGCTCGTCGAAGAACATCACATCGGGCAATTGATCGGGCGGCAGATTGAGCAGCGTCAGCAGACAGAACAGGCGTAGCGAGCCATCGGATGTCAGGTGCGGGCCGAACACCTTGTCGCCTTTTTGCCCAATCCAGCGCAAATCGACTTTCCCGTAATTGGGTTCGAGCACAAAGTCCTTGAAGGTGGGCAGCACGCGCTGAATCTGGCGCACCACGAGCTGGTAGCGCTTGAAATGGTTTTCGCGCAGGGCGAGCAGCACAGCGGCCAGATTGCCACCGTCGGAGCGCAGCCGCACCGAGTCCGTCACATCCCAGCGCATCCGTATCGAAGCCTTGTCCGACGTGTCATGAAACTGGTAGGTGGTGCATTGGCGCAGCAAGTGGCAGATGGTCTTGGCGGTCGCGCTCTTCTTGGCCGGGAGAGCGGCTTCCTTGCCACTGCCCGAAATTTCCTGCCAGCGTGCCTCGGTTGCCTTGAGCTTGTCCGAATACCGGTAAGCCTCCGCACTCACCATGACCGTGTCGTTGGCGGACAGGTGCTCCAGGCTGAAGCGGTAGTCGTTGAATCCCGCCTGGGTTTCCAGCCGAATCTCGGCCTGGATCGTCGGCGTCTGCCGTGTGCCCATGAAGAACTGGTCATCCCCGCCGCCGTGGCGCAAGACAAATTCCTGCAGGCGCTGGGCCTTGAGCATCCAGCTGAGCATCTCGAAAAAACGGATGAGCGTGGATTTGCCCGCGCCGTTGGCCCCGATCAGCACGGTGAGTGGCGGCAGTTCGAGCGATTCGATCTGGCGCAGGCCACGAAAACCGTGGATGCTGACCCTGGCAATGCGGCCTTGCAACCTGGGCACGGCTGTGCTCGTGGGTGTGGTTTCCATTCAGACATCCTCCGGCTGGAACATGCGTTCTAGGAACTCGGGCTCGATCTGCCGCAGCTTGAGCACGCGCGTGGCGCCGCCTTCCTCGGCGGTCTGCGTCAGGACGGTCGGGATGTTGTGGTCGCCGTTGATGTAAACCACGTCGTATTCGTTGTCCGCCGGATTGATGGCCAGGCGATCGCACAGCTTGGCGATGCCCTCGTAGTCCAGCTTCTCGCAGTCGCGCCACAGCACCAGGCAGCTCTCGCCGCTGGGGAGCGTGCCCGTCACGGTGGCGAAGCCGCGCTCGGGTTGGGCGTCAATGTGCTTGACGCGAAGGCCGATCAGGTAGTTGAAGGTCTCAATCAAGTCAATCCTGCGCAGCTCACAAGCCCCTGCCGAGTCGACAGACACGTTTAACGTGTAACCGAAGGGCTTTCTGAAATCTTCGACTGACAAGAGCGATCCACGGGCTTCTGTGTCCAACATGTAATGCAACAGGTAGTCCTCCGTGGCATCTTGGGGTAGGCTTGACAGGAGACTTCCTTGCGCCGGGGTTCGGCGCAACTGCAAATTGTTGAGTGTGTCTTCGTAGGATTCGAGGTGTAGAACTTTGATAATTCGAGGGCTTCGCTCCACCTCTGTGGCTGTAGGAAGGCGCTGGGGCTTCCCGTCTTTCCATTCTGGGGTGTAAGCGAGCTTCTTCAATCGGGGTAGAAGAACAGTGTCAAAGTGATCGCCTTGCTCGATAAGGAAAAATTTTCTTCGCCCCCCATCTTCACGATTTAGATTGATGATTGCAGCACCAGTCGTCCCAGAACCGGCAAAATAGTCTCCAACAATCGATCGTGGTGAAGAAGTAAATGGGAGGAAGTGTCGGATAACCTCTGTGGGTTTCGGGTTCTTGAAAAGATCACGCGATCCGAAGAGCTTATCAAGGTCATTGGATCCCTTTCGCGCATCCAGATTAAAAACGCTTCGAAGCGGAAATCGAACATCTGTAAGGTAGACCTTGAGCTCAGGGATTTTGCTTTCATCCTGACCAAAGATAATTCGTTCCTCTTCTAGAAATTTTTTCATTGTCCCTTCCGGGAAGCGCCAACCCCAATATGGTCGTGTGCAAGGCTTCTTGGTAATCGGGTGTAGTACTTCGTACTTGTACCCAGGCTTGCCGGGATTTTCCATGTTTCGTCGGGCCGCATACGGACCACGGGCATCTACACGCCTGTAGCGAAATAGATCCCCCAGCGTTTCACGGTTCTCGATCGCGAAGATTTCAAAAAGCGCACGTCTTTCAGTAATCGAAGTGGTTTTCGAAGAGATAGTTTCGAATTCGCTGAGCATGAGTTCTTTTATTTGACTGGTTGCACTACTCCAATGTTCATTCAATTGATCCTTGGATTTCGCGTAGCAAAGGATGTACTCATGCTCAACCGCGATTCGTGTTGGATTATTATCGGTAGATCCCTTCCATATCAGATTACCAATGCGCCCATCTCTGCCGAAGTTGCCATCTAATAGCGCAACCATCGCGTCGCGCTCAATGTCGTCAATGCTTGACAAGAAGACTCCCTGCCCGCAAAGTAAACGTTTGCCAAGAGCTGCCCGATCGTTGAACATTGATTGCCATGACGAGTGCTGATAGGTGTCCTTATAGACAAAACCGTCACCGCCAGTGTTATATGGTGGGTCTATATAAATGCACTCAACCCGTTCCTCATATTGCGCTTGCATCAGCGCTAGCGCTTGGAAATTATCGCTTCGGATCAGCAAGCCATCAGAATGCTCATCCAAGTCGCCAATGACAGATAACACGTCACAGGTGAAATTTGGCGTGAAGTGGCGCGTGTCTACCACTAGCGTTGGTTGAGCCTTCAGAAAATCTACTGTTAGGGGGGTGCTGTATTCAGAATTTCGCGCTCCAAACAGACCATCATTAATTGGCTTCAGTTGATTGATGGAGAACAATTGAACCCATTCCTCCCGCTGCGCATTGTTCGCTGCGATCATGGGATAGAACGTCTCAGGTATTAAGGCGAGTCGGATGCAATAGGATGTTTGCACCACAAACTTCTTCTTGAGCCAGAGCTTCTTTTGAAAGTCTTCTAGCTGCGCCAAGAATGCAATTAGATCTATTGCGATGATCCGCAGGCACTGGATCATGCGCAGGTTCTTTTCAATGTCGGAAAATGCGCTGGCATTCTGCACATCGTCCAGGTTCATGACTTCGTTCTTGATATAGAAGTCCAGCTCCCGGCGCAGGAAGCCACCCAGATCCTTGTGGATGAAATAGTCGGCGGTGTTCTTGGCGGTGTAGTCCGAAAGGTGCTTTTCCAGCAGCGTGCGCTGGGGGTTTTTGTCGGTGGGGGCACGGTTGCCCAGGGTCAACCAGCGGGCTTTTACGGCGGCGTCTGCCAGCACCGTGGCGACTGTCTTTTCCACCAGCGTGTTCTGCTTGGTGCCTTTGGGCTGGGGCGCGTACTCGAAACGCAAGATCAGCTCTTTGCCATTCGCGCCATCGGTTTCCTCTACCGGCAGCAGTTCCTCTTCGTACTCGCCGCCCGCCTCATCGATACGGGTGACGGTCTTGTGCTCGATCACGGCGAAGCGGCGCTCCTTGTCGGTGTCTTTGCGGTTGTCCTTGGCCGTGTTGGCGGCCACCAGCCGGAAGTGAACCGCGCGGCCATCGTCCAGCTTGAAGCTGTAGTTGGCGAAGTTCTCGCCGCTCTTGGTGTAGTACTGGTCCTTGTTGGCCCAATGCAGCAACACTTCCTCGCCGGCATAGGGAATGGCGTAGGTATCGCCCTTGTAGCGGCGCTGGCTGATGAAGTCACCGTCCTTGTAGTAGCGGGAGAAAAATGCCAGCAGGTGCGAGAACACGGCGTTCTCGTGCTCGGAGGCGCCGCTCTGGTACTGGGCCAGCTTTTCGCGCAGCTCGCGCACTTTGGGCACGGTGTCGGGGGCGATGCCGTCGGCCTGGTACTGGGCTTCCTTTTCCTGCAGCTCCCTGGCGATGTGCTCTTGCTGGGCGGCAATGCCCTGAGTCAAGGCTGCCTTCACCTTCTCGGGCAGGCGGTTCTCCAGGTAGGCGTTGATCTCGGCGGCTCGGGTGTTGAGGATGCGGTAGATGCCGAAGTCCAGCTCGGGGCGGTCGATCTGGAAGATTTCGCGCAGTTTGATGATCAGTTCGTTGTACTTGCTCATGACAGGGTTCGTGCAGATGTTCTTGTAGATGGATGGGGCGTGAAGGGCTAGGGCGGTGTCAGACAACCGTCCAGCGCAGGGTGAAGAGAGGCTCTTCCTCGGTGGTCTGTTTCAGGCGCTCTTGCAGCGCCTGGATGAGGGCGTCGCGGCGCTCGATGATCTCGTCTTCGACGGCGAAGATGTCCTGGCGCTGCTTGCGCTGCTGGCGCTCCTGGCTGCTCAGTTCCTGCTGGATGGCGGACTGCTCCTGCAGGGTGGCAGCCTTGCGGGCGTCGCGCTTGAGCTGGGCGATGCGCGCCTTGGTGTTGCGCAGCTGCTCCTCGGCCGCCATCAGCTTGTCGTCGGCCCATTTCTCCAGCTTGTCGCGCTCTTCGGTGAAGAGGCGCTGGTTGGTCTCCAGGATGGCCGCGATGGTAGCTTCCACCTGCTGGGCGCTGTTGGTGGCCAGCACGTCGGGTGGCGTTTGGGCTGCCGCGCCGGTCAGTGGCACAGGGCGGCCGGCGGCCTGCACCGACATCAGGCGTTCGCAGGTCTGCTGGTCCAGCGTGGTGCCGTCGTCGCAGATGCCCGAGAACAGCAAGGTCTCGGTGGTCTCGTAGGCGGTGACAAGGAGCCGCACCAGCGTCAGCCAGCCGGATTTGCCCTTGAGCCGTTCGATGACCGATATGCGCGTGCCGTGCCGGGCGTAGTCCAGGCTGATAGCGGCTGGCGGCGTGCTGGCGCTGAGTGCGGTGGCGATGCTCCACTCGCCCAGCGGGTGGCTCAGGCGGTAAGCGTGGGCCAGCATGTCGGCTTGGCGTTGTTGCCCCGTGTGACCGCGCAACAGCTGGTAGCGGCCAGTGGGCGCGCTGGCGGCGCAGGCCGGTGGCGCGCTGGTGAGCGAGAAGGCGTAGTGCTGCTCGTCGAACCTGGCGTGACCAGCCAGGGCGTGGCGGGTGACGCCCCAGAACCAGCGGCTAATTTTGTCGAGCCGGGCCTCGGCCTCGTCGAGCCGCAGCTTCAGGCGGTCATGCACGTCCTCGTCAAAGGTCTCCAGTAGTTGGGACTGGGTGTCGCGGATGCGGCTGTTGATGGACTCTTCCAACTCGGCCTGCAGGGCGTTGAAGGCGGCGTCAATGTCTTGCGGGCGCCGACAGGTGTCGTAGATCTGCAGGATGCGTTTCTCGAAGTCGATGCCGCTCTCGATGTGGCCCAGCACTTCGTCGGACGCGCCAAACACGCCCGAGAACAGGTTGAATTTCTGCGTCAGCAGCTCCAGCACGCGCTGGTCGGCCTGATTGCGCGTGTTCAGAAAGTTGATGACCACCACGTCATAGCGCTGACCGTAGCGGTGGCAGCGGCCGATGCGCTGCTCCACCCGCTGGGGGTTCCAGGGCAGGTCGTAGTTGATGATGAGGGCGCAGAACTGCAGGTTCACGCCCTCGGCGGCGGCCTCGGTCGCGATCATGATGTCGGCGCCGCTGCCGTCGTCCTTCCGAAAGTGGTCGATGAGCGCAGTGCGCCGGTCCACCTGCGGCGAACCCGTCACGCGGTCAGTGCCCTTGTACTGCGCCAGCCAGGCCTGGTAGATGGCCGTCTGTTCCTCGTGGCTGTTGGTGCCGCTGAACAGGGCGAGCTTGCCGGCGTAGCCGTTGGCGCTGAGGAAGCGATGCAGGTATTCCTGGGTGCGCTTGCTCTCGGTGAAGACGATGGCTTTACGGGGTGCGCTCATCTGCGCCATGTTGGCAAAGCCCAGCTCCAGGGCGCGCAGCAGCGACTGGGCTTTGGTGTCGGTGGTCAGCGTTGTGGCGGCGTCGATGAAGGCGGTGATCTCTGCGATCTCCGACTGGATGGCTTTGCGCTTGGACGTTTCGGCCTGGGCCGATGGGGCGATGCTGGGGGCGGCAGGTCTGTCTGCGTCCTCGGCCGCGTCAGATTCCGCGTCCTCGGCCTGCTCCTCCAGGATGTCTTCTTCCAGGTCATCGTCCTCGACCAGCTGCTCGATCAGGTCGCGGCCATCGCCCACGTCCTCGCCGTCCAGCATGCGCTGCAGGCGGGCGCGGATGGTGCTCAGGGTGGCGGACACGGCGTGCGAGCTGGAGGCCAGCAGCTTGCGCAGGATCAGCGAGGTCAGGTGGCGCTGCTTCTTCGGCAGGGCGAAGGAGTCTTCGCTCTGCAGGAAGGCCGAGATGCGCTCGTACAGCGACTGCTCGTCGTCGGTTGGGTTGAAGGGCTGGGTGAGCGCCTTGCGCTCTGTGTACTTCACGTACTCCAGCACGTCGCGCCGCAGGGTGCGCTTGGTGAAGGTGGCCAGGCGGCTGCGCAGCTCGTCCAGATTGCCGCTGCCCGCCATGTACTGCTTGCGAAACGCCGCCTCGTCGCCGAACAAGTGTTCGTCGATGAGGGTGGACAGGCCGTACAGCTCCAGCAGGGTATTTTGCAGGGGCGTGGCGGTCAGCAGCAGCTTCTTGCGGCCGTCCAGCGCCCGGCGCAGGGCTTGGCCCGTGCGGTTGCTGGTGCGGTGTGCGTTGCGCAGCTTGTGAGCTTCGTCAATGACCACCACGTCCCATGGCACCGCGCGCAGCTCGGCTTCCCGCCTGGCGGCGAACTGGTAGGACATGATGACCACTTGCTTTCCCGCGAAAGCCTGCAGCGTGGCCAGCAGGTCACCTGCCCGGTGCTTGCGCATCGCCACCGCGTCCAGCACGACGCTGGGCACGGCGAACTTGTCGTGCAGTTCCTGAGCCCACTGCTTGCGCAGGCTGGCCGGGCAGATCACCAGCAGGCGCCGCCGCCGCTCGGCCCAGAACTGGCACAGCACCAGGGCGGCTTCAATGGTCTTGCCCAGGCCGACCTCGTCGGCCAGCAGCACGCCTTGCTGCAGTGGGTTGCGCAGGGCGAACAGGGCCGCCTCGATCTGATGCGGGTTCAGATCCACACTGGCGTCGAACAGCGACTGCGACAGGCGGCCAACGCCATCGGCCGCGTGGCGGCGGGTCAGCTCGTGGGCGTAATACTTGGCGTGCTGGGCAGTAATCAAGACGTAGATTTTCCGTATGCCTGATTGCTTTGACCTGCAAGCCAAGCATCAACTCGGCTGCGCTTTAACCGCCAAGTTATTCCGACCTTAAAGCCTGGAATTTTTCCTTTAATGGTAAGGTGGTAGATACTGTGTTGGTTGATGCGAAGGTACTCGGCGACCTCTTGAGCGCTCAAAACGTTTTCAACGGATATGTTCACATCTTAGGCATGTCATTGGTGTGTATGCCAGTGTAAGGGAGTATATGCCTAGATCGAGGACGTCCGCCGCGAGCACATCAGCAACCAGCAATTCCAAATTTGACTCCGCTATGCTTGAGAGCATCCTTTGATGCGCTGATCGGGGGGGTCTAATGGCTTGGCGGGTAACGAGCGAGCCGTCCCAGATGACGGCAAATGTCTTGATTGATCAGGTGCGCGGTACTTATGAAAAACTGCCTGAGGGTCGGCCGAGATTCCGACGGAATCCGGCGTTTTTGAGCCCTAGACCCCAAAGTGGACACAAAGTGGAAACAAACTGATTTCGGGCACAAAATGGACACAAAGGGGCCGTCTCAGAAACCAGAATTTAAAGTTAGCGATTCGTCTGCTCAAAAACCTTCGTTTTCGCTAACAAATCGTTAACGGGGTTCTAAGCCGGAACCGCCGAAAATTCCGCCGGAAAACATCACAGCCCGCGTTTCCGGCCACTGAACTTATCCGACATGGTTTGTCGTGCATGTTTTCCCCTGTCAGGGGGGCGTTTCCTGAAGCGACCCCAGAAAAGGACCATTTTTGCCAGAAAAGGAACGCTGTCCGTTTGCGGGGCCGGAGCACCCGGTGAGCGAAGCGCGCAACTGACCCCGCATTAGACCCAGCTCTGAGCTGGCGGCGCGTTTTCCCCGCTGTCAGCTGAGACTCCAGGCGCTTGTTCCTGGACAGCAGCAGACCCGGAACTTTGAGCTTCAGTTGGTGCTGGTGACGCGGCAAGGGCTGGCAGATCAAACAGTGAGCGCTCTGCGGGCCGTGTCAGGTACTTGTCCAGCCCTTCCAAGACCCGCGCCTTCTCATCATCATCTTTCTTGATCTTGGCCAGCAGGTACGCACCGAGCAGCACCTTGCGGCGCGTGTCCAACTTGCGTCCGTTCTTGGATTCTCGCGTTTTTGCCAAGGCTTCGAGTTTTTGAAGCAGTGCGGCGGCTTTGGCAGCTTTCTCCCTGGCAATCTCCAGTTTCGTTTTTTTCGCCGGTGCTGATTCTCGCTCTGTGGGTGTAGTGTGGTTTGTCATGAACGCGATTTTATGGTAAAAGCTCGGGCAGGGATTTCCCTGGTTTCCCGACCCGAGAAGCGTAGCGACGAAGTCATGAAGGGCGCACTTATACATCACTGTGTGATGTGTGCGGCCACCCGGCGGGGCCTGCCGGCAGCTTTCCCAACGGCGCTTTATTTGTTCAAAGGATTTTTAGTTTTGTCGATTTATCACCTTCACGTACAAGTGATCAGTCGCGCTTCCGGTCGCAGCACTCCCGGTGCTGCGGCTTACCGTGCTGGCGAAGTGATCGTTGAAGAGCGAACGGGTGAAATTCACGACTACACCCGAAAACGCGGCGTGTTGCACTCTGAAATCTTGGCTCCTGCTGGCGCGCCTGAGTGGGTGTTCAACCGGGCTGAGCTTTGGAACAAAGTCGAGCTGATCGAGAAGCGCAAGGACGCCCAGCTCTGTCGCGAGCTTGACATTGCCCTCCCCCATGAGCTGACCAGCAGCGAGCGGCGGGAGCTGATTCGAAGCTACGTGAAGAAGAATTTTGTGAAGCACGGGATGGTGGCGGATCTGAACCTGCACGCGCCTGGGCGCGGGGAAGACAACCAAAATTTCCATGCCCACATCATGCTGACCCTGCGCCGGATTGAGGGGGACGGGTTCGGGAAAAAGGCCCGAGAGTGGAACAGCGTGGGCATGCTCGAGAGCTGGCGGGCAAGCTGGTCGAAGATGGCAAACGAGGCGCTGGCCAAGGCCGGCCACGAGGCCAGAATCGACCACCGCAGCAATGAGGCCAGGGGCCTGGACGAGGTGCCAGGCCAGCATCACGGGCCGTCCGTGGCCGGCATTCTGCTCCGTGGCGAGCACAGCGATGTGGCCCAGCGCCAAGAAGCCGAGCGCGCCGCCCGCCAGGCTGCGCAGCTCGAGGCGCAGCTGGTCATCGCTCGGGCACAGGCCGCAGCGGCGGATGCCGAGCTGCAAGAATTGGAAGCCCAGGAGGCTACCCAGGCCGCACGAGCTGCGCAGGAGTGTGAGTTGCTGGCTCAGGCAGAGCGGCAGCGCCAGGCGCAGCAGGCTGTTGAAGATGTTGAGCGCCGGCGACTGGAGGCGCTGGCTCTGGCCCGCCAGGCGCACAAAAAAGCCGAGCAGCAGCTGGCTCAGGCCGTGCAGGCCGAAGGGCGCGCCGGCGTTGCTGTCGAGCAGCTGAAAAACGCGCGTGACTGGGCGATTCTCGGGCAGCAGGAGGCAGACAAGAGCCTGCTGAAAACAGCGCAGGCATTGATTAAAGCGCCAGGTTGGGCTAGAGATATCAATTTTTACGACGCAGCCGTAGCGGCTCTGAAAATAGCAAGCCGGGCGGTACAGGCCGCCCGCCAGGCCGTCACCCAGGCGTGGGGCAAGGTGCTGGCGCTAGATCCCGCCCAGCGGGCCGCGATTGAAGCGCGCATTGCCGCCCATGCAGCCAAGCAGGCTCCTCCTCCCGCACGCCAGCAGGCCCCACAAGCCGCGCCTGCTGCGCACCAGGTGCAGTCTGATGACCAGAAGCAACAGGGGCCTGCTGGGCCGGCATGATTGATATACTCTTGATTCCCCGCGATCGTGCGGGGCCGGGATTGGTCTCCTGGTTTGAACCTGCGGCACACATAGCCGCAACTGCACGTCTGCGGCTTTCTCAATTCTGGCCCCCGGTTTATGGCGGTCCGGACGAGGAGCCGAAAGGCTCGCCAGCTTCTGCTCCGCAGGTTCACTGGTAGACCAACTCGTTCGGACTGCCGCCCGGATTGGTCTCTTGGCGGTAGTCATTCATCGACTGAACCGCTGGAGCCCAAAATGGCTATATCCCTCCCCTCCCTCGCAGAGAGCGAAAGCGCTAGCGATAATAAAATCAGAGATTCTTATCTCTGTTATGTTCTTGCCGCCTTGATAATGACCGGCATTGCCTGGTTTATTGTTGATGGCGTTGAGTCAACCGAGCCTGGTAGCTCAGCACGTGACGCAAAAGTTTTATCTTGCATTGCGTTGCTGATTGTTGAGGGGTGCATTTTTTCGCTCGCGGGGCGACACCCGAAACACGCCTTTACCCTGCGCCTTTCTGCTTGCCTAATTTTTGTTTTGCAAATCGTGGTGATGAGCATTGTGCAAATTTCAATCGGGATGACAGCGGGTAAAACATCTCAAGTCAGCACTGCGAAAATAAAAAATATGGTAGTGATTTAATCTGACTTTTGCGGAAGACTGAAAGGAGTTCCACCCATGATCGTCGAAGAAATCAAGCATCTGTGCCCTGATTGTGGCAGCGATCAGATCAAGCGCAACGGGTTCACTGGCGGAGGAAAGCAAAAATACAAGTGCAAGGCGTGCGGGCGCTACGGCAGCCTCAACCCGCAGCAATCGTACCCGCATGTAATTCGCGATCAGGTACTCAGCGCCTACCTGGAGCGCCCGAGCATACGCGGGCTTGAGCGCATTTTTGGCATCAACCGCCTGACCATTACCAGTTGGATTAAAAAAAAGCCAAGAGCCTGCCCAGCCTGAGTGAAAAGCTGCTGCCCGCCCAGAGCGACGATGTACTCGAACTCGATGAGGTCTGGTCATTCGTACAGAAGAAAGCCAACAAATCATGGCTCTGGATTGGCCTGTGCAGAC
>JAPLPS010000098.1 GCA_026400075.1 Polaromonas sp.
GCCCGTGTCATCGGCGCCGCTGGCGTCTTCAAAAAACGCAATGCCCCAGCCGTCGCGGTGCTCATCGGTGTGACCACCGCGCTGGGCAAAGCCGCGAAAGCTGAAGGTGACATCCGTGGGCGCGTTGCAGTTCATTCCGAGAAGTTGGCACATGGCGTCATTAGAGCGCATTCGCCCGCTATTTGAGGGGGCTACGAGCAGGTTTTTTTCCGGGACTCAAGTGGCCCGCTGGCAGGCCAGTTTGTGCAGCAGCTCGATCAGGATCATCCGTTCGCCATCGCTCAGGCCCTCAAACGTCTGGCGCTCGCCCTGCAGCAGACATTGCGTGGCCTGCGCGGCCAGTTGTGCGCCGCTGGCAGTGGTCTGCAGCTGCTGTGCCCGCTTGTCGGCGGTATTGGGCAGGCGCTGAACCAGCCCCCGTTTTTCAAGCCGGTCTACCCAGACGGTGATGTTGGGCGCTGTCACTGCCAGGGCTTTGGCCAGGCGGGTGGAGGAGCCGCCCGGATTTTCGTTGATCAGGCTCAGCAGCGTGTATTCCACCGGCCGCAGCTCAAACGGTTTGCCGACCTGGCGCATGAACACGCCGGTGGTGGAGATGGACGCCTGTGCGAGCTGGTAGCCCAGGATCTGGTGCAGACAGGCTTCGGTCAGGCGACCGGCCGGGGTGGCATCCGGCGGAGAGGGGCGTTCTTTGGGCATGCCCGAATTGTGGCGCGTCAAGCGCATGGCCTTGGGCACCCACCTGGCGATGGCGGTCTTTCTTGCGCCAGATCAGACAGTCAATCTATTTTTGTTAATAAATCTTTTTCGTCAAGATTTTGTAATCTTTATATAGGTGAAAACCAGAATTTTTTTCAAAAAATAGTTAAGTATATTAACTAAATGGTGCTGCGGTGGCACTTCAAAAAATTGGAGACATGATGAAAAAATTTGTCGGCCTGGCCTCTGTGCTGGTCTTGAGCGCCTGTGGCGGCGGTGATGGTGCGTTGTCGGTGCAGGCGCCGGTGGCGCTGCCGGTGCTGGGCGCGGCGGTGGGCGGCACGCTGTCATCCTGTGCGACGCTGGCCTCCAGCCTGACGCTGGCCAATACCCGCATCACCGAGGCCAATTCGATGGCGGCGGGCGTGCTGAGCGTGGCCGGCAAACCGATTGAGGCGCACTGCCAGGTGCTGGGCAAGATGGCCGAGCGCGTCAGCCCGGTCGATGGCAAAAGCTACGCCATCGGCTTCGAGATGCGCCTGCCGACCCAGTGGAATGGGCGCTTTTTTTACCAGGCTAACGGCGGGATTGATGGCAGCGTGGCGACAGCGGTGGGGGCGCACGGCGGCGGCGCGCTCAACAATGCGCTGAACATGGGCTTTGCCGTCATCAGCTCCGATGCCGGTCATGCGCCGCCTGATCCGTCTTTTGGCATCGACCCGCAGGCCCGGCTGGACTACGGCTACCAAGCCGTGGCCCAGCTCACGCCAATGGCCAAGGCCTTGATCAAGGCCGCTTATGGCAAGGCGCCGGATCGCTCCTATTTTGCGGGCTGCTCCAATGGCGGGCGCCACGCGATGGTGGCCGCGTCGCGCTACGCCAAGGACTACGACGGTTTTCTGGTCGGCGACCCTGGCTTTAACCTGCCGCTGGCGGCCATTGCCAACATCGCGGGCGCGCAGACCTACGCGGCGCTGGCGTCCACGCCGGGCGACCTGTCCAGCGGCTTCAGCACGCCCGAGCGCGCGCTGGTGTCGCAGGCCATTTTGAACAAATGCGATGCGCTCGACGGCGCCAAGGATGGCTTGATTCAGGACACCAACGCCTGTCAGGCCGCGTTCGACTTGAGCCGCGACGTGCCCACCTGCAGCACCAGCCGCGACGGCAGCTGCCTGAGCGCCGAGCAGAAAAAGGGCATTGCCCAGCTGTTCGCCGGTGCGCTGACCGGAACGGGCAAGAAGATTTACGCCAGCTTTCCGTATGACGCGGGCTTGGCGCCTGCGGGCTGGAGTTCCTGGAAGTTCACTGCCCCGCTGCAACGCGATTCAGGCGCTGTTGGCCTGATCTGGCAGGCACCGCCTGAAGACCTGGCCACTTTCAATGGCAGCAACTTTGCGCTGACCGGGAATGTGGACAGCATGCTGACCAAGGTGTTTGCCACCACGACGCGCTACACCGAGTCGGCCATGTCCTTCATGACGCCGCCGAACCCGACTGACCTGAGCCAGCTCAAGCAGCGCGGCGCCAAGATCATGGTCTATCACGGCACCAGCGATCCGATTTTCTCCAGCGACGACACGCAGCACTGGTATGACGGACTCCAGGCCGCCAATGGCGGCGACGCGTCGAATTTTTCCCGCTTTTACCGCGTGCCGGGCATGCTGCACTGCTCTGGCGGCCCGGCTACCGACCAGTTTGACATGCTGACGCCATTGGTGAGCTGGGTTGAAAAAGGCCAGGCGGCCCAGGCCGTGGTGGCGACGGCGCGCGGCGCGGGCAATGCGGGCGGCGTCAACGCCGATGTGCCTGCCGACTGGGCTGCAGACCGAACCCGGCCGCTGTGCCCTTACCCGCAGGTGGCCCGCTACAAAGGCACTGGCAGCCTCGACAAGGCTGAAAACTTCAGCTGCCAGTAAGTGTTCTGCAGCGCCCGTCGTGCCGGGCGCTCAGCCGCGTGGCTCAGACCAGAGCTTGCCGCCGGTGGCCCAGTTCTCGGGCTTGACATCGGTGATCAAAATATCGACCGACTCGGGCTTGCCGCCGAGGATTTCAACCGTCACGCGGGTGATGGCTTCGGCGAGCTTTTTCTTTTGCTCGATGGTGCGGCCTTCGAGCATTTCAATGTGGTAAGTCGGCATGGTGTTTTCCGGGTTGGGTTCAGAGGCTTGCGCTTTCGGATAAAGCGCGGTGCTGCATGATAAAAGCAAGCGCCGGGCGCAGGCGGTATGCTTGGCCGCTATGGGTGAATTTGACCTGATTGAACGCTATTTCAAACGCCCCGCAACGCGGGCCGCCCTCGGCGTGGGCGACGACTGCGCGCTGCTGCGGCCCACCCCGGGAACGCAACTGGCCATTTCCAGCGACATGCTGGTGGAAAACCGGCATTTTTTCGCCGACGTGGACCCGGCCACGCTGGGCCACAAGGCGCTGGCCGTCAATCTGAGCGACCTGGCCGCCTGCGGCGCGGCGCCGCTGGCCTTCACGCTGGCGCTGGCCCTGCCGCGCGCCGACGAGGCCTGGCTGGCGGCGTTTTCCAGCGGCCTGTTCGCGCTGGCCGACGCCCACGGCTGCGAGCTGATTGGCGGCGACACGACGCAGGGGCCGCTGAACATCTGCATCACCGTCTTCGGCGAAGTGCCGGTGCTGAACGGCAAAAGCCAGGCGCTGCTTCGCTCGGGCGCCAGGCCGGGCGACGATGTCTATGTCAGCGGCACGCTGGGCGACGCCCGGCTGGCGCTGGACGCGCTGCGCGGCGCGCTGACGCTGCCGCCCGCACTGCTGGCCCAGGCCCGGCGACGGCTGGAGCAGCCCACGCCGCGCGTGGCGCTGGGCCAGGCGCTGCGCGGCGTGGCGACGGCGGCGCTAGACCTGAGCGACGGCCTGCTCGGCGATTTGCAGCACATCCTGAAAGCCTCCGGCGTCGGCGCGACGCTGGACACGTCCGTTGCACTGGGTTTGCTCGCCGCCCGCCGACATGCCGACTGGGCGCCCGGCCTGATTCCTGTTGAAAAGCAGCTTGAATGCGTGCTGGCTGGTGGCGACGATTACGAGCTGGCCTTCACCGCGCCGCCCTCGGCCAGAGACGCGGTTCAGGCCGCCGCCCGCCAGTCGGCCACGCCGGTGACGCGCATTGGCCGCATCGAGCTGGAACCCGGCCTGCGGCTGGTCGATGCGCAGGGCCAGCGCCTGAGCGGGCAGTTTTCTTCTTTTGACCACTTCGCCTGAAACCTTTTACCGCCTTGCGCTTTGCTGGAGACGCCTGCCATGACCGATTTTCCCCTGCCGCCCGAATCGGCTGAGCCGCCGCTTCTGGAGGCGGTTTTGCTGCCGGTTTTCGATGCCGCGCCGGTGCGGCCGACGCTGCGCTTCATGCTGGCGCATCCGGCGCATATTTTTGCGCTGGGCTTTGGCTCCGGGCTGAGTCCGGTCGCGCCCGGCACCGCTGGCACGCTGTGGGCCTGGGCGGTGTTTGCGTTGCTGCAGCAGTGGCTGTCGCCCTGGGCGCTGGGCTGGCTGGTGGCAGTGTCGATTCCCGTCGGCTGGTGGGTGTGCAGCGTGACAGCGCGCAATATGCGCGTGCTCGATCCGAGCAGCGTCGTCTGGGACGAAATCGCCGCGTTCTGGCTGATGCTGTGGCTGATTGCGCCCGCCGGTTTTGTCGGGCAGGCGCTGGCGTTTGCGCTGTTTCGCTACTTTGACGCCGCCAAGCCCGGCCCGGTCGGCTGGGCTGACCAGCTCTCGCACGGCGTGAATCCGGCCAGCAACCACCACGCCTGGACGATTGCCGGTTTCGGCATCATGTTTGACGATCTGGTGGCCGCTTTTTGCGCGCTGCTGGTGATTGCGCTGTGGCGCTTCTGGTTTTTCCAATGATGAATCGCCCCGTCAACCCGGCGCCGGACGCGCCTGCCACGCTGGTCGCCGCGCTGGCCGAGCGCCTGCAGTCCAAACACTGGCAAATGGCCACGGCGGAAAGCTGCACCGGCGGCCTGATTGCGGCGGCCTGCACCGAACTGGCTGGTTCGAGCAACTGGTTTGAGCGCGGCTTCGTCACCTACTCCAACGCCGCCAAAACCGACATGCTCGGTGTGGACGCGGCGCTGATTGAACGCCACGGCGCCGTCAGCGAAGCCGTGGCGCGGGCGATGGCGCTGGGGGCCGTGGCCCACTCCGGCGCCCAAGTGGCGCTGGCCGTGACCGGCGTGGCCGGGCCGGGCGGCGGCAGCGCGGCCAAGCCAGTCGGCACCGTCTGGTTCGGCTGGGCGACGCCCGCAGGCGTCGTCACTGAAATGCGCCGCTTTGACGGCGACCGCGCCGCCGTGCGCCAAGCTGCCGTGCGCCATGCGCTGGCGCGGCTGCTGGAATCGCTATAACTGCTGGCGCTGCCGAACCCGTCTTGAACGCTGCCGGGCGCTGGCTTCACTCCAGCGCGCTGACGACCACGCCGTGACGCAGGCTCAGCGCCTGCAGAATCTCGGCCATCTGATCGCCTCCCAGCGTCGTACTCAACTCAACCAGCTTGTGCTGGCCGCCTTTGGGGCTGTTGCTGACCGCGACATGGGCGGCGCTGTCTTTTTCGGCCAGCAGCTCCTGCAGCACC
Source organism: Polaromonas sp. (assembly GCA_026400075.1). Lineage (GTDB taxonomy): Bacteria > Pseudomonadota > Gammaproteobacteria > Burkholderiales > Burkholderiaceae_C > Polaromonas. The sequence goes on from JAPLPS010000098.1 coordinate 5,300, forward strand.
GGCCCTAGCATGCCCATCAGATCCTCGCGCTCGGCCTCGGGGCTGCTGGCATGCGCCGGGTAATAGACCTCGAATTCGTAGTTGGTTTTGGGGGCCACGTTACTGATCGGGAATATTTTTTCAGCCGTTTATTTGGCGGGAACGATGACGACCGTGTCGCCGCCGGTTTTTCCGGTATCGCCTTTCGTGCCTTCAGCACCGGTGGCGCCAGTCGCGCCTGTGGCGCCGTCGTAGCCTGCCGAGCCGGTGGCACCTGTAGAGCCCTTCGAGCCCGTCGCGCCCTGGGCACCGTCGTAGCCTGCCGAACCGGTGGCGCCAGTCGCGCCCGTTGGGCCGGGAACCGCGACGGTTGAGCCGGTCGAACCGGTCGAGCCGGTGGCCCCTGTCGATCCAGTGGCGCCCGTTGGGCCCGCCGGACCGGGAACAATCACAACCGGCGCCGTGGCAGGCGGAGCGACCGTTGTTTTGTCGCAGGCAGCCAGACCGAGCATCGTGACAAGTGCTGCCAACAGCATTGAATATTTCATGAAAAACCCCTTGGAAAAATGAAAAAATGGGCTGAAATCAGGCTCTTCGCACGCAGATCCTGAGGCAGCTATCGTTCAAATTTACGGGAAAGATTCATCGCCTGCTGTAGGACGATCCCATGCCTGCTTGTCGTTGTGCAGCGGGTATGCAACTCAGGCAAATTCGTTGCTTATCCAAAAACCAGCTTGTTCAAGGTTCACCGGTTTTGAGTGGATGGCACGACACTAGACGAAATTCGGTTCGCCGGGTTTATTTCCGTCTGTGAGGCGCCGCCAAAGAAGCTCAAAAAACGAGAGCGTCTCAGTGGGAACAGGGCTGCGCGCAGGCCTGGCAGTTTCCATCTCTTCATGCAGCATCACGGCGGGGGATGTTTGAAAGCGGCCCGAATCCTTGACAGAAAAATCACCGTCCAGGCTGTCGGAATTGGCTGGAAAAATGCTCTCCTGGCGGATATGGCCTTTTTCATAGAGCATCTGCAGCAGCGGATAAATAATCTCGGGGGGCATGTCTAGAATGACGGGAATAAACATGCCGACTGAAGGCCTGCGCGCCAGCAGCGCACAGATACGGGTCACAGGCTGTGCCGTTTCCAGTAACAGCTGCTCCAGCGGCGGCCAGCAAGTTAAATGCAGAACCTTGTTGAAGATTTCATCTTGTGATTTGGCCAAAATATTTTCCTTTCTGGGGTAAATCAGATGAAGATGTATTCTTTTTGTAGAATATATCAAGGCTGAAAAATATTATCTGTTTCTGGCTTGTAGAGATTATTTCAGGCAAACCTGGGGGGCAATATTTTTCAGCAAGGCACCAATTTGGTGTGTTATCAAGCTATTTTGTTTTTTAATAATTACAAGCAGATTTTGTGCCAGCTTTTCGCCAAATAATTCAGCGAAACTCGGGTTTTTGTGCTGATGGATTAAACCAATGCTGTGTATTGACAAGGGTGGCACGCCGAACAGTGCCGTGGCGGATACCGGGCCTTCCGGTTTGCCAAGCAGGCAGGCGCGCCTCGTCGGCTCGCTGATCGGCACGGCGATGGGCGACGCCATCGGCCTGCCTTACGAAGGCTTGTCGCGTCGGCGCGGCGCCAGCATGCTTGGCGCGCCAACGCGCCAGCGCCTCTTTTTCGGGCGCGGCATGGTCTCGGACGACACCGAGCACGCCTGCATGACGGCGCAGGCGCTGATCGTTTCCGGCGGCGACGTGGCGGCGTTTCGCAAAAACCTGGCGAGCAGGCTGCGCTGGTGGCTGCTGCCGCTGCCCGCAGGCGTCGGCCTGGCGACGGCGCGGGCTGTTTTGCGGCTGTGGGTCGGCATCAGTCCTGAAAAAAGTGGCGTGTTTTCAGCAGGCAATGGCCCGGCGATGCGCGCGCCCATCATCGGCGCGGCTATCGACGATTTGCAGGCGCTGCGCCCGCTGGTGCGCGCTTCCACGCGCCTCACGCATACCGACGAAAAGGCCGAATTCGGCGCGCTGGCGGCGGCGCTGGCCGCGCACATGGCGGCGCGGCAGGCGTTGCCGGTGGCGGGCGCTGATTTTTTGGCGCAACTGAAAACGCTGCTGGCGGGCGAAGGCGGGGAGTTTCTGGCGCTGATGGACGCGGCCGTCAAATCGGTCAGCCAGCGCCAGACGACGCAGCAGTTTGCCGCTGCCATCGGCCTGGAGCGGGGCGTATCCGGCTACATGTTCCACACCATGCCGGTGGTGATTCACGCGTGGCTGATGCACCAAAATGATTTCTGCACCGCCATCGTCGCCATCGTCGAATGCGGCGGCGATACCGACTCGACAGCGGCGATTCTCGGCGGCATTGTCGGCGCGTCCTGCGGCCCGGCGGGCATTCCGGCTGACTGGCAACGCGCCCTGCTGGAGTGGCCGCGCTCGATTCGCTGGATGACGCGGCTGGGCCGTGCCCTGGGCCGTGCGCAGGCGCAGGCGCCTGCTGCGGGCGTCAAACAGCGGGCGCCAGAATTGTTTTTTCCGGCGGTGCTGCTGCGCAATGTGTTTTTTCTGGGCGTGGTGCTGTTCCACGGTTTTCGGCGCCTGTTGCCGCCGTATTGAGCGGGCCGCGCCGCGCATCCTGCGTATCCGGTGTCTCCAGCTCAAACAATGGTGCGCTTGTCCAGGCCTTTTTTAAGGATCAGATCGACCACCGGCTGCTCGCGTTTGTTCGCCTTGCTGCAATGTCCGGGCTGGAACTGGTCGGTCAGCCAGATTACGCCCCTGGCCCAGCGGCGCTGTTCGCGCATGCGCCAGGCGTGCGAGGAAACCGACTCCCAGGCGTAGCCGTTGAAGACGGTGGCATTGACAAAATGGTCCAGCGCCCGCACGCCGGAGCGAGCCCGCTCGGCGCGGCCGATAAAGCCGACATAGACAATGATCAGGTAGCCGAAAACGGCCAGCGGCACGATGGCGGTCATCAGCAAAAAACCGGCAATTCTTTCTTTCACGGGGTTTTCTCAGCAGTTTCCTCGCGCTTGAGGATGCGCACGCGGATGCCGTTGTCCGAGCGTATCGTCAGCCGTCCGACGGGCTGGGGCGGGTGCTCGGGGACGGGCTCGAAGCGGTAGCGTTGGACCAGCGTGGCCAGAATCAGCCCGGCTTCCTGCAGCGCGAAAGTCGCGCCCATGCAGACGCGCGGCCCCAGGCCAAAGGGCAAATAGGCGCACTTGAGCGATTCTTTGGCGCTGTCGGTGTTGTAGCGGTCCGGGTCGAACTCGTCGGGGCGCTCCCACAGGTCGCGGTGGCGGTGGATCAGCCACGGCGCGATGACGACGGAGGCGCCCGCATGCACCGTCTTGTCGCGCATGGTCTGCGTTTCCGTCGCCTGGCGCGCAAAAAAGCCCACCGGCGGGTACAGGCGCAGGGTTTCGCGAAAGACGTTCCAGATCAGCGACATCTGCTTGATATCCGAGTAATCCGGGTCCTTGTCGCCGAGCACCGCCACGGCTTCGGCGTGCATACGCTCTTGGATTTCCGGGCTCATCGAGATCAAATACAGCGACCAGGCCAGCGCGCTGGCCGAGGTTTCGTGACCAGCGAGAAACAGCATCGCCACCTGATCGACCAGCTCGTCAAACGAAAAACCGCGCCCGGTTTGCGGGTCCACCGCGTCCAGCAGCGAGGCCAGAATATCCTGATGCGCGCCCGGATTGCCCTGTTGATGGGCGTCGTAACGCGGGCGAATGAAACCTTCGAGATGGGCGCGGATTTCACCCGCCGCCTGGTTGCTGCGCCGGATCGCCAGCCACGGCGAGAACAGGCGCGGCAGCTTGAACAGCACCGGATTGACGATGCGCGGCGCCAGCTCCTGAAAGCGGGTGAAGGCGTCGAAAATCTTGTGCGCGCTTTCGCCGCTCAGGGTTTGCGACAGGATGGTGCGAAAGATGATGTCGGCGGTGACATGGGTCATTTCGACATCCACGTCGTAGGCGATGCCGTCGGGCAGTTTGTCCAGGCGCTCGGTCATCGCGCTGGCGGCGGCTTTCATCAGCGGAAATACCAGTTTCAGGCGCGTCTGCGCAAACGACTGGTCCATCATGGCGCGCTGGCGCTGCCACTGCTCGCCGTTGGTGGTGAAGATGCTCTCGCCGAGCAGCGGTTTCAGCAGCTTGCCCAGCAGCGTGTGCTTGGGGAATTTGGCCGCCTGCTCAATCAGTACGCGGCGCACCAGCGGCGGCTCGTTGACCATGTACAGCTCCAGGCCGGGCAGCTTGATTTCGCCCATTTTCATGCCGTAGCTGCGCTCGTACAGGCCGTCTAGCCAGGAGCGGCGCTTGCCAAAAAACATCAACAGCATCGAGGCCTTGCTTTTCAGCGGCTTCGGATAGACAGGACAAAAACGGCTCATTGAAATACCTTTTTCAGGCCAGTGAAGTTCGTGATGGAAGCCGTGGCGCGAAAGCGTTCGCCCAGCGTCTGGTTGCCTGCGGTGATGGCGAAAAAGTCGTAGTCACCGGCTTTTTCGCCGGCCATCAGGTACTGGAAATGGTGGCGATACCAGTCGCGCCGCATGGCCGCGTAGGTCTCGGGCGTGAACAGCGTGGCGTAGCGCGCCGACAGCAGCTTGGGCCGGGGCTGGGCGCCGGGCGGCCTGACGATGCCGGTGGCGGCCACCGGATCGACCAGCGCAAAACAGGCGCCGTCCGTCGGCGCGGTGACATCGACCCAGTCGATGCTGTCGGCAGCGGCGACGCGGGCCAGCTCGCCGCGAAAGCGCTGCGCCTTGGGCAGAAAACTCAGGATGGGAATGCACTGGCCCAGCGTCAGCAGGCTGATGCACGGCCCCCGGCTGGCCAGATCCGGGTCAATCTGCAGCGCGCGCGCCAGCACGGACACGGCCATGATGCTGCCGGTGCTGTGCCCGACGAGCAGGATTTCGTCGTCCTGCGTCGCCTGGGCCTGCGCCACCAGTTGCTGCGCAAAACCGTCCAGGCGCTGTTCCAGATCGTCCAGCTGCGCGTTGCACTGTTTGCGGGTAAAGGAGTAGATGCGCACCAGCCATAAGCTGTTCATGCGCCGCTCGGCCATGCGGGCCAGCTGCATCACGCCAGCAAATGCGCCCAGCCCGGCGACCCAGCCCAGCCAGCCGGACAGACCCGCCGCCACGACGGCGCGCCCCGCGCTCCAGCCAGCGGCGCTGGCCAGCCCCAGCGCAGCCAGGATCAAGAGCAGCGGCACGACCGCCGCCAGAAAGGGCGGCCAGGCGGTTTTCAGCACATGGCCGAACATGCCGTTGGCGATGCACATCGCATAGACGCGGCAGTAATCGAGGATCACGCGCAGCTCGTTGCGCTCCCAGTATTTGCGGATCAGGTCGTCCCAGCGCAGGAATTCATAGCGCGTCTCGACCGCTTGACCTTCTACGCTGGCCTGAATCGTCCAGGCGCTGCTGAGTTTGGAGGGCTTGCTGCGCTCGCCGATGGTCAGCGTCATGCCGTTGACTGCTGATTGACGCGCCGATTCGCTGGCGTACAGGCGCCGGTAGAACGCCGGGCCGCGCGGATCAAAGCCGCTCAGGTAAAACACATGGCGTTTTTTAAGCTGGGAAACCACAAAAGCTCTTCTGGGAAAAATGAGGGAGGGCGGCAGTATCGGGCGCCTATGCTACGCTGTCCTGGTCGAGGTTTTTCATTTCCCAGAGAATGCGCGCCAGTTCCGGCTTGAGCTGGCGGCGCGCCTCCTCGCCCAGCGCGGCCAGACTGCGCTGCAGACTCAAGGCGCGCGGCGAAATGGCCGGGCCTTTGGAGGCCAGCACGATAGAGTTGGTTTTTTCCTCGACAACGATTTCGACCGCGTTGCCGCCGAAGCTGCGGGCAATGCGTTCGACCAGCAGTGGGTAGTCGGGATGCTGGTAATGCAGATTCACCACCAGCAGGCCATCGGGTGCCAGCGCCGCGCAGCAGTCGTCGTAAAAGCGCTGGCTGCACAGCGCGGCGGGCTGACCGTCGTGGTCAAAACCATCGACCAGCAGCACGTCAAACGCGGGCGTTTCGGTTTGCAAAAACAGCGCGCCGTCGGCGGCGATCACCGTCAGGCGGGCATCGTCGTCGGGCACCTGGAACTCTTTTCGCAAGGCGATCACATGCGGGTTGATCTCCAGCACCGTCATGCGGCTGGCGGCCAGGTGGCGGTGGCAGAACTTGACCAGCGAGCCGCCGCCCAGGCCGATCATGCCGATGTGCGCTGGTGCGGGGTTGAACAGCAAAAAACCCATCATCGTGCGCGTGTAGTCCAGCGCCAGCCGCGTCGGCTCGTCGGTCAGCATCACGCTTTGCAGCTCGCCGTGGGTGAAGTGCAGCGACTTGCTGCCGCCCGTGTCCTGCACGAAGGGCGCGGTGAATTGCAGCGATTGGAAAGCGCCGGGCAGGGCGGGCAAGACCGCGAGCGGTTCGGGCGGCAGCAGGGATTGAGGTGCCGCTCCAGGCTTCAAACCGTGACTCATCAAAGTGGCTTTGTCCAGGTGTCCTGAGCGACCGCGCAAGCGCTGCCCACCTTGTCCCAGGCGGATTGGGCCGCAGCAGCGCTGCTTGAGGCGGCGCGCTTCTCGAAGAATTGCGCAGTTTCCATGGCACTGATCTTTTCGGCAATGGCCACCACGAAAAACTGGTTCATCGTGGTGTCGTCGCTGGCGGCAATCCGTTTGGCGGCTTGCTTGAGAGACTCTGGCAGGCGCAGGGCGTAGTTGCTCATGATGTCGAACTCCTTTGAACGGCAAGGTTGAATTGTCTGAAAGTCTGCTCAGAATTGAGCACCGGAATTCCAAAACGGCTGGCGGGCTGAAAATCCTTCAGGTTATAGGTGACTATCGCCTGGGCCTGTGCGTTGGCGGCGGCTTCGAGCACCATTTCGTCAGAGGGGTCACGCAGTTGAGGCCGCCATTGGTAGTGCGTGACAACGGGCGAAATCAGACCGGCCAGTTCATTCAGGATCGCCTCGACATCGCTGATGAGCAAGCCTGACGCAGTGAGTTGGTGGGGACGTTTGAGTACATCCTCATACTCCAGGAAAAGCGCAGGGCTGCAGCACATCACCACCTCCCCCCGCCGGACAAGCTGTATCAATGCAAACGAAGGGCCATGACGATTGCGGGTCGCTGCCACCAGGATGTTGGTGTCAATTGTCAATTTCGGCGTTAATTTCATATCGCTGGTGATATTAACATCGTCATTGCTCTTTTGATCACGCCGAAAAACAGCTCTTTAAAAGTGCTTGTTCAAGCCATCAGCCTCAGCCCCGGTGGCAGCGATTCGCCCAGCACGCGGCGCTCGGTGGCGGCGTCCAGTTCTATCTTTTCGCGCACCATGTCCATCCAGCGCGGCGGGGCGTGGCTGGCCTGGAGCCGGGCGATGACCTGTTCGCGCAGCGCCAGCGGCAGGTCGCGGGTGCGGTCGTCGGTGACGCGGGCCAGGCTGACGGCAGCAAAGGCGGCGGCTTCTAGGCGCTTCCAGTCGAGCGCCAGCAGGGTTTGCAGCCACAGCTCGGCGGTGTCGGGCGGCACCACGTCGTGCGGGCTGCCGTGGAAGGGCTGGCGCGCGCCGATGCGGCCCAGCGTCCACAGGGTCAGGCTGTCGCTGGCGGTGGCCGCAGCGGTGGTTGCGGTCTGCAGCCGCGCCAGCAGCCAGCCGCCGATCTCGGCCTTGTAGTCGGCCGGAATGCGCTCCAGCGCCGCGCCCAGGCGCAGCATGTCCTCGTCGCTGCCTTTGACGGGCGGCGCTCCGTCGGCGTCCAGGCCGTCGCGGTTGTCCTGCAGGTTGAAGGCGAAATCGTCGAGCAGGCGCAGCTGCTGCGCGCTGTCCAGGCCGCCCGCGACGCGCCGCCACAGCGTCCACCATTCGGCGCAGCTTTGTTTGTCCTTGCTGTGCTGCACGCCAGCGGCGAACTGCGGCCAGAGCTGCTGCAATCGCCAGCCGTCCAGCGGGTCGCCAAAACCGGGGCGCAGGCAAAAACCGGCCAGATTGAGCCAGACGCGCTCGTGTTCCGCCGAGCGGCGCCGGGTGCGGGCGCGCTGCCACAGGGCGTCGAACAACTGGCGCAATTCGGGCGTGGCCCAGCTTTCTTTGCTGCCCAGAATCTGTTCGAGCTGGGCGCGCAACTGGCGCACTTCTTTGACCGTCGCGGGCTGGCCGGTGCCGAAAATGTGGTCGATTTTGGCGATGGCCTGGCGCATGCGGCTGGCGGGCTGGCCGTTGGCGCTGGCGTTGGCGTTGGCGTTGGCAGCGCCGTCCGGGTCGCCGCCAGCTTCGGGCGCGGTGGCGGCTGAATCGGCATGGCGCAGGTCAAACGCCAGCTGCCAGCGCTGCGCCGGGTCAGCCACGCTGACGCAGTGCAGTTCCAGCGTGCCGACTTCGGTCAGCGACGCGGCCAGCTGCACCGGAATCTCCTGGCGCTGGCTAGCCGCCG
>JAPLPS010000337.1 GCA_026400075.1 Polaromonas sp.
AGCGCCGGGCTGCATCTGGCCGCCTGGCGCCAGCGCGACGCGGCGGCGCAGGCGATGGCGCCGCATGTCTGGCTGGTGTTTGCGGTGATGGCGCTGCGCGGGCGCGGCATGCGGGTGGAATTGCTGGGCAGCGAGGCGCGCTCGGGTGAGCATTTTGCGCACCGCTTTGACGATGCGCTGGCCTGCGTCGGGCCGGGCCGGGCGCCTGAGGCGAACTGCTGATTTAGCGCCGGCTCAGCAGGCGCTGCCAGATATTGGCAATCAGCGAGCTGACAGCGGGCGCAATCGCTTCCGGGGCTTGAGCCTGCGGCCTGTCTGAAAGGCTGTGATCGTCCGGTTTTGCCGCTGTATCGGCTATCTGAATATGGCCGTGCAGATGCAGTGCCTCGATCAGCATAAAAACCTGTGACTCGGGCAGGTTCAGCAGCAGCGGCAGCAGCGAAGCGGCGCTGGGTTTGCGCGCCAGCAACGCGCACAGGCGCGCCATTGAGGGCTGGATTTCTGGCGGAAGATGCGTCAGCGAGGGCCAGGACAGCAGGCGCACCACCTTGAACTGGAACGGGTAGTCCTGCGGCTGGCGCTGCAACTGCTCCAGGCGCTGCAGCAGCAGGTTCCAGCACAGCCCGACCAGCGGCTGGCCCTGCGGTCTGGCCTCGTCATCCTGCAGCGAGGTCAACGGCGCCATTTCCGGGCTGGCAAGAGACGGCAACGCCCAGTCCTGAATGTTGCTGTCGTAACGACCATGATCTGGAAACACCGACACATAGCGGGAGCCCGCAAAACACACGCGTGTGGGGTGGGGAAGGCTCATTGCTTTTTGCAACCAGACTGGCATGTAGCTCGCAGAAAGTGTCATTTTGCAAACCCTCCTCTGGTAAAAATGAAAAGAAAATCCAGTTTTGTCCCGGACAAACAGCCAAGCATTGGGCCACAATTCATAAAAGTCCCCCCTATGAAAACAGGTTAACTATGGCGTTTTTTCTCGCAGAATTGCAGGGAGGAAACACTAAAACACCCAGCTCAAGTGTGACTTTTTAGGCAAATTCAAAAGTTAATTTTTCTAATTTGTCCATGACATAAGTTTAATTGAAGGCGGGATGCGATTTCAAAAGCCTGGCGCCTCAGCCGCTGACATGCCAGCGGGCCACCTGCTGCGCCAGCAATTCGAGGGCCGGGATGGGCAGCACGCCGGGTATTTGTTGCTGGTACAGCGCCGGGCATTGACCGCCCGCCCAGATGGCGATGCGCTGGGGCAGTTGATGCCGCAATGCGCTCAGTCCTGTCATGACCGTTTTGGCGCTCAGCAGCGCGGTAAAACTCAGCGCCACAATGTCCGCCTTGTGTGCCGCTGCCGCCTGCGCAATGCCGCTGATCGGCGTTTGGGTTCCCAAGGACAGGCACTGGCAGCCTTCGAGCGCCAGCAGGCTCTCGACCATCAGCAGGCCCAGCCCGTGCGGCTCATTGGGAAAAGTGCTCAGCAAAACGCGCGGTGTTCCCTTTCCTCTGGGTGGTGCAATGCAGCCCATCGCATTGCGCAGCACGCCGGTGATGCATTCGGTGTAGAGATGCTCCTCAAACACCTCCAGGCGCCCCTGCATCCAGGCATTGCCGACAGCGGTGTTCAGCGGCGCCATGACCGCCGTGATGAAGTGAATCAGGCCGAGCCGCAGTATCGACTGGCCCAACTCCAGCCGCAGATTGTGCATGTCGTGCCGGGCGATCAGGTTCAGGTAAAAGTCCAGCCCGAGCTGGTCGTCCAGCGCAGCCTGAGACAGGGCAGGCGCCAAGGGCATCAGCGCCGCCACCAGTGCCTGCAGCGCCTGCAACTCCAGCGCCACAATGTGCCTGGGGCGGTGGCCCGCATCCATCAATCGGCGGATGCAGCGCAGGCGCGCCACCTGCTCGGACGGGTAGCACCTGTCACCGGCACTGTCACGCCCCGGATTGGGAAAACCATAGCGGCGCTCCCAGACCCGCAAGGTGTCCTTGGCCAGCCCGGTGTCTCTTTCTACATCCGCAATGGAAAAACCTGCCGCCAGCGCGTGCGCATCATGATTTGTCCGCAAACAACCTCTCCCCTCATTCCAGAGCCTGAACGCCAACTGCAGACCGGCAAGCAAATAAAAAAATTGAATGATTTAAGCGGAGTTGAACAAAATTTTCCCAACCAGAAAAATTGCCCCGAACCTGTCAGGGTTAATTAGCGGCCATCAGCCGTACAGACCGTGCCCGCCCCATCAAGCAACAAGCAGTCCAGGCCCGCTTTATCGCCAACAGCGCCCATTGCGCCCGCTTGCGCCGCGCTCCGGCATGGCATGCTTCCTGCGCCGCAGCTTGTATGCCCCCCCATCAAGCCACGGACTGCGGCGCATTTGCGACAAACCCGACAAGCGCGGCTTGCTGCCCGCGTTGCCGCGCTGCGCCGCCAGCCCGGCGTTTTTCATTCTTTAAGGCCACCATGCCCAACCGCCTCGCCTCCGAAGCCTCGGCTTATCTTCAGCAGCATGCCGGGCAGCCGGTCGATTGGTATCCCTGGGGCGACGAGGCGCTGACACTGGCGCGGCGGCTGGACAAGCCGATTTTGCTGTCCATCGGTTACGCTGCCTGCCACTGGTGCCATGTGATGGCGCGCGAATCGTTCAGCGACCCGGCCATTGCCGCGCTGATGAACGAAGGCTTTGTCAACATCAAGGTGGACCGCGAGCAGCGCCCCGACCTTGACGCCGTCTATCAGATGGCGCACCAGCTGCTGCGGCGCACCGGCGGCGGCTGGCCTTTGAGCATTTTTCTGTCGCCGCAAGGCATGCCGTTTTACAGCGGCACCTACTTTCCCGCCGACGCGCCCGAGGGGCAGGCGACGTTTCGCAACGTGCTCGGCTCGGTCAGCACCGTCTGGAGCGAGCAGCGCCCGGCGCTGCTGCGCCAGGATCAGGCACTGCGTCAGGCAATGGCCGCCAGAGCGCCGCACCCAGACCCGGCCGCCGTGCTCGACGCCAGCGTGGCCACGCAGGCGTTTGAACAACTGGCCGCCGCGTTTGACCCGCTGCATGGCGGCTTTGGCGCGGCGCCCAAATTTCCGCACCCCAGCGATCTGGGCTTTTTGCTGGCCAGAGGCCGCGACGAAGGCGACGAGACTGCGCGCAGCATGGCCCTGACAACGCTGCGCAAAATGGCCGAAGGCGGGCTTTATGACCAGATTGGCGGTGGTTTTTTCCGCTACAGCGTCGATGCGCAGTGGCGCATTCCGCATTTTGAAAAAATGCTCTGTGACAACGGCGTGCTGCTGGCGCTGTACGCCGACGCGCTGGCGCTGACCGGCGAGCCGTTGTTTAGTCGCATCGTTGAAGACACGGCCAACTGGGCGCTGCGCGAGATGCAGGCGGGTAGTGGCGGCTTTCACGCCTCGCTGGCCGCCGACGACGCCAAAGGCCGCGAAGGCCAGTTCTACCTGTGGGAATCCGAGCCGCTGCGGCTGGCGCTCTCGCCGAATGAATGGGATGTCTGCGCCGCCCACTGGGGCCTGGTGGACACGCCCAGCTTTGAAGGGCGGCTGTGGCACCTGCGCGTGGCCCGCCCCGTCGGCGCGCTGGCCGTCACGCTGCGCCGCCCGCCCGAGCAGGTCGAAGAATTAATCGCCACGGCGCGCCCCAAGCTGCTGCTGGAACGCGCCAAGCGCGACGCCCCGGCCCGCGACGCCAAGCTGCTGACCGGCTGGACGGCGCTGATGATCACCGGCCTGGCGCGGGCGGGCGCCGTCTGCCAGCGTCTTGAGTGGCTGCAGGCGGCGCGCAAGGCGCTGGACTTTATCCGGCGCGAACGCTGGCAGGACGACGGCCGCACCTCCGGGCGCCTGCTGGCGCTGCCCGGCCAGAATGCCTTTTTAGACGACCACGCCTTTTTGCTGGAGGCCGTGCTGGCGCTGCACGCCGCCGATCCGCAAGCCGACGACCTGCCGTTCGCCGAAGCAATTGCCAAAGCGCTGCTGGCGCAATTTGAAGACCGCGACGAGGGCGGCTTTTACTTCACCCGGCACGACTCGCGGGCCTTGATTCACCGGCTCAAGACCGGCATGGACGCGGCCACGCCCTCGGGCAACGGCACGGCGGCGCTGGCGCTGCTGGCGCTGGCCGATCAGCTCGACGCGCCGCAGGCGGCCAACTACCGCACGGCCGCTGAGCGCTGCGTGCGGGCGTTTGCCGCCACGGTGCGCAGCGATCCGGCCAGCCACACGCGCTTGCTGCAGGCAGCGGCGCGTTTGCAGGCGGCGCCGCCAGTGCTGGCCAACGCGGCTATTTCCGGCTGAAAACCGAAACCGGGCTACAGCCAGCGCACCTCGGCGGCCAGCAGGTAGCCGGCGCCATAGACGGTGCGTATCGTCGTTGGGTGCTGCGGGTCTGATTCGAGCTTGCGCCGCAGCCGGGACACGCGCACATCGACGCTGCGGTCCAGGGCAGACAGGTCGCGCTCGCCGCACAGCTGCTCGCGATCCAGGATACGGTTGGGCCGCTGCAGGAATTGCAGCAGCATGCGCGACTCCCCGGCGCTCAGCGTCCACTCCTGGCCGCCCGGCGAGGACAGCAAATTCGACGCCGCCTGAAAATGCCAGCCGCCAAATTCGGCCCGCTGCGAGCAGGCCGGTGCCTGCACGGCCGCGCCCGGCGCCTTGTCCCGGCGCCGCAAAATGCTGCGCACCCGCGCCACCAGCTCGCGCGGCTCAAACGGCTTGACGACATAGTCGTCGGCGCCCAGTTCCAGGCCCATGACCCGGTCGCTGAGGTAGCCGCGCCCGG
>JAPLPS010000279.1 GCA_026400075.1 Polaromonas sp.
CTGTCCTGCGCCAGCGCCAGCCAGTGCGCCAGCGGCGGCAGCTCGGCGGGCGCGGTTTGGGCGGCGGGTGCCATCACCTGCAAGGCGTCGGGCGTCAGGCCGGTGGCGTCGGCCAGCACGGTGCGCGCCAGTTCCAGCTCGCTTTGCGCGACCAGCACCTGCGCCTGCAGGCCGCGTGTACGGGCGGCGGCTTCGTGGGTGTCGGTGACGGGTGTGTCGCCGAGCGCAAAGCGGTCTTTGGCTTCGGTCCAGGCGCGCTCGACGGCGCTTTGCTGCTGGCGCAGCAGCGCCAGCTTGCGCCCGGCCAGCACCACGTCGAAATAGCGTTGCACAGTTTGCAGCATCAGGTTCTGCTGGGCGATGTCCCATTGCAGGCTGGCCGCGTCGGCGCCGATGTTGAGTTGTGCGCGCTGGGCGCTGCGCTCGGCGCTGTACAGCGGCTGGCGCGCGCTCAGGCTCCAGCCGGTGGCGCTGCCGTTGTTGATCGACGTGCCAAAGGACACGCCGTTCGACTGGCCAAAGCAGGGCGCGGAAAACTGCGCGCCGTCCATTGCCGTCTGCGCGCTGGAGCGGCCCGCGCTGGCGCTGAGCATCACGCTGGGCCGCCACAGCGCAGCGCCCTGGGCGCGGCGGGTTTCACCTGCGGCGCGGGCGGCATCGGCCACCGCCGCTTGCGGGTCATGCAGACGCGCCGCCTGCCAGACCTGCATCAGGTCAGCCGCCTGGGCGGAAAAGCTGCATAGCGCTAAAACAGCACCAGCCAGCGCAGCCCGGCGCGGTGCAGCGGGCGCCCCAGCCCGCGTCAGCGCGAAGCGGCGGGCCGTCACAAAAGTGCCCCAAGCGGCGGAAGGGAAAGCGGCCCGGTACATGTTTCAGCAGCCGCTCTGCACGCCGAATTTGCGCAGCAGGCTTTCCATCAAGCACCAGCCGGTCAGCGCGCTTTGCAGCAGGTTCACGCCGACAAAGGCGGTGAACGCCAGCCACCACTGGCTGACAAACACCGGGCTGCCCTGAACGCCCAGCGCCAGCGACAGCAAAATAAACGTGCCCGCCAGCAGCCGGACGATTTGCCATGATTTCATGATGAACTCCTTGAAAATTAAAAACTGGGGACGGCTTCAGCCGGGCAACGCCGCAGCGGAAAACTGCTTCCGGTAAGCGGCGTAATACAGCGTCGGAATCACCACCAGCGTCAGCACGGTGGAGACAAAAATCCCGAAGATCAGCGAAATGGCCAGCCCGTTGAAAATCGGGTCGTCGAGGATGAAAATGGCGCCCAGCATCGCCGCCAGCCCGGTCAGCACAATCGGCTGGGCGCGGGTGATGGCGGAATGGACTACGGCCTGCTTGAACGGCATGCCTTCACGCGTTTGCAGATTGATGAAATCGACCAGCAGGATGGAATTGCGCACGATGATCCCGGCCAGCGCGATCATGCCGATCATGCTGGTCGCCGTGTATTGCGAATGCAGCAGCGCGTGGCCCGGCATCACGCCGATGATGGTCAGCGGAATCGGCGCCATGATGATCAGCGGCGTCAAATAAGAGCCAAACTGCGCCACCACCAGCAGGTAAATCAAAATCAGGCCGACGCCGTAGGCCGCGCCCATGTCGCGGAAGGTGTCGTAGGTGATTTGCGATTCGCCGTCCCACTTGAGCGTGTAGCCGCGCCAGGCGTCAGGTGGCTGGCTGATGAAATATTCAGCCAGCGGGCCGCCGTCGGGCGCGGTGATGGCCTTGATCTGGCTGCGCATCTGGAACATGCCGTACAGCGGGCTGTCTAACTTGCCTGCCATGTCGGCGGTGACGAAGTTGACGGGCAGCAGGTCTTTGTGAATCACCGGCTGCTCGCGCAGCGTGTCGCTCAAAGTCACCAGCTCGCGGATGGCGACCAGCTTGCCCGAGGCGCTGTTGACGCTCAGTTGCAGCAGCGCGTCCAGGTCGCCGTGGCTGCTGGCGGGCAGTTGCAGCAGCGCCGGGGCCGGGTATTTGCTGCCGTCGTGCAGATAAGTGACAGCTTCGCCCGCCAGCCCGGCGCGCAGCGTGCTGACGATGGCCTGCTGCGACACGCCCAGCATCGCGGCCTTGCGCCTGTCCACCAGCAGCACGAGGCGCGGCGCGCTGGCAATGCTGCTGTCATCGACATCAACCACATTGGCGGTTTTCTCGAAGATGGCGCGCACGGCCTTGGCGACGCTGCGGCGGCCTTCGGCATCCGGGCCGTAAATCTCGGCGACGATGGGCGAGAGCACCGGCGGGCCGGGCGGCACTTCAACGACTTTGACGTTGGCGCCAAAGCGCAGGCCGATCTTTTGCAGCTCGGGCCGCACGCGGGTGGCGATGGCGTGGCTCTGGTCGCTGCGCTGGTGTTTGTCGATCAGGTTGACCTGAATGTCGCCCACGTCCCCGCCTGCGCGCAGGTAATACTGGCGCACCAGGCCGTTGAAGTTGATCGGCGCGGCGGTGCCTGCGTAAGCCTGGTAATCGGTCACTTCCGGCACCGTGGCCAGATAAGCGCCGAGTTCGTGCAGCACGGCGGCGGTTTTTTCGACCGGCGTGCCTGCGGGCATATCGACAATCACTTGAAACTCGGACTTGTTGTCAAACGGCAGCATTTTGAGCAGCACCAGCCCGGTGGCGGGCAGCACCAAGGAGAGCGCAATCAATCCCGCCACGCCGAGGCCGAGCAAACCCCGGTTGCGCCCGCCGCGCTGGTCGTCGAGCAACGGCTTGAAAATGCGCTTGAACAGCGGCGCGATTTTTCCGGCCATGCCGGTGGGCTGACTGGCGGGCAAAGCCGTGAGCTGGTTTGCCGACTGCCCTGAGGGCTGCTGCTGATCCGCAAGCTGGCGCTTGGACTGACCCGCAGGCTGGCTGGTGGCGGGGCCGACTGGCGACGCGCTGGCCGTTGCGCCGTGGCTGCCATCGGCGTGGCCGTGATGCTCCTTCATCCACAGCCGCGCCAGCCACGGCGTGACGACAAAGGCAATCGCCAGCGACAGCAGCATGCCCATGCTGGCGTTGATCGGAATCGGGCTCATGTACGGCCCCATCAGGCCGGTGACAAAAGCCATCGGCAGCAGCGCGGCAATCACCGTCAGCGTGGCCAGGATGGTGGGGCCGCCCACCTCGTCCACCGCCGCCGGGATGATCTGCAGCAGCGACCGCCCCGGGTGGTGGTGCTGGTGGCGGTGGATGTTCTCGACCACGACGATGGCG
>JAPLPS010000033.1 GCA_026400075.1 Polaromonas sp.
ATTCCACTGGCCCTCATCGGCGCGGCCGTCCGGCCCCCAGCGGAAACCAATCGCGCCGTTCGGCAGCACGACTTTTCCGCTCGCGTCGAAAGCGACGGTTTTCCAGTCCGGGTTGTTGGCCTGGCCGAGCTTGCCGTTGAAGTCGGAGGCGCGCACATAGCGGTCTGGCACCAGCACGGTGTTGCCGTTGTCCAGCTGGTGTTCTTTCAGCATCACCAGCATCGGCAGGTCGGTGTAGCGCCGGGCGTAGTCGTCAAAATATGCCGAGCGCGGCTTGCCGTTGCCGCCGAAATAGAAGTCTTTCAGGATCACATGGCCCATCGCCATCGCGACGGCGGCGTCCGTGCCCTGCTTCGGGTGCAGCCACAGATCCGACAGCTTGGCGACTTCCGAATAATCGGGCGTGATGGCCACGGTCTTGCAGCCCTTGTAGCGCACTTCGGTGAAGAAGTGGGCGTCGGGCGTGCGCGTCTGCGGCACGTTCGAGCCCCAGGCAATGATGAAGCTGGAGTTGTACCAGTCGGCCGATTCGGGCACGTCGGTCTGCTCGCCCCAGACCTGCGGGCTGCTCGGAGGCAGGTCGCAGTACCAGTCGTAAAAGCTCATGCACACGCCGCCAATCAGCGACAGGTAGCGCGAACCGGCGGCATAGCTGACCATAGACATGGCCGGAATCGGCGAGAAACCGATGATGCGATCCGCACCGTGTTTTTTAATCGTATAGACGTTGGACGCGGCAATCAGCTCGTTGATCTCGTCCCAGGTCGAGCGCACAAAGCCGCCCAGGCCGCGCACGCTCTGGTAATCGCGGCGCTTGGCGTCGTCCTGCACGACAAAGGCCCAGGCATCCACCGGGGCCAGCGTCAGGCGCGCTTCGCGCCAGTGCTTGAGCAATCTAGCGCGGATCATCGGGTATTTCACCCGGTTGGCGCTGTACAGATACCAGCTGTAGCTCGCGCCGCGTGCGCAGCCGCGTGGCTCGTGGTTGGGCATGTCCCAGCGGGTGCGCGGGTAATCGGTCTGCTGGGTTTCCCAGGTGACGATGCCGCCCTTGACATACACCTTCCACGAACACGAACCGGTGCAGTTCACGCCGTGGGTGCTGCGCACGATTTTGTCGTGCGCCCAGCGGTTGCGGTAAGCGTCTTCCCAGGTGCGGTCTTCCGCCGTGGTGACGCCGTGCTCGCCAGAAAACGATTCCCTGGGATTGGAAAAGTGGCTGAGGCGGTCTAGAAAATGACTCATTTGTGTCTCCGATAAGCCGGTAAAAAGTCAGTGAAAAGTGCGATGCGGGGGGAAGAAGGCGCAGGAAGGAGCTGGCGCCAAGGTGCCTCAGGGGTTCTTGATCTCGGCGCCTGCGCGCAGGTAGAACCACCAGTTCAGCACCAGGCACAGCGCGTAAAAAATCGCAAAGCCGTACATGGCGTTCTGCGGCGTGCCGGCCTTGATCTGCGCGCCAATCACCACCGGGGCGATAAAGGCGCCATACGCAGCAATCGCCGAAGTCCAGCCCAGCACCGGGCCAGCCTGCTGGCGGTCAAAAATCACGCCGATGGTGCGGAAAGTCGAGCCGTTGCCGATACCGCTGGCGGTGAACAGCAGCACGAACAGGCCCATGAACATAAAGAAATATTGTTCCGGCGTGGCCGACTGGTAAGCCAGCAGCATCACGTAGCCCACGGCGGCGGAGGCCACCACCATCACGGCCGAGATGATTTGCGTGACGATGGAGCCGCCGACCTTGTCCGAAATCCAGCCGCCAATCGGGCGCACCGCCGCGCCGACGAAGGGGCCAATCCAGGCGTAAGTCAGGGCCGAAGGCGCGTTCGGGTTCTTCAGCGTGTGCTGGATGACGCCCGCCGTGTCCGGCACATGGCTGATGCCGAAAATCACCGTGATGGCCAGCGGCAGCGCCATCGAAAAGCCGATGAAGGAGCCGAAGGTGACGATATAAAGAACCGTCAGCGACCAGGTGTGCTTGTTGCTGAAAATCGCAAACTGCTTGGCGATGTTTTCCTTCATCGGGCCGAAAGCGGTGAGCTTGAGCACCATCAAGGTGCTGACAATAATCAGCGGCATGGCCACCCACATGTTCAGCAGCCCCAGGCCGGACGGCTTGGGCAGGTAAAGGTAGAGCCCCAGACCGGCGGGCACAAACGACAGGGTGTAGAGCCAGATGATTTTCAGGAAAGCCGGGATCGTGCCGCCAATTTCAGGCGAGACGGTTTTCAGGTTGTTCATGCCAAAAAAGCACAGCACCGACAGCGGCACCAGCGACAGCAGCCAGGTGAAGCCCGCGTTCTGGATCCAGGTCGGCGTTCCGGCAGGAATCTTGCCAAAAATCCAGCCGCTGCTTTTGACCAGCAGCGTCGGCTCGCCGCCCAGGCTGCCGAAAACGCTCAGGGTCATCACCAGCGGAATGACGATCTGCATGGTGGTCACGCCGAAGTTGCCCAAACCGGCATTCAGGCCGAGTGCCGTGCCCTGCAGGCGCTTGGGGAAAAAGCCGCTGATATTCGACATGGAGCTGGCAAAGTTGCCGCCGCCCACGCCGGACCAGAGCGCCATCAACTGAAACGTCCACAGCGGCCACTCGGGGTGCTGCAGCACGATGCCGGTGCCAATCGCCGGAGCCAGCAGCATCGACGTGGTCAGAAAGATGGTGTTGCGCCCGCCCGCCAGCCGGATCAGGAAGGACGCCGGAATCCGCATCGTGGCGCCCGCCAGACCGGCAATCGCGGTCAGCGTGAACAGCTCGGCCTGGGTGAAGGGAAAGCCCAGATTCAGCATCTGCACCGTGATGATGCCCCACATGCCCCAGTTGGCAAAGCCGCACAACAGGCTGGGCACGGAAATCCACAGGTTGCGGTAGGCGATGCGCTTGCCGGTGCTTTCCCAGAATTTTTCATCCTCGGGGCGCCAGTCGGTGATGTCGGCGCCGGAATCGGGTCCGGGCGGCACGCCCGCAAGACCTGCGGGGGAAGCAGTTTTGGTGTTCATGATTTATTCCCGGTAGAAAGGGGGTGTCAAGCCAGGGCGCTGGCGGTGTGGCTGCCCATGACTTGGGCGCGGCGCACTTCGGTCCAGTACATCCAGATCAGCGAGACCCAGACCACGCCGTACATCAGCATGAAAGCGCTGGAGCGGATGCCGGTCAAATCCATCAGCGCGCCGAACATGATGGGCAGCACAAAGCCGCCCAGGCCGCCCGCCAGTCCGACGATGCCGCTGATGGCGCCGATGTTGTGCGAATAGTCGTCGCTGATGTATTTGAAAACGCTGGCCTTGCCAAAGGCGAAGGCCACGCCCAGCACGCCCATCAGCGCGGTGAAGGCGTAGATGTTCAGGCCGATGTGAAAGGTGGCCGGGCCGTTGACCGTCAGCACGGTGAAATCGGTTTGCGGATAGGACAGCAGGAACAGGCAAATCCAGCTCACCCACATCACCCACCAGGTCACGCTGTGCGCGCCGAACTTGTCCGACAGGATGCCGCCGATGGCGCGCAGCACGCCGCCGGGCAGCGAAAAGCAGGCCGCCAGCAACGCGGCGGTGCGGATGTCCAGGCCGTATTCGCCGACGTAGTACTGCACCATCCACAGCGACAGCGCCACATAGCCGCCAAAAACGATGCTGTAGAACTGGCAGTATTTAAGAACCTTGGGGTCTTTCAGCGCCTTGAGCTGGTCGGTGAAAGTGACCTTGCTCGGCACCAGGTGGGCCGGGTCGCTGTAGCTGAACGTCCAGAACAGCACCAGCGTACCCAGCATGATGACGGCGTAAACCTGCGGCACCA
The DNA here is from genome assembly GCA_026400075.1 of Polaromonas sp. Lineage (GTDB taxonomy): Bacteria > Pseudomonadota > Gammaproteobacteria > Burkholderiales > Burkholderiaceae_C > Polaromonas. The sequence goes on from JAPLPS010000033.1 coordinate 3,794, forward strand.
TCGTCCAGCCAAAGGCCACCAGCAGCACCGGCGCGACAAACTTGTTTACCGCCGCGCCCGAGTTGCCCGCGCCGTAAACGCCCATCGCCGTGCCCTGGCGGTTTTTCGGAAACCAGCGCGCCACATAAGGCGTGCCGACGGAAAACGAGCCGCCCGCCAGCCCGACAAACATGCCGATGACCAGAAAATGCCAGTAAACGGTGGCGTAGCTCATCAGCCAGATGGCGGGCACGGTGATCGCCATCAAGGTGGCCATGACGATGCGCCCGCCGAACTTGTCCGTCCAGATGCCCAGCGGCACGCGGATCAAGGAGCCGGTCAGCACCGGCATGGCCGTGAGCAGGCCGAACTCGGTCGCGTTGAGGCCGAGCATTTTCTTGATCGGGATGCCGATGACGCCGAACATCATCCAGACCATGAAGCAGACGGTAAAAGCCAGCGTGCTGACGATCAGCACGGACCAGGCGCGCCGTGAATTACTCAAGTCAGAAGCCATGTTTTTTTTCTCCAGGAAACATGGCATGACTGTCGGGTTTTTCGGGGGTTTTGCCTATCCGCCGTTGGAACGTGACCGGGCGCCGAAAGGAACTAGGCCGGGGCTGGCCGGGTAGTTCTAAAGAACTATGGACCGCCGACGCCGTGTTCTCTAGCAACATGTAATACGCTACAAGCAGACGGGGAAACTCAGCCCCTTAAAAAGTCAGTGAAAACTCCAAGGTCCGCAATGCAGATTGAATCCATCAAAATCAAAAACTACCGGCTGTTTCGCGACACCCAACTTGAAAATATTCCGCGCCTGTGCGTGCTGGTGGGCGCCAACGGAACGGGCAAGTCCACGCTGTTCGATGTGTTCTCATTCCTGAAAGACGCGCTGGAGATGAACGTCGGCAAGGCGGTCTCCAAGCGCGGCGGCTATAAGGAGCTGGCCAGCCGGGGCTTTGCAGACAAGCCGATTGAACTCACGCTACAGTTTCGGCTGCACATCACCGGCTATGAACGCCTGGTGACCTATGTTCTGAAAATAGAGCCAGACAAGACCGGGCGCGCCATCGTGGCGCGTGAAATCCTGCGCTACAAGCGCGGCGTCAATGGCAAGCCCTACCATTTTCTGGACTTTGCCTACGGAAAAGGCTATTCCATCAGCAACGAGGAAGACTTCTCCAAAGCCGAGGAAGCGCTGAAACGGGAAGATCAGGAACTCGATTCCCCCGATATTTTGGCCATCAAAGGACTGGGCCAGTTCGAGCGCTTCAAGGCGGCCAGCGCCTTCAGAATGATGATCGAGAACTGGCACATCTCCGACTTTCATGTGTCCGAAGCGCGCCCCAGCCAGGAAGACGGCTTTGCCGAACACCTCTCAACCCGTGGCGACAACCTGCCGCTGGTGGCCAATTTTCTTTTTGAACATCACAAAGACTGCTTTGACCGGGTGCTTGAATCCATGAAGCGCCGCGTGCCCGGCATCAGCCTGATTGAACCCAAACAAACCGAAGATGGCCGCCTGGTGCTGCGTTTTCAGGATGGCAGCTTTAAAGACCCCTTCATTGCGCGCCATGTTTCGGACGGCACCATCAAGATGTTTGCCTATCTGGTGCTGCTCAACGACCCCAAGCCTTACCCGCTGCTGGCCGTGGAAGAGCCAGAAAACCAGCTTTACCCCGAGTTGCTCCCCGAGCTGGCCGAAGAGTTCCGCGACTACGCCCGGCGCGGCGGGCAGGTGTTTATTTCTTCCCATTCGCCCGACTTTCTGAACGCCCTGACGCTCGATGAAATTTACTGCCTGCGCAAAGACGCAGGCTTCACCACGGCGAGCCGGGCCAGCGACTCGGAAACCCTGCGTTCGCTCTTTGAAGCTGGCGACCTGCCGGGTTACCTGTGGAAACAGGGGTTGTTTGAAGGTTTAAACCTATGAGTGGCCGCGAAATAGAGCTACTGAAATTTGGTTTTTCTGAGCGACTTGATCACCTGCTAACTGACCAAAGAATTCAAATTCTTTTCTGTGTTAGATTGTGGGCATCAATAATATTGATGCCATCTAATTTAAGTTAAGCACCAAGTCAGTTTGCACCTTGATTAGTGTGAACTTCATGAAGAAACGTGTAAGACATCTCAACACTGCAACACGGCGCACCCACCTCCAAGACATTAATTAAAAAAACTCATCAATGATTCCAATCGAAAATCTTCAAACCCTCGCTGCAACGTCGTTTGATTCTAAAAATTTCTCTCAGGCTTACAACTACTTTTCACAAATTCTTGAGCAAAATCCCAGCAATGCTGAAGCATGGATAAAAAAGGGACTTTCTAGCGGCATGATTTCAAATGTCGAAAACATGAGGTTAGACGAGTGCCTCTACCTCATCAGACATGCCGTTAGCCTAAGAGCAGAAAAAAGCTTGAAAGCATTCGCAGCGGATAAGCTTATTGACATCTACGAACACACCATAAGAGTTTTGAACGGCGCATTATCCAGTGCCGTACAGAATCACCAAAAGGTGACGATGCCAGAGGGCGGGTCAACTCTGCTATATATGGCAGGACAGTCAATCATGAGAATTAACTCTGCTCGATCACAGGCTCAGGCAAAGTTACAGGCGCTGGACTTAATGGTTTTATCTGTCGAACTAGATCCGAATCAAGCCACATTTTCGGCACTAATTAGTGCAATTCGAGGTCTTCTACTTCATTCCGCAAAAAATGGAAACTATCTTGCAACAGCAATTCCTGACGGCTCGTTACTTACCCGAGTCAACCAACTTAAAACCAAGACATACACCGAGGCAAGTCAAAAATATCCAGAGATTAAAAAACAACTTGAGGCAATCGCAGCATCAGATAACAAACAACATAACACAAGCGCTGGCTGCTTCATTGCAACTGCGGCAATGGGCACGTACAGCCACCCCAAAGTTGAAATACTCAGATTATTCAGAGACACAGTCTTGGAAAAGCCATTGATGGGCCGCATAGCCATTCGCTTCTACTATTTTTTTAGCCCACCAATTTCTCGACTTATTGGGGCCAGTCCAACGCTCAAAGCAATTACTCGAACGTTGATAGTTCGGCCAGCGGCCAATCTCGCCGAACGCACGCTCCGTAAACGTTCCGGGAACCGAAATCCCAATGAATCCTAAGAAATTTATATTCCTTAATAGCCCTCACAAACCACCTGATCCAGACACCACCGGACAATAACCTTCATAACAATGAACGAATACTGCAAGCATAAGGTCCGCCAGTTTCATGCTTCATTCAAAGAACGAAGCTTCGACCAAGACGATGTCGCACTCCTCATTGTTCTGACACGCGACTACACCAAGAAGGGAAGCATATTTCGTGAGTTGGGCGACTTCTTAGCACACCCGAGCGAGAAGGATCGAGGACTTGTTCTTAATAGCGTAAAAAGCGCTGCATCCAGCTTCGAGAAAGACTGCCGAAGATACTTCGAAGAGCCAGATTTCAAGCCACCAACCTTCAAGGGATTGGGAACCCTCGAAGAGTTGATCACGGATATTCTTATAATTTTTAACCTTGCAGGATTTCCACAGGATCAGATTAAAGAAGATGATGCGAATTTCAGGGACTTTGTATTCTGCATTATCTTTCTGCTGAGCACATTCAAGATTAAGAATGAAACTCGGCTGTTTGATTTCAAGGTTGACTATTCACACAGCCTAACTCTGTTCATTTCCTATGAGAGCAAGAATTTCCCACGTCACTTCGCGACTCTGCCAGTCCTCTTTCTTGGCAATGTCTGGATAAATTGCACATCTCTGTTTGGCGCGCGACAAAATCTTTTAAAAAATCACATCGCTCGTCGCTTTGAAGAGGGCTTTCTCGCTGCAATACGCTACGAGGATGACTTGCAGAAGAAGATATTGCACAGCAAAGATTTTGAACGTGGGAACGCATGGCCGCTACCCGAACTTCGCTAGCGTCTCTAGCTGTTTTAATTTTCTGCAAAGTCAAGAAAAATCCTACTCAACCCTTCATCCTTCATATATGGACGTGATTTTTAGCCGGATTCTCCCTTGAGCAGTTACAGAACTCAACCCACAAGTTCTATTTAAGCGCTCTACGAGAAGTTCTTCCGTAATCCGTGCTGGCATTGCTCTGGGGGCAAGCTATGTATTTTATGGAAAGACTTTTCACGAAGCGCTTATCTGGTGGCCTCTATCCTTTGACTCAATGGATGGAAAACCGCCAGATCAGACTAAAAAAATCCAATGCAACTCACCCTAACTCACACCCAGCAGCATAAACCGCCGCCTGCACCCGCGAAGTCAATTGCAGCTTGCGCAAAATATGCTGGACGTGAATCTTGACCGTGGTTTCGGCAATGTCGAGTTTGCGGGCAATGGCCTTGTTGCTGTCGCCCTGGGCAATCAGCGCCAGCACTTCGCGCTCGCGGGCCGAGAGCAGGTTCAGCCCCGAGCTGTCGCGGGCGGGCGCTGGTGCATCGGCTGGGGCGGCTGGGACAGCGGCGGAAGCGGCAGCGCCCTGCGGCCCCTTGGCCCGGAAGGCGGTGACCAGCTTGGTCATCATTTCCGGGCTGACCACTGACTCGCCCGCCAGCACCTGAAGGATGTAGCCCGCCAGATGGTCCAGCTCGACGGTTTTGAGCAGGTAGCCGTCGGCCCCGGCCTGCAGTGCGGCGGCCAGATCGTTTTCGTTTTCGCTCATGGTCAGCATCAGAATGCGCATCTCCGGCGCCAGCGCCTTGAGCGAGGCGATGCCGTCCACGCCCAGCACGCCGGGCAGGTGGTTGTCCAGCAGCACCAAGTCGGGCGCGCTGCGCTCGACGCAGCGCAGCGCCTCGCCGATGTCCCCGGCCTGGCCGCTGACCTCGAAGCGCTCGTCCAGCGACAGCAGCGCGATCAAGCCCCGGCGGAACAAAGTGTGGTCGTCCACCACCAGCAGTCGAATCGGTGTCATGGTCTTTTCTTTCAGACGCCGCGCATCAGGGCGGCGAGGGCTGGGTGTTCGGGGCTGGCGCTGGCCGTGCCGCCCCGCGTCGCCGGGTGCGTGGGCAGCGTCAGCGTGGTGGTCGTGCCCTGGCCCGCCTCGGACACAACGCTGACTTCGGCGCCTATGCCGCTGGCGCGCTCGTGCATGATTTTCATGCCGACATGCGAGGGGCCACGGCCCTGTCCGGCGTCAAAACCGACGCCATTGTCGCGCACGCTAAAGCGCCAGCGTTCGCCTTTGACGACCTCCAGATCGACCTGCGTGGCCCCGGCGTGCTTGCGCACATTCGACAGCGCTTCCTGCAGCACATGCAGCACCTGCACCTGCACATCGGCGGGCAGCGGCAGGCCGTCGCCGTGAATCGTCAAGTGCGCTTGCAGGCCGGTCTGGTGGCGGAATTTTTGCAGCGTTTCCTGCAGCGCCTGCTCGATGTCGTCGGTGTTGGTGCGGGTGCGGAAATGCACCAGCAGCTCGCGCACGTCGCTGATGCTTTCGCGCAGCCCCGTGTCCAGCTCGTCGAGCGCCTGGCCCATCTGCGCCGCCTGGCCTTTTTGCGACGCGCTGCGCAGCAGCTGCACCTGGATTTTTAAAAACACCAGCGACTGGGCGATGGAGTCGTGCAGCTCACGCGCCAGCAGCGCACGCTCTTCGGCGACGGCGGCTTCGCGGGCCAGCGCGGCGGCGCGCAGGCTTTCGAGCGCGCTGGCCAAATGGCTGGCCAGCGCGTCGAGCAGCTCGGTTTCTTCGGTGCTCAGCGTCACCGCGCTGCGGAAAAACAGGTTGAACTCGCCGAGCAAGCGCTGCTGGAGCCGGATCGGCACGCTGACCACGCTCTGATAACCGACTTTGGCGCAGTGGCGCAGCGGCATCTCGTCATGGTTCAGGATGGGAATGACGCGGGTGCGCGACTCGGGTTTCAGATTGCCGCAGGCGCAGGCGCCCGCCAGCAGGCTGCGTTCTTCTTCCAGCATTTCCTGCGGAAAGCAGTCGGAAGCCAGCATCAAATAACGCTCGCTGGCGTCGTCAGACCAGCGCACCGCGCCCGCGTCGGCTTTCATCAAGGTGCGCACGCGCTGGGCAAAACCACGCGCCAGCTCGTCGATGCTGCTGGCCTGGGCCAGAAAGGCGCTGACTTCGTACAGCGCTTCGAGGCGCATGCGCTGGGCTTCAATGCGCCGGGTTTTGGCTTCCACCTGGGATTCCAGCCCCTGGTACAGCGACGCCAAAGTGGCCGCCATGCGGTTGAAACCGGCGGCCACCTGGCCGAACTCGTCCTCGGTATCGACTTCGATGCGGGTCGTGAACTCACCCGCCTCCACCTGACTTAACCCCTCGCGCAGCCGCCCCAGCGGGTTGATGACGTACAGATAGCCGGTGTAGAGCATGATGACCGCGCCACCGACGGCCAGCGCCATCATCGCGAACTGGAACAGGTTCAAAATCGCCGTCAGCCGCGACAGGTGCTTTTCAATCGCCAGCACAAAGCGGTCAATCGCCTCGACAAAATCGCCCGCCGCCTGCAAGGACACTTCCACCGACGGGCCGGGCTCGGTCAGCCACTGCTGGCGCTGCTGGCGCCAGAGCGTTTCAACGACAGTGAATTCTTTTTGCACCGACGCATCCCACGGCACAAACAGGGGCCGCGACGGGTCGCCAGCGCGCAGCACGGCCAGACTGTCATCGAAGCGGCCCACGAGGCGCAGCAGGTCGGGCCGGTTCATACCCTCATGCACGGCGCTGGTCAGGCGCCAGGTCTGCATGCGCATGCGCCCGGCTTCGTTGACAGCCGCCGCGCCGCCTTCAAGCTGCCACGTCACCCACAGCGTCAGGCCGATGGAGGCCAGCGCCACCAGCAGCAGGCTGGCGCCAATGCGGATCAGCTTTTTGGACAGCGAGGCGGTGTGCTGCATCATCCCGTCAGTCAGTGCCGGGCGTCTGCGGGCGCTAGCCGCCGGGCCGCGCTCGGGCGCATCGGCGCGGCGCAGGCGCTGCAAAGCATGCTGGCCAGCCGGTGCAGCGCCTGCCACGGGTCATGCGGCCAGTCGGGCTGCTTCAAGCCTTTGACAATGCCATCGACCTGCTGCGCCGCCTGCAACAGCCCGGCCAGCCTGGCGTCGCCCAGGTGCGGCAGCACGCGCTCGAAGAGTTTTTCTTTCGCGCCCCAGACGCGGTTCTCGCGCAGCGCCATCGGCATCGGGCGGCCCGCATTCAGCGCATCCTTGACGCGTTTCAAATTGCGGATGTCTTCCATCAGCGCCCAATGCACCAGCACGGCGGCTTCGCCTTCGGACTGCAGGCCGTCGAGCATGCGCGCCGTGCGCAGCGGCTGACCGGCCAGCACCGCCTCGGCCAGTTTAAAAACGTCGTAGCGGGCGACGTTTAAAACGGCGTTTTCCACCTGGTCAAAGCTCAAAATGCCTTCGCTGGCGGCGGGCGGATAGAGCAGCGCGAGCTTCTGGATTTCTTGGTGCGCGGCCAGCAAATTGCCTTCGACCCGGTCGGCGAAGAATTGCAGCGTGCGCTGGCCTTCGTCGCCGCTGGCGACGCGCTGGCCTTGCGCTTGCAGGCGCTGGGCGATCCACTGCGGCAGGTTGCGCCGGTCAATCGGATCAAACTTGACGGTCACGCCGTAGCTGTCAAGCGCGCCGAACCACGCGCCCTTGGTGGTCGCGCTGTCGAGCTTGGGCAGCAAAATCAAGGTCAGCGTGGCATCGTCGCCTTGGGCGCGCTCGGCGAGCTGCTGCAGCGCGGCGGAGCCGTCTTTGCCCGGCTTGCCGCTGGGAATGCGGATTTCGATGATCTGCTTGTCGGCAAATAAACTGAGCGAGCCGCCGCTGGCGAGGACTTCGCTCCAGTCAAAATTGGCGCCGGAAACAGTGTGGACGGTGCGTTCGGTGTAGCCTTGCTGGCGGGCTGAAGCGCGCAGGGCGTCGGCAAATTCCTGCACCAGCAGCGGCTCGTCGCCGTGCAGGGTGTAGAGGCTTTTGAGGCCGCGCTTGAGGTGCTCGGCGAGTTGGGCGGGGGCCAGGTTCATGCGGCCAAGTTTAGCGGCTAGGGCGTGGCGCACCAGGGCGCGGCGTTGTGGGCCAGACTCATCCACAAGGCCCAGCCGGACGCCGCCGCCAGCGCCAGTCCAGCCAGGCGCACGCCCCAGTCGCCGCTGCCGCCGCCGGGCAGGCGCAGCAGCAGCCAGGGCGCGATCAGCAGCGACACGCCGCTGCCCAGCGCGAACAGCGCCATCGTCAGCGCGCCATCGAACGCACCGCCGCTGAGCGCGGCCAGCAGCAGCGCCGAATACAGCAGGCCGCAAGGCATGAAAGCCCACAACGCGCCAATCGCCAGCGGCGCACCGCGCCCCCAGGCGGCGTTGAACGCCAGCACCCGGCGCCAGAGACTGCGGGCGGCGCTGTCGAGCCAGACCGGCTGGCGTGCCAGCAGCGCCAGCATCAAGCCCATCACGATCACCGCAACGTGAAATAACGTCCAGACCGGGCGCATGACGGCGGTTTGCGTGGTCAGCCAGCCCAAGCCCTGCATCGACGCAGCCGCCACCGCGCCGAGCGCCGAATAACTGAGCAGGCGTCCGAGCTGAAAAGTCCACAGGGCCGGGGTTTTGCGCGCACCGGCCGCTTTGCCGATGCCCGCGCAGGCTGCACCGCACATGGCGATGCAATGGGGGCCGCCAGCCAGCCCCATCAGGAGGGCCGTTACGGCCAGAGATGTTTGCATGCGGGCGTTTTAGATGATCCGGGAAAACCTTGCACGCGCACGGTCAGCTTGCAGGCAGCGGTCAAACACCATGACCAGCGTCGGGACAAACAGGCGGCCCGCCTCGGTGATCTGGATGCCGGTTTCGCTGACCTCGACCAGGCCTTGCGCCTGCAGGCCGCGCAGCGCATCCAGCTCAGCGGCGAAATATGATTTGCAATCAATCAGGTGCCCCAGATCAATCGACTCGAACTCCAGTTGCTGATGGCACATCAGCGCCATGATGACGCTGCGCCGCACCATGTCGTCGCGCGTCAGGGACAAGCCCCGAACTACTGGCAGGCGCCCCTGGTCGAGGCTGTCGTAATACGCCTGCAGCGTTCGGGCATTCTGGCTATAGGTGGCGCCCATTCGGCCAATGGCCGACACGCCCAGACTGATCTGGTCGCAGTCGGGCCGGGTGCTGTAGCCTTCAAAGGTTCGGTGCAGTCGCCCCTGGCGCTTGGCGACGGACAGGGGATCGTTGGCCAGCGCAAAATGCTCCATGCCGAGATAGACATAAGCCGCCCGCTCCAGCACCGACAGTGCGCGCGTCAGCATTTCCAGTCTGGCGCCTTCGGGCGGCAGCTCGGCCTCACGAATCCGGCGCTGCGACTTGAAACGGTGCGGCTGGTGGGAATAGGCGTGCAGCGCAATGCGCTCGGGTCGCAGCTGGACAAGCTGCGCGAGCGTGCGCTGAAACGATTCCGGGGTTTGCTGCGGCAGACCGTACATCAGGTCGATAGTGACCGATTCAAAGCCCAGCGCGCGGGCCGCTTCGACCAGCGGAAGCACCTCCTCCAACGGCTGGATGCGGTGAATCGCTTTTTGCACCGCCGGGTCGAAATCCTGCACACCGAAACTCAGCCGGTTGAAACCGAGCTCGGCCAGCCTGGCCAGCCGCTGGGCGTCAATGGTGCGCGGATCGACTTCAATGGAATACTCGCCGCCCGGCACCAGGACAAAACTGCGGCGCAGCAGAGTCATCAGTTCGCGCAGTTCGGCGTCCGTCAGGAAAGTCGGCGTGCCGCCGCCCAGATGCAGCTGGCTGACCGTCTGGCCTGCGCCCAGACTGGCGGTGTAGAGATCAACCTCGCGACTCAGATAGCGCAGGTAAGTAGCGCCGTTTTCATGCCGCTTGGTGACGATTTTGTTGCAGGCGCAGTGGTAGCAAAGCGATTCGCAAAAGGGAATGTGTACATACAGCGCCAGCGGCTGCAGCATGGCCGCCCTGCCCTGGCGGCGCTGGACTAGCGCCTGGGACAGCTGATCGGCGCTAAAAGCCTCCACGAAACGGTCAGCCGTCGGGTAAGTGGCGTATCGGAGACCGGGAACGTCAAAGCTGCGACTGCCTTCAGCCGGGGGCATACAATTGATCGCAACAGCGTTCATGAGCTTTCCTTGGAACGCACGCCCGCAATCTCGGGGCAGACCGGGCGAATGTATCCTGAACGGCAATCCCCCTTTTTGATATAGATCAGCCATAGATAAGCCGCGCACAAGCCCCGGCCCCACCGTCATTTTCCCAGGAGCGTGTCATGCTTGAGGTCACACCAGAAACGCTGGAACAGGGTCGGCGCGAACCCGTTGCCAGCGAAACAAAAATTCACGCCATGAACTCGCAAGCCCTCAAAGTCGCCTGCTCCAACTGCAATTTGCGCGAGCTGTGCATGCCGATGAGCCTGAAGGCAGAAGACCTGGAAAAAATAGATACCGTGGTCGCGACCCGGCGCAAGGTCAAACGCGGCGCCCGGCTGTACACGAATGGGGATAAATTTACATCGCTGTACGCCATTCGCACGGGGTTTTTCAAGACCTGCATCACCACCGAGGATGGGCGCAGTCAGGTAACGGGCTTTCAGATGGCAGGCGAGATCATCGGCCTGGACGGCATCGTGCAGGAGCAGCACACCTGTGACGCAGTCGCCCTTGAAGACGCTGAAGTGTGCGTGATGCCGTTTGAGCAAATCGAAGAGCTGTCCCGGGAAGTGGTCGCGCTGCAGCGCCATGTCCACAAAATCATGAGCCGCGAGATCGTGCGCGAGCATGGGGTGATGCTGTTGCTCGGCAGCATGCGCGCCGAGGAGCGCCTCGCCGCCTTCCTGCTCAACCTGGTGCAGCGGCTGCACGCCAGGGGATTCTCCCAGTCCGAACTGCTGCTGCGCATGACACGCGAGGAAATCGGCAGCTATCTGGGCCTCAAGCTGGAAACCGTGAGCCGCACTTTTTCAAAGTTCGTCGAAGATGGCATGGTCGAGGTCAAACAGCGCCATGTGCGCATTCTCGACACCGATGGCCTGAAGCTGATTGTGAACAACAACGCCCAGTCCTGCCAGTAAGCGCTCCCGCCTGTGGGGGAGCTTGTCAAGGCGCTGAAAGCCATGATCAGCCACCCCAAAAAGCCGAAACTTTAAGGTTTTGAAGACGCTGGAACGCCGGTTGCTGCGTGATTTCGCGCCTGCATCGCTGGGGCGCCGCTCTTGGTGTCGCTGATCACCGGATCGGGAATGGTAATGGCCAGGTACAGGGTAACAAAAGAAGCGACCACCACCACGGCGGGGCCGGCAACAACGAGCCAGACATGACCGAACTTCCACCAGGGTTGTGCTTGATTTTCATTCATAAGAATCATCCGTTTGTTATCGGGGCACCAGAAAGACTGACTTTTCCGTGATGCGCTCCGCAGTGTTGAGAGCTTCAATTTCAAAATATATCGGATGAGAGCCTGGCGCGGCGCCCTCATAAGGCAATTGCAGGGTGACTGTGAGCCCGCGCGATTCCGTCGGCGCCACGGTCAGCATGCCTTGCGAACCCAGCGCCAGACCGGGCAGGCCGTTGGCCGTGATGCGGTAATTCTGGACGTTTTCGGTGGCATTCATCACCTGTAGCCGGTACACATTTTCAATCTTGCCGCCGCTGACGATGCGCGCCAGGGAGGCCCGGTCCCGGATCACATCGACCTTGAAGGGCGTGCGCAGCGCCAGGCTGGCCACCAGTCCCGCCGTGACAATTCCCAGGACAGCGGTGTACATCAGCACCCGGGGGCGCATCACCCTGCGCAGCAGCTCGGCGCGCCCCCAACCCTGCGCCACGGCGTTCTGGGTGGAATAACGAATCAACCCGCGCGGGTAATTCATCTTGTCCATCACAGTGTCGCAGGCATCGATGCAGGCAGCGCAGCTGATGCATTCGTACTGCAGGCCTTTGCGGATATCAATGCCGGTCGGGCACACCTGGACGCACAGCGTGCAGTCAACACAGGAGCCGACATTCAGCGCTTTGGGATCGGCTTTTTTCGAGCGCCCCCCTCTGGGCTCGCCACGGGCCTCGTCGTAGGTGACGATCAAGGTGTCCTTGTCGAACATGGCGCTCTGGAAACGGGCGTAAGGGCACATGTACTTGCACACCTGCTCGCGCATGAAACCTGCGTTGCCGTAAGTCGCCAAACCGTAGAAAAATACCCAAAAGGTCTCCCACGGCCCCATACCGGCGCTGATGAAACTGATGCCAAGTTCCTTGATCGGAGTGAAATAGCCGACGAAGGTAAAACCCGTCCACAAGGCCAGGGAAAGCCACAGGAACTGCTTGCTGGCCTTGCGCGCCAGCTTGTTCGCGGACATCGGGCTGGCATCAAGGCGCAGGCGCGCCGAGCGATCACCCTCGGTCAGCTTTTCCAGCCAGAGAAAAATCTCGGTATAGACAGTTTGCGGACAGGCGTAACCACACCACTGGCGCCCAGCCACCGCCGTGAACAAAAACAGCGCCAGCGCGGAGATGACCAGCAGGCCCGACAGGTAAATGAAGTCCTGCGGGTAAAGAACCAGTCCGAAAATATAAAAACGGCGCGCGCCCAGATCGAAGAGCACGGCCTGGCGCTGACCCCATTCGAGCCAGGGCAGGCCATAAAAAACAATCTGGGTGATAAACACCATTGCCCAGCGCCAGCGGGTAAAGAGTCCAGCCACGCTGCGTGGATAAATCTTCTTCTGGGCTTGGTACAGGGAGAATAATTCCTGCTCTGCCCCCCCTGCAACCGCAATTGGAATGATTTTTCTGGTGGGGGCTTCGGTATTGTTCAAAAGTAGTTTTCCTGCGCGAGTTCCCAAAAGGGAACTCCGCCGAGCATAAATTACTTCGTTGCAGTCGTGCCTGGCTTGTTGGAAAGACCCCAGACATACGACGCCAAAACGTGAATCTGCGATTCAGTCAGCTTGCTGGCCTGGGCTGGCATCTGGTTGACCTTGCCATTGTTGATCATCGCGACAATGGCGTTTTCGCCCCAGCCGTGAAGCCAGATATCGTCCGTCAGGTTGGCCGAGCCGATGGCCTGGTTGCCCTTGCCATCAGCGCCGTGGCAGGCAGCGCAGGCGCCAAACTTGGGCTTGCCAAGCGCAGCCTTCAGCGAGTCATGCGGGCTGTTCGACAGGCTCAGCACATACTGGGCCAAATTGCGCACATCCTCGGGCGTGCCAACAGCAGCCGCCATCGGGGGCATGTTGCCGATACGACCCTTGGTGATGGTCTCGATGATTTTGTCGGGGGTGCCGCCGTGCAGCCAGTCCTTGTCGGTCAGGTTCGGGAAACCCTTGCTGCCGCGCGCATCCGATCCGTGGCACTGCGAGCAGTTGTTCATGAACAGACGCTCGCCAATGGCCATCGCTTGCGCGTCGCCAGCCACATCCTCAGGCTTCATGCTGTTGAAGCGGGCATACAGGGGTTCGACTTCCTTGTTGCCCTTGGCCACTTCAGCTTCGTACTGCGTGACCGCACTCCAGCCAAACTTGCCGCCATAGTTACCCAGACCAGGGTACATGGCCAGATAGCCCAAACCAAACACTATCGTGATGACAAACAGCCACACCCACCAGCGCGGCAGCGGGTTGTTCATCTCGCGCAGGTCGCCATCCCAGACATGGCCGGTGGTGTTGTCATTGGCCGTCATGGCCTTGGCCTGACCACTGAACCACAAGAGCACCATGCAGGCAAAAATACCCACCAACGAGATGCCAGCCACATAGACCGACCAGAAACTACTGGTGAAATCGCTCATTTTTTATTCCTTATCCACAGTTCTTTGGCGCTGTCTATTCGTCTTGGTTAAAGGGCAGCTGGGCCGCCTCTTCAAAACTTTCAGCATTACGGCTGGACCAAGCCCAGGCCACGATTCTCAGGAAGATGATGAAAGTGACCACAGTCACGATGGATCTGAGTATATTGACATCCATAATCGCCATTCCGTGAAGTTATTTACGGTGAATTCCGAGAACTTGCAAGTAGGCAATCACAGCATCTATCTCGGTTTTACCCTTGACATCTTCGGCGGCCTTGGCAATTTCTTCATCCGTGTAAGGCGTGCCAACTTTACGCAAGCCGGTCATGTGAGCCGCAATCGTGGTTTCATCGACCAGGTTCTTTTCAAGCCACGGGTAAGCAGGCATGTTCGACTCAGGCACCAGATCACGCGGGTTGTTCAGGTGAATCTTGTGCCATTCATTGCTGTACTTGGCGCCGACACGGGCCAGATCCGGGCCGGTGCGCTTGCTGCCCCACTGGAACGGATGGTCATAAACCGACTCGCCCGCCAGAGAGTAAGGACCGTAGCGCAACGTTTCTGCGCGGAAAGGACGAATCATCTGCGAGTGGCAGTTGTAGCAGCCTTCGCGCACAAAAATATCGCGGCCAATGACTTGCAGCGCCGTGTAGGGTTTCAAACCCGCGATTGGCTCGGTGGTGGACTTCTGGAAGAACAGCGGGACGATCTCCACCATGCCGCCAAAAAGGAGCGTGATGAGGATCAGCACGATCATCAGAAAGTTGTTGGTTTCGACCTTCTCGTGAGAGACGCCGCCGCTGGATTGATGGTTAGCCATGTTGATGTTTTTCCTCAAGCGTGGGCCACAGCAGCCGGAATTTGAACAGTGACTGCACGGCCCGAAGTTGCCGTCATGATCGTGTTCCACAGCATGACCAGCATGCCGCTGAGATACAGCAGACCGCCCGTCAAGCGCAGCACATAGAAGGGGAAGGTCGCCTTGACGCTTTCCACAAAGGTGTAGGTCAGGGTGCCATCAGGATTGATGGCGCGCCACATCAGGCCCTGCATCACGCCGGCAATCCACATGGCCGCGATATAGATCACGATGCCGATGGTGGCCGTCCAGAAGTGGATTTCCACAGCCTTCATGCTGTACATCTGCTTTTGGCCGAACAGGCGCGGAATCAGGTAGTACAAGCTGCCGATGGTCACCAGACCGACCCAGCCCAGCGCGCCGGAATGCACATGGCCAACAGTCCAGTCGGTGTAGTGAGACAGCGCATTGACGGTCTTGATGGCCATCATCGGGCCTTCAAAGGTGCTCATGCCGTAGAAAGACAGGGACACGATCAGGAAGCGCAGGATCGGGTCGTCGCGCAGCTTGTGCCAGGCGCCCGACAGCGTCATCACGCCGTTGATCATGCCGCCCCAGCTTGGTGCCAGCAGAATCAGCGAGAACACCATGCCGACCGACTGAGTCCAGTCAGGCAGAGCCGTGTAGTGCAGGTGATGCGGGCCAGCCCACATGTAAGTAAAAATCAGCGCCCAGAAGTGGACGATGGACAGGCGGTAGGAATACACCGGACGCTCGGCCTGCTTGGGCACGAAGTAGTACATCATGCCCAGGAAACCTGCGGTCAGGAAAAAGCCCACAGCGTTGTGACCGTACCACCACTGGACCATCGCGTCCTGAACGCCGGCGTAGGCCGAGTAAGACTTGAAGGCGCCGACCGGAATCGCCGCACTGTTAACCAGGTGCAGCAGCGCCACAGCCAGAATGAAAGCGCCGAAAAACCAGTTGGCCACGTAGATGTGACGCACCTTGCGGGTGCCCACCGTGCCAAAGAACACCACCGCATAAGTTACCCATATCAGGGTAATCAGAATGTCGATGGGCCATTCGAGTTCAGCGTATTCCTTGCCCTGGGTATAGCCCAGCGGCAGGGAAACAACAGCGGACAGAATCACCAGCTGCCAGCCCCAGAACGTGAAGGCAGCCAGCTTGTCGCTGAACAGGCGAACCTGGCAGGTGCGCTGGACAACGTAATAGGAGGTTGCGAACAAGCCGCAGCCCCCGAAGGCAAAAATCACCGCATTCGTATGCAAGGGTCGCAAGCGCCCATAGGTTAGCCAGGGGATCCCCAAATTAAGCTCTGGCCAGGCCAACTGGGAGGCGATGATCACGCCAACCAGCATACCGACCACCCCCCAAACTACCGTCATGATGGCAAACTGCCTGACAACGGTATCGTTGTAAGTAGTGGCCTGTGTATTGGCAAATGTCATTTTTACCTCTTGTCTAATTAACCTTGCGAGAGTAACCGTCCGTAACCAAGTGCAGATTGACTTGCGTCAATCATTCCGAAGAATACGCTCACCCTCGGCCTCAATATCTTCAAACTGCCCCCGATAAATGGCCCACCACAAGCCCCCCAAAATCAGAAAAACCAGGCTGACGGACAGCGGAATCAGCAAAAAAAGGATGTCCATCAAAGGCTCTCCAAGGGGGAAATGGTTGTCGCCAGCCGCAGCGCGTTGAGCACCACGAACAGCGAACTAAAGGCCATACCCAAACCGGCCAGCCAGGCTGGCAACCAGCCAGCCACCGCCAGGGGCACGCAGACGGCATTGTAAAGAGCTGCCCATACCAAATTCTGACAAACGACGCTTAATGTGCGGCGTGCGCGCAAAAAAGTCTGCGCAACAGCGCCCAGACTGTCGCCCAGCACAACAAAATCCGATTGCGCCTGCGCCAGCGGCACGGCGCGCCCGAAGGCAAAGGACACATGGGCGCCCGCCAGCACCGGGCCGTCGTTCAGGCCGTCGCCGACCATTGCCACCTTGCGGCCCTGCGCCTGCAGCTCGCGCAAAAAGAGCAATTTATCCTGCGGCGTGCAGTGGCCTCTCGCCTGGTCAATGCCGGTCTGGCGCGCAATTCTGGCCACAGATTCGGACACATCACCTGACAAAAGATACACCTGAACACCTTGTGTTTTTAGCGCAGCAACGGTGGCCCACGCATCGTGGCGCAGGTTTTCGTCCAGCGAAAAAGTGGCCAGCCAGCCCTGCTCATCGCTCAGGCAGGCCTGCAGGGCAGCGCTGGCAGGCTCGGTCACGCCGCAAAAACGGGCCGATCCCAGACGCGCCGCCACGCCGGCGCCCTGCCCGTCGGCCGCCAGCAAGCGCCCGGAGACACCCTGGCCCGCCGTTTCCTGCAC
>JAPLPS010000103.1 GCA_026400075.1 Polaromonas sp.
CTTCAGCTTTGCCCAGGCGCAGCAGGAAGCCGAACAGGGTTTTGCCGCTTGCGGCGGCGGCGTGCGGCATCCGCTGGCCGATCAGGTTTATTTATTGGAAGAAAAAGAGCGCCCCGGCCAGCTCATGCCCATCATGGAAGACGAGCACGGCACCTACATCATGAACAGCAAGGACTTGCGCGCCGTCGAGCATGTTGAGCGGCTGGTGAAAATCGGCGTCGATTCGCTCAAAATTGAGGGCCGCACCAAGAGCCAGTATTACGTCTCGCGCACCGCGCAGGTGTATCGCCGCGCTATTGACGATGCCGCCGCTGGCCGCCCGTTCAACCCGGCCTTGATTACCGAGCTGGAAGGCCTGGCCAATCGCGGCTACACGGCAGGCTTTCTGGAGCGCCGCCCGTCGCAGGATTACCAGAACTACGAAACCGGCAGCTCGGAAATGCGCCGCAGCCAGTTCGTCGGCGAAGTGAAAAGCGAAAAAGACGGCTGGGCCGAGGTGGAAACCAAAAACCGCTTTTCAGTCGGCGACACGCTGGAAGTGATTCACCCCGGCGGCAACCGCACGCTGGAAGTCAGCGCGATGAAAAACCTCGACGGGGAGGCCATCACCGTCGCTTCGGGCAGCCCGATGCGCGTGTGGATTCCGCTGGAGGCGCCGGCCGACGGGGCGCTGCTGGCGCGCTTGTTCGAGTAATCGCCGCATCACCACGCGGGCGCCATCCGGCTCCGGCTCCGGCTCCGGCTTCAAGGCTCAGATTCAGGCCGGAATCAGGCTCATCGCGTGCATATAGGCCGGGTGCAGCATCAGCTCGTCCCACTCGTGGGCGGGCGTGGTCGGCAGCAGATCCAGGCGGCGCATTTCGCTGGATTCCAGCGGTTCCCATTCGCCGCTGAGCTGCGCCTCGGCCATGCCGTCGAGCAGCTCATCGACCGCCTTGCCTTTGCCGACTGCCGACTGGTTGCACAGCAGCACCATGTCGCAGCCCGCATTCAGCGCGGTGATAGCGGCCTGGGTGTAGCTGACTTGCTGGCCGTCGATCAGCCGCGCACCGGCCATGCTCAGGTCGTCGCTGAAAATCGCCCCACCAAAGCCGAGCTGGCCGCGCAGGATGAACGTCAGCCATTTTTCCGAAAAACCGGCGGGCCGCGCATCGACCTTGGGGTAAATCACATGCGCAGGCATCACGCTGGTCAGCGTGGTGTTGAGCCAGTCGTAGGGCGCGGCGTCGTCTTTCAAAATCGCCTTGAGCGTGCGCGTATCGACGGGAATTTCGGTGTGCGAGTCGGCCTTGACAAAGCCGTGGCCGGGGAAATGCTTGCCGCAGTTGGCCATGCCGCTTTGCAGCAGGCCGTGCATCAGGCTTTTGGCCAGCAGGCTGACAACACGCGGGTCGCGGCCAAAAGCGCGGTCGCCGATAACGCTGCTTTCGCCGTAGTCCAGATCCAGCACCGGCGTGAAGCTGAAATCGACGCCGCAGGCGCGCAGCTCGGCGCCCAGCACGTAGCCGCAGGCGGTGGCGGCGTTGGTGGCGGCCATCTGGTCTTCGATCCACAGCTGGCCCAGCGCGCGCATAGGCGGCAGCGGCGTCATGCCGTCGCTGCGGAAACGCTGCACGCGCCCGCCTTCGTGATCGACGCAAATCAGCAGGTCGTCGCGCAGGCTTTTGATCTCGGCGCACAGCTTGCCCAGCTGCTGGCGGTCTTTCCAGTTGCGGGAAAACAGGATGATGCCGCCGGTCAGCGGGTGCATCAGGCGGCGGCGGTCGTCTTTCGTCAGCTTGAGACCGGCGATGTCGATGATGAGGGGGGCGTGCTGGTTCATGGGAATGTGTTTCAAAGTCGCGGGAGGCAATGAACAGCTGCTGGCTTGACAAGCCGCTTTGGCGCGCTGTTCATCAAAAAGTCGGCCATTATAAAAATGGCCTGTTCAATCGCAAAAAAGGCGAAAAATTCAGGCGGGCTGGTTTTTTTCCACCACGCAAAAGCTGGCGGCGTAATCGGCTTCGTCGCTGAGGCTGACATGGGCGCTGAGCTGGCGCGCCTCAAACCAGGTTTTTAAAGCGCCGTGCAGCACGATTTCCGGCTGGCCGCTGGTCGCCGTGACGATGGCGCAGTCGCGCCAGTTCATCGGCGCCTGCAGCCCCAGGCCTATCGCTTTGCTGAACGCTTCCTTGGCGGAAAAGCGCGTCGCCAGAAAGCGCACGCCGCGCTCGGGCCAGGCGGCGCTGCGCTCTTGCCAGGTAGCCAGTTCGGCGTCGCTGAGGATTTTCTGGGCAAAGCGCTCGCCGTGGCGCGCCAGGCTGGCGCGGATACGCCGCACATCGCAAATGTCGGTGCCGACGCCGTAAATCATCCGGCAGCGGGCGTGGGCACGGGCGCAGCAGGCGGTGGCGCAGCGGGCGCAGGCGCAGACGTAAAGGCCTCGCCGATGCAACGCAAATAATCTTTGACGGTGGCGCTGTAACCCAGCTCCAGCGCGTCGGCAATCAAGGCGTGGCCGATGGAGACTTCCAGCACGCCGGGCACGGCGCGCAGAAATTCGCTCAGGTTCTCGCGGTTCAGGTCGTGGCCGGCGTTGATGCCCAGGCCGACAGCGGCGGCAGCCCGGGCCGTGTCGATAAAGTGGCTCAGCGCCTTGGCTTTTTCAGCGCCGGGCCGGGCGCTGGCATAGGTTTCGGTGTACAGCTCGATGCGGTCTGCGCCCAGCGCTTTGACGGCGCTCATCGCGCCGGGCAGCGGGTCCATGAACAGGCTGACGCGCACGCCGTGGGCATGGGCGTAGGCGATATGCGGCTTGAGCCGCTCGGCGTCTTGGGGCAGGCTCCAGCCGTGGTCGCTGGTGAACTGGCCTTCGCTGTCCGGCACAAACGTGCATTGGTGCAGCGGCAGGCCCCTGGCCGACAGGTCGCGCACAAACTGCATCAGGTTCTGGAACGGGTTGCCTTCGATGTTGAACTCGCACTGTGGCCAGTCCTTCATCAGCGCAGCGATTTCGTACACGTCATCGGGCCGGATATGGCGCTCGTCGGGCCGGGGATGAACGGTGATGCCCTGCGCGCCCGCCTGCAGGCACAGCTCGGCGGCGCGGGTGACGTTCGGGATGTCGAGGTGGCGGGTGTTGCGCAGCAGCGCCACCTTGTTCACGTTGACCGACAGCGCCGTTTTAGGTGTGCCGGGCGGGCGCGGCGGATGTGATGACGCAGGGCGGGGATGAAATAAGGCGATCATGGCGGGTTAACAGGCAGATTGACAGATTAAAGGGCTTGCAGGTCGATCATCATTTGCCGGGTCTTGAGAACCCTGACGCCGCAATGGTAGTGCAGCAAGGCGCGCAATTGGGTTTTTAGTTCGTTGGCAGCGGGAACGCAGGCCTGCAGCGTCTGGGCAAACACCGCCTGGCCGTCCAGCGACTGCTGCAGCGCCTGCCACTGCGCACCGGGCAGGCTGGCGCGGTCGTCGTCGTGCGCGGGGCGGATGCCGGTTTCCGGCAGCAGCACATAGCGGCCATGCGGCGTGACGGGCGTGAGCGTGGCGGTTTCGGCATCCAGCCGGGGCAGCAGGCCAATATCGCGCAGCAGGCGCAGTTCAAAAGCGCGCAGCGCCAGCTGCAGCATCTCCGGGTTCTGGCTGGCCAGCAGCTGCACCGTGGCGGCGTAGGCGTCGAACAGCACCTGGTGCGGGTCTTCGCGCGCCAGCAGGCGCATTAGCAGCTCGTTGAGGTAGTAGCCTGACAGCAGCGCCTCGCCGGTCGGCATGACGTGGCCGCCCTGCCACTCGGCGCTTTTCAGATTGCGGATTTCGGCGTCGCCGCCAAAGGCCAGATGCAGCGGCTGCAGCGGCAGCAAAATCGGCCGGAAGCTGGAGCAGGGCTTTTTCGCGCCCCGCGCCACCAGCGCAATGCGCCCGTGGTGCCGGGTGAACACGTCCAGAATCAGGCTGGACTCGCTCCAGTCGTAGCGGTGCAGCACATAGGCTGGCTCGTTACTGATGCGCCGGGCGGTCACTCACTCGTAGCCGAAGGTCTTGACGCGGGCTTCGTCGTCGGCCCAGCCGGAACGCACTTTGACCCAGATTTCCAAAAACACCTTGCCGCCGGTCAGGGCTTCCAACTCGTGGCGCGCTTCGGTGCCAATGCGTTTTAATTTTTCGCCCTTCTCGCCAATGATCATGCCCTTGTGGCCGTCGCGCTCGACGACGATGGTGGCGGCGACCTTGCGCAGATTGCCCTCTTCCTCGTACTTGTCGATGATGACGGTCGAGGTGTAAGGCAGCTCGTCGCCGGTCAGGCGAAACAGCTTTTCGCGGATGATTTCGGCGGCCATGAAGCGGTCACTGCGGTCGGTCAGCGCGTCGGCTTCGTACATCCAGGGCTGCACCGGCAGGTATTTTTCGCAAATACCGAACAAGCGCTCGACATCCTTGGTGCTGTTTGCCGACATCGGCACGAACTCGGCAAAGTTGTGCCGCTCCTGCATGTCGCGCAGCCAGGGCGCGATTTCAGCGCGGCGGTGAATCAGATCGAACTTGTTGGCCAGCAAAATCGCGGGCGTTTTTTCGGGCAGCAGCGCCAGCACCTTGGCGTCGGCCAGATTGAACTGGCCCGCCTCGACAACAAACACGATCAGATCGACATCGTTGACGGCGCCGACCACCGTGCGGTTCAGCGAGCGGTTCAGCGCATTG
>JAPLPS010000345.1 GCA_026400075.1 Polaromonas sp.
TCTGCGTGGGGCCAAGATTGCACCCGTAGCAAAACAGTGTGGTGACAAAGCGCAGCCGGGGATTGTCGATCTTGCCCTCGAACCCGGACAGGGGGCCAAAAAGCTTGTGCAGATCGAGCCAGCGCTCGCCTTCGACCAGGATGTCCAGGATGTTCTTTGGCGCCAGCCGGGCGGTGAGCTGCTGATCGACCCGCAGCAATGCCGCCGAGGTGGTTTCTTTCGAATGTTTGCGAATGACCAGCTCCTCGCCGACAAAGGCGGCATGCTCATTGTCGGGAAAGGCGCCATCGACCCGTTCGGCCGTGTCCATCAAACGCTGCCTGAGCTGCGCGACAAAAGTGCCCGCCTCTGTGGGCAGTGCCAGCATGGCGCCGTAGTCGGCCACCTGGGACTCGAAGGTAGCCCAATCGATGAGCTGCTCGCGGTAGTCGCCGTACTGCTCGCTGTGGCGGACATACAGGTCACCGGACTGCAGCTCGCGCGCCACTTCCGAGAGCACGCACAATTCGAAATACTTGCGGTGAACGCTGGCAGGCTCGCCTTGTTCGTTTTCCTGGACGACGAGTCGCCGCCATTTGTCCGGCAGCCACTGCAGGCCGAGCGCTGCCTCGTCCACGGACAAGTGCTCTTTATGGCTGCTGCGGTGCTGCAGCACAAAGGCAATCGCCTGCACCAGCGTCTGGTCGCTGTGAGTCGAGGCCAATTCCAAGAGCCCCAGGCAGTTGAGCAGCAGTGGGCGCTGCGCCTGGTAGGACGCCATCATGAAGGGAAAGTAATTGTCGGCGGCGTAAGCCATGTGCTCGTCACATTGCGCCAGCAACTGGGCCGACTCGCCCTCGATGGCGCAGGCGATTCGCCCGCCGCGCTCGGCATCGGTGGCGCCTTCCTCGAAGGCTTTGAGCACGTCGCGCAGCGTGGCGATGAGTTTTTCCGCCCGCAGTCGGTGCTCGGTGAAATAGCGTTCCAGTTGCTCGGCGCCCGTGGCGTGGAGTTTTCGCACTTTGCGCAGCAAAATGTCCACCGCATCGTCCAGCGCCTGGCGCAGCTGCGCGTGGATCAGCACCACGGCCAGCGCGTAGCGCTTGGCCGGCTTGGTTGCCTTGAGGTCCGCCGCGTCGAGCGCGCGGGCCTCCAGCACGTACTGATGGCGTTTGGACGCCGCAAGGTGCTCGATGGCCGGCAGGCGAGCCACCCAGGCCTTCAGCCATGCGAGGTGCTCCAGATAGGCACGCACTTGCGGATTCGTCGGTTTTTTGGGCTCGCGTTTGAGCTTGAGCCAGCCCGATGCGTCCCCAGGCTTGAGCACAAACAAGTCGTCGATTTCATGTTTGAGCGCTGGCGATAGCGCGCCAGACAGCAGGCTGAACGACTCGTCATTGACCTGCGCGCGAATGCGGCGCGCTGTGCGAAGCAAGGTGCTGAATCCTGGCAGCTCGAACCGCTGGCGAACCAGTTGCTCGATCACCACGTTGATGATGTCGGCCAGTTCGTGCTTGGTCTGGGCCGCTTCATGGGCCGCCGACTCGACGGCGCGGGTGGTGGCGCCAGTGACAGCCTGGATGCCAAGGAAGCGGCGCACCTGTTCAATCAGGCGCTGGCGCTCGCTGTCCAGATCGAAATCGTGCATCTCGATTTTCGTCAGAGGTTTCGTCGTCAGGCAGGCGGCGATGTGGGCAACAATGCCGGGCGGCACCTCGGCCAGCTTGACGAAGTAGCCCAGACGCTGCGCCGTCTTGACGAGTACCAGGACGGCCAGGCGGCCTTGCAGTGTGCGCCCCTGGCGACGGGCGAACGCCTGTTCTTCTGGGGAGGGCGTGTAAACGTCGGCGAGTTCGCGCGGCGTGATCTCGGACTTCAAGCGAGGGTAGGCGGTTTCGTCAATGCTGCTCACGGGGCACGCTCTGCAAAAGAATCACCGGGCCGCATGCGCATCATCCCATTTAACCTATACTTTATATAGACCGATATTCTGCCACGGCAGCATGCGGGTTTGCGGGTGGTTTTGCACGAAGGATTCAATTGGGACAGCGAGCGGCCCTTTACTGCCGGGTTTCCACGGCCGACCAGACTTGCGAGCGCCAGGAGGCCGATCTGCGAGCGTTTGCCGTGAAGGCAGGCTTTGACGTCGTGGGGGTCTGGAAGGAAACGGCCTCGGGCACCAAGGATGATCGCGCCCAGCGCAAGAAGGTCATGGCGCTGGCCCAGGCGCGCGATGTCGATGTAGTCCTGGTTACCGAGCTCACCCGCTGGGGGCGCTCGACGATCGATCTGTTTCACACGCTGGGCGAACTGCAGGCGTGGGGCGTTTCGCTGATCGCCCAGACAGGACTACAGTTTGATCTGGGCACACCGCAGGACAAGCTCATCGCTTCGCTCATGTCCGTTCTGGCCGAATTTGAGCGCGATCTGCTGCGCGAGCGGGTGCGCTCAGGCATTGCTGCAGCGCAGGCGCGCGGCGTGCGCTTTGGGCGCCAGAGCGGCCAGCGCGTCAAGGCTGATCGCCATCAAAAGCGCGCGCTGGAACTGGTGGCGGCCGGGCAGTCGTACCGGGAGGTCGGACTGCGGCTGGGCATTAGCAAGAACACGGTGCTGGATATCGTCAAGCGCCACCGCGCGGAGCAGGCCGGGTCATAGCGTTCAGCGGTTTGGCCGAGTCAAGACTGCGGCTTGCAGTCGCGCAACGCAGGCACTTTTACCAATCAGAACAACAGCTTGGCTTGAAAAACGCCGGATTCCGTCAGAATCCCGGCCGACCCTCACTTTGAGGGCCGAGGCTGGCGCGGCTTTCACCACCACGCCACGCTGAGCATCGCCGCCTATGGTTTCTTGATGGCCCGGCGCCTACAGATGGGCGCCAGCGCTGAGGCAGAGGTAAAAAAAAACTTCACCCAACGCCAAGTGCCTGCCCTTCCCGACGATTTCGTGCCCCGGGGAAGCTCGGCGCGCCCAGCGCCACGTGCCCGACTCGATCACGACGCTGCGCATTCTGCTGAGCATTGAACTCATCCGCGCCCTGGGGCACTGCCCGCACTGCGGTTCGGTCAGTCAGCACCTTAATTTATGACACAGTAAGACTAGTAAGTTAGCAATGAAAGGTTCTGTCTGCTTGCTTGCTCTGCCGAGCCTACAGAAGTGATGCTTCCGGTTGGCAGGTGGACAGAACTTACTGGAACTAACTTACCAGATTTTCCCTCTACCTGCACGGGGAAATAGATTCCAGATGAAAATATCGTAGCTCATATTTCTACTCCAATAAGATTGATCTTGGCATGTTGGCCGACGGCCAACTTTTGCGCAGGGCGGTGGTTACCTTTCACAGCTTGATCCTCAACCCTGTCTTGCTGGCCAGATCCTCGTCATCCTTGCTGCTGCCGCCCAGCAACTCGCTCAGCCACTGGCTGCCCGAATTGCAGCCTGCCTCAGCCGTGAGGCACGATGCGGCGCTGCCCTGCCAGTTCACGGCCAGCGGGCTGCTGGTGCCGTCATGATCGGGCGCAGCCGCTGTGGCAGCACTGTTGAGCACCACATAGCGGATTTCCTGCTCTGCCCCCTCATGACGGGTGTTGTCCGCGCTGGCGCTGGATGTCACGATGATGCTGGCGCTGCGGTCGCCGTCCTCGTCATCCCCGCCTTGGGTGGCGCGCACGCTCAGGCTGATGAGGCCTGTGGCCGCGAGCTTGCCATCGCTCACGGTGTAGCTGAAGCTGTCGGCGCCCGTGTAGCCCTTGCTGGGCTTGTAGGTGTAGCTGCCGTCCTGGTTCCTGGTCAGCGTGCCTTTGCCAGGGTTGGTGATAGTCACCGTCAGGCAGTCACCGTCAATATCGCTGCTCAGGCCCAGCAGATCAATCTTGAGGCTGCCGTCTTTTCGCACCGTGTAGCTGGCGTTGCCCGCCACTGGCGCGTCGTTGACTGGCTTGACGGTCAGGGTGACAGTGGCCGGTGCTGAGGTGGCCTTGCCGTCAGTAGTGACATAAGTAAAGCTGTCGGTGCCGAACCAGTCTTTGTCCGGCGTGTAGCTGAAGCTGCCGTTGGCGTTCTTGACCAGCGTGCCGTGGGCGGGCGCGGTGGACAAGAGGGCCGTCAAGGTGTCGCCATCGGCGTCCGTGTCGTTGGCCAGCACGCTGAAGGTGGCGCTGGTGTCTTCGTCCAGCGTGACGCTATCGGCCCTGGCCACGGGCGCGGTGTTCACACTGAAGCCCAGCACCGTGAGGGTGAAGGTCTGCATGGCCGTCCCGCCCTTGCCGTCCGAGGCGATGACGCTGAAGCTGTAGTCGCCCGTGGCTGTGGCCGTCCAGCGTATCAGGCCGGTCTGGCTGTCGATGCTGGCCCATGCGGGCGCGCTGCCCAGGCTGTAGGTCAGGGCGTCGCCATCCACGTCCGTGGCGTTGGCGTCGTAGGTGAAGGCGGCGCTGCTGGTCTGAACCGACTTGAAGCCCGTGGCGGTAAAGACCAAGTCTTCCCACTGGAGCGTGAGCTGACCATTGCCGTTGCCGCTGGCAAAGCTGCCCTGCAGGTGATCGAGGCCGTCCGGGTTGGCCGCCTGGAAGCTGAAGAAGGCCAGCGGCGCTTTGCCCAGGGCATTGGCGCTGTTCTGGGCGCGCCAGGCGCTCAGGCTGGCATTCTGGATCAGGTAAAAGCCCACATGCTGACCGGCCGCCAAGGTTGCGGCTGCCTTGGATCCGTCCTTGGCGCTGCCGTTGAAGAGCGTGATGGCGCGCAGCGGATCCAGCGCAGCCTGGGCATAGCCCACGTCGCCAGGGCGCAGGTTGCCGATGCGGCCCATCGCGTCATCGACCCGGAAGTAGCCCGCTTCGCTGGCCTGGGTGCTTTGGCGCCCGGTCAGCTTGAAGTTGGCGGTGATGCTGCCCGCCTGGTTGGTGGGCAGGAAGACGCTGTCGCTGGCGGCAGGAGTGCCCAGCGCAATTCGGGTCGGCGGGGTGCTGGTGAACACCGGCACGTCATTGACGGCGGTAATGGTCAGGCGAATGGTGCCGATGGCTGTCGCTGCGCCATCGCTGGCGGTGTAGGTGAAACTGTCGCTGCCGTTGAAGTTGGCCGCCGGGGTGTAGCGGTAGCGGCCATCGGCCTGGCGGATCAGGCTGCCGCTTTGGGCAGCGCCCACAGACAAGTTCAGCGCATCGCCATCGGCATCGCTGGCCAGCGCGGCAATGTCCAGCACGACGAAACCGTCTTCGGCCAGTGTGGCGGCCAGATCCTGCGCCACCGGCGCGTCGTTGACGGCTGCCACCGCGATCTGCACCGTCGCCAGGTTGCTCACCAGGGCACCATCAGTGACGGTGTAGGTGAAGCTGTCGGCGCCGTTGTAGTTGGCCACCGGGGTGTAGCTGTAGCTGCCATCGGCGTTGCGGGCCAGCTTGCCGTGGGCCGGTTGGCTCTGGATGCTGAACTGCAGTTGGGCGGCCGCGCTGTCCACGTCGCTGGCGATCAAGCGGATGATCGTTGCGGTGTCTTCCAGCGTCGTGACTGCCACATCCGCCGCCACTGGCGCGTCGTTGACGGCGGTGATGCTCAGGCTGACGGTCGCCACTTCAGAGTTGAGTTCGCCGTCGTTGATGCGGTAGGTGAAGCTGTCGCTGCCGAAGTAGTCCTTGCTGCCCTGGTAGCTGAAGCTGCCGTCGGCGTTAACCGTCAAGCTGCCGTGAACCGGGCCTGCAATGATGCGGGCGCTCAGGGCCGAGCTGTCAACATCGGCGGC
>JAPLPS010000355.1 GCA_026400075.1 Polaromonas sp.
GTGCGCTTTTTCGTGCGCTGGCATGGGCGTAGCGGGCTGATGCAGCGAGATGATTCCCATCACCTGGCCGGAGTTTGCGCACATTCACCCGTTTGCGCCGCACGATCAGTTGCTGGGCTACGCCGAACTCGACCAGCAGTTGCGCGACTGGCTCTGTCAGGCCACCGGCTACGCGGGCATCAGCCTGCAGCCGAACGCCGGGTCGCAGGGCGAATACGCCGGGCTGCTGGTCATCAAGGCGTATCTGGAAGCCAACGGCCAGGGCCAGCGCAACATCTGCCTGATCCCGTCGTCGGCGCACGGCACGAACCCGGCCAGCGCGCAGATGGCGGGCATGAAAGTCGTCGTCACCGCCTGCGACGCGCAGGGCAACGTCGATATGGCCGATTTGCAGGCCAAATGCGAGCAGCACAGCGCCAATTTGGCCTGCGTGATGATCACCTACCCCAGCACGCACGGCGTGTTTGAAACGCAGGTGAAAGAACTGTGCGCGCTGGTGCATTCGCACGGCGGGCGCGTGTATGTCGATGGCGCGAACATGAACGCCCTAGTCGGCGTGGCCGCGCCGGGCGAGTTCGGCGGCGACGTGAGTCACCTTAATTTGCACAAGACGTTTTGCATTCCGCACGGCGGCGGCGGCCCCGGCGTTGGCCCGGTGTGCGTGGTGGCCGATTTGGTGCCTTACCTGCCCGGCCACGCGACCGGCGGCATTCACGTCAACGGCGTGGGCGCGATTTCCGCCGCGCCGCTGGGTAACGCCGCCGTGCTGCCGATCAGCTGGATGTACTGCCGCATGATGGGCGCGGACGGCCTGAAGCAAGCCACCGAAGTGGCGATTTTGAGCGCCAACTACATCAGCGCCCGCCTGAAAGACTGCTACCCGACGCTGTACGCCAGCGAAAACGGCCATGTCGCGCACGAGTGCATTCTGGACCTGCGCCCGCTGAAAGAAACCAGCGGCGTGATGGCCGAAGACGTGGCCAAGCGGCTGATGGACTACGGCTTTCACGCGCCAACACTGTCCTTCCCTGTGCCCAACACGCTGATGATCGAGCCAACCGAAAGCGAAACGCTGGCCGAGCTGGACCGCTTCATTCACGCGATGATTGCCATCCGCGAGGAAATCCGCCAGGTCGAAAACGGCCACTGGCCACAGGACAACAACCCGCTGAAACACGCGCCGCACACCGCCGCCAGCCTGCTGGGCGCGGCGTGGGAGCGGCCTTATTCACGCGAAACCGGCGCGTTTCCGCTGGCTTCGCTCAAGCAGGTGAAATACTGGCCGCCGATTGGCCGCGTGGACAACGTCTATGGGGACCGGAATTTGTCGTGTAGCTGCGTGCCGGTTGAGCACTACGCCTGACGGAGGCGTTTCGAGCCGGGCTGCTTGCGGCCCGGCTGAAGTAATTTGCGAGTGATTTCACAGCCTCCTGTGCCTGATTCCCAAGGTGCAGGAGGCTTGTTTATTTGAAATCAAGAGATGATGGTAACGGCAGACCGTCAAAAATTTGTTCTGAATTCCAGCTTGCTTTAGACTGGAAGCGAACTTTCGAGGTGGCTCCATCACTGCCGGACTCGACCTCAAACAGCTATTCGGACATACTCGACAAAGCGGTCAGCGAGTCACTTTCCATAGGCTGCACTGGCCTGCAGCCTTTGACACCACTCATCGCTGAAATTATTAACACGAAATAAATAGGATCAATATGGACTCTACGACAAAAACCATTAAAGTTAATATCCCAGCAAAAATCCAAGAAAAAATTGATGAAGGAAATTATAAACTTAACGGAACTGAGGTTAGGGACAAGCTGGGTCGAATAGTGTGTAATTTAAAATCTCTTGATTCGGATGACACCCATTATTTTTCTCCTCATATTTTTCTGCAATTTGAGAATTGCACTTTTATTTCTAGTACAGCTTTATCTTCACGCTTGCATGAAAATATGGAGGAATTAAAGACTTAGCTTACGTCTATTGACTGCAAGATTGACAGGATTTTAGGAAATCAGGCTAATAACTTGATAGCTTCTATATCCGTTTTTGATGAACTCTTTGAAAGTCTTTTGGATGGGAGTTCTTTGACAGATGAAAAGAAAGTTTTTCATGCTGGAGTTGAGTCTGCAGCCCTTCTCGCGGCCAACATAGAGAGCTATCTTAACGACTACATAAATAGTACGAAAGTTCATCACAACAACTGTTCTTTCAACGGCGAAACATACCTTGCTTATTCCGACCGCAAAGGACGCAAGCCCGACATAACGAAAAGCGAGTTTATTAAATTCCAAAATCATCAAGCAAATTTCTTTTCATACTCATTTTTAAAAATAATTAATAATATTAATATACTATCATTAACTTACGACAAAAAAGTCTTTAAACGATACAACGAAAATCTTGAGGCGGTCAAAGTGCAACTTTTGAGAATTCTTCATATCTTGTTACGAGGAATTGGAGGAGAAATTGACGCCTATGAAATGTGCTACACAATCAGAGAAATTAGAGGGCTCAGCGATAGCTACTACAAACTAGATGTCGAACGAATTCTCAAATTCGACAAAAATACCAGCCTCAATTGCTTAATATCACGTCAATTTAAAAATAGCAATAATATTTATTATGACGTAAATAGAATTGTTTCAATTTATTCAATAATAAATATATTGGAAGATATTGACAACCTAAAACACAGGTCAGAACAATTAGAAAAATTGGATTTATCAGAGTTAACAGAAATATCTGAGATAAAGAAAATTTTATTTAAAAATAAATCATAAGTAGTGTACAAAAATAAACACCCACAGCCACATGCAGTTCAAAACAGCCCGGCTGGCGGCTCAGGCCAGAAAAGCCAGCGCATGATCTCGGTGATGGAATACGTTTTTCAGGGACAGGCGCAACACTTACGCTTCCCACGGATTGATGACCGTCACGCCAGCAGCCTCATACGGCGCCGTATCGCGTGATGCCACGATAAAGCCCCGCGAGGCAGCGATAGCGGCGATGTACCCATCAGGCGTTGGAAAGCCCCGCCCGCCAGTTCTGGCCATCACGGCCAGTTCGGCGTAGTGCCGTGCTGCATCGGTGTCAAACGGCAGCACCCGACCGCGAAACAGTTCCAGGAGACCGTCCAGCGCCTTGGCCAGCATGTCCTTGCGCTTGCCAGCGGGCAGCGCCGCGATGCCAAACAGCAACTCGGCCAGCGTCACACTGGACAGATAGAGCGTTTCGGCGGCTTGCGCGTTGAGCCAGGCCCGCACGGCGGGGTGCGGCTCGGGCTTCATCGCTTCAGAAATCACATTGGTATCGAGGACGATCATGCAAAGCCCAGGGGAATGGCGGGTGCCTTGTCACTGACGCGGTCAAAGACCTCGAAATCTTCGTTGGTCAAGCCCATATCGCGGCTCAACGCGGCGAGCGCATCACCCAAGCGAACACGCGCCTCGGGCTTGACGGCGAGGGCTAGAATTTCCCGAACCTCGGCCTCGGTGCTGCGCCCATGAAGCGCGGCCTGCATCCGCAGCGCACGATGCACATCGTCGGGCAGATTGCGTACTGTCAACATGGCCATAGCGTCACCTTATCAAAAAACATTTAATGCATTCATTGTATAAAATTGAATGCAATGCCTTCAACCTGAGCGCCAAAGAACTCGCCAGCGCCGGATGTGAAAAAGAACGGCAGACTCTGCAGCGCACCGCCCCGGCTGGCGGACAATCCGTGTTTTTATGCAACTTCCACTGGACACCATGAAATCTCTTTTTTCCCTGCTCACCCTGGCCGCCGTTCTCTCCACCGCCTGCGCCGCCACGCCCGCCGGAAAACCAGCCGCAGCGGCCGGTGCGGCGCCCGCCATCTCCGCCGCGCCAGCCGCTGAAACCCTGCCATCGGGCGTGAAAATTGTTTACACGCTGGTCGGCAGTGGCGCCCAGCCCAAGGCCACCGACACCGTAAAGGTTCACTACCGGGGCACGCTGGCCAACGGCACGGAATTTGACAGCTCCATCAAGCGCGGCATGCCCGCCAGTTTTCCGCTAAACCGCGTCGTGCCGTGCTGGACTGAAGGCCTGCAAAAAATCAAGGTTGGCGGCAAGGCCACGCTGACCTGCCCGCCCGCCACCGCTTACGGTGATCGCGGCGCGGGCGGCGTGGTGCCGCCGAACGCGACGCTAACGTTTGACGTGGAACTGCTGGCTATCGAGAAATAAGCCAGCCAGCGCCGGAGGTGAGAATCTCAGGCGCGCCCGAACAGCCGCTTGACTCCCTGCCACTGCTGTGACCAGAAACCGTCGCCATAGTCGCGGTTCTGCTCGACCTGGTCGCGCACGCCGGTGGCGTCGTAGCGCAGCTCGAAATTGGCGGTGCCAAACAGCATGTCCCACCACGGCAGCAAGACGCCGAAGTTGTGCCCGCCCAGCGTGGTCGGCCCCCGGCTTTCGTGGCCTAGGCCTATGCTGTGGTGCAAGCGGTGAAAGCGCGGGCTGACCCAGAGCCGCTCGCCAATCGGCCCGAACCACAGGCGCAAGTTGGCATGCTGAAAGCTCTCGCTGAGCTGACTAAAGGCGACCAGCGCGACAAACTGCCCCGGCCCGACGCCGATCAAAATGGCCATCACGGCAAACAGCACATCGCGCAGCACATCGTCGAGCAGGTGGTTGCGGTTGTCGGTCCACATCGTCATCTGGCGCTGGGAATGGTGCAGCGAATGCAGCGCCCACCACCAGTTGAACTGATGCTGGGCACGGTGAAACCAGTAATTGATAAAGTCGAATATGACCAAATAAATGACAAAACTGGTCAGCGCACTATCCGTTACGCCGGGCCAAAGCTGGTCCAGGTGAAAGGTGGACAGACCTTGCGCCCGCAATTCACCAATACCCGATTCCAGCCAATTTTCAATGCTGAAAAACATCAGGAGTTTGAACAGGCCCAAGCGGTGAATTAACGTGTAGATTACATCAATCCGAATAGCGCGCGGCTCGGTGACAGCTTCCACCGGCCAGAGCCGCTGCAGCGGCCCGATCAGCACCACCAGCACCAGCACCTGCAGCAGGCCCACAAGCAGCCAGCCTGTGCCGGCATAGGCGTCTTCGAGCAAGTTGCCCGCCCCAAGCCAGAAAGCCAGAGGCTGAATCAAGGCCTCAAACAGCCACTGCTGCACCACAGCAAACTGATCCTGCATCCACTCGATCACGAGAATTTCCTTGTCAACATTCATTTTCCCTGCGCGGCAATCCAGCTCTGGTAGGCAGGATGCTCGCGCAGGGTTTCAAAGCAAAAGCCCTTGTCCTTCAGCCCCACAAGCAGCGGCTCCAGGACGGTCGGCGCCCAAGCGTCCTGGCGCGACCAGATGCCCAGATGCGCCACCAGAATGTCGCCACTGCGGATGTCCTTCAGCGCCTTGCAGCCGCAGGCCTTGGCCGCCGCCAGCAGCCGGGGCGAGGTCTTGCCGCCCGGCGCGCGAAACAGCGGCAGCGGTTTCTTGCCGGTGATCTCCTGCAGCCGCTGGGCCGCCTGCGCAATGCTGGCGCAGTAAGCCGGAGCGTCCCAGGTCAGCGCCTGCCCTTCCTGGCTGCCTGCCGAGGGACGGATGCGAAACGCTGGCGCTGCGCCGGGCAGGTCGCCGCGCCAGTAGGCATGGTCATAGGTATGCGAGGCAAATTCATGGCCTTCGGCGGCCCGCGCCTTCCACCACGGCGCCCAATGTGCGCCCAGGCTGCCGTCGCCCGTCTTGGTCTTTTCGTTGGCGGCAAAGAAAGTGACCCTGACTTTTTGGCGGCTCAACACCTGCGCAATCAACGGCGCCACTTCCATGTGGCCGGTGTCAAAGGTCAGGTAAAGCGGCTTGGCGCAACTGGCGCCGTTTTGCGCTGCAGCCCCAGCGGGCACAGCGCAAGCGGCTAGCCAGACAAGCGCCCACGCGCAGTTACTGGCGCTTGGCATGGTTCAATGTCCAGACGCCGTGCGGCGACTTGCCTACATTGACCTGCCTGACCGTTGCGCCGGTGACGGTGTCAATCACGCTGAGCTTCTTGGCCCAGCGCGAAGCCACCATGATGGTCTTGCCATCCGGTGAAATATCCATGCAATCCGGGCCAGAGAATGCCGGGAAAGTCTTCACCATCTCGAAGGTCTGGTAGTCGATCTTGCTGATGGTGTTGGCCACGCGGTTGCTGACATAGACATGGCGCAGGTCGCCAGCGGCGCGAAACGCGTGCGCGCCCAGGCCGGTCTTGATCTTCTTGACAAAGCGCGCTTCCTTGCCCGTCACGTCATACACTTCGACGCCGTCGCTGCCCGTCAGTCCGACCAGTAAATGCTTGTCGTCGGGCGTGCCGAACACGTCGGCTGGCATGGCGCCAATCTTGACGCGCCACTTGAGGGTCTGGGTAGCCAGATCGACCGCCACCAGCTCGTCGCTGTCCTGCATGGTGGCGTAAGCCGTGGTGCTTTTGGTGTCAATCCACAGGTGGCTGGGCGTTTTGCTGCTGGCAATGCGCTTGACCAGCGTCATGTTGTTGCCATCCCAGCGGTAGATGTCAATATGGTTGAGCCGGTTCGCCACCGTGACAAACCATTTCATGTCCGGCGAAAACCGCAGCTGGTAGGGATCCATGATGTCGCGCACGGTGCGCTGCACCTGGGCTGTGCGCGGGTCGATGAAGGTCAGCGAATCCCCCAGCGCGTTGGCGACGATGACCGACTTTTCGTCGGGCGTCAGGTACAGGTGGTGCGGCTCTTTGCCGGTGGGAATGCGCTGGGTCTCAGTCCAGGTCAGCGGATCAATCACGCTGACCGTATCATCAAGGGAATTGAGCACAAACACGGGCAATGCGGCAGCAGGCTTGGGCAACTGCGGCACCTCAGCCTGCGCGGGGACGCACAACAAGCTGGCAAGGGCAAACAGCCCGCCAGCTAAAAAATGAAAATAGGCATTCACAAAAAGGGCTTTCTAGGGTCAACCCTGTAGTGTAGCCAGCCCCCTTGCTCAAATGCCTGCAAAAGACTGCAAAGGCATGTAACCTTTGCGTCACCTCAAGCCTTTTGCGCCGGTGCCGCAGCAATGCTGAGTAAATCCTGCGCCGTCAACCAGCGCCACTGACCCGGTTTGAGATCAGCCGGCAAATCCAGCGACCCGATGCGCGAGCGGTGCAGTCCGGCAACGTCTTCGACCCGGTTGCCGACGGCGGCAATCATGCGCTTGACCTGGTGGTATTTGCCCTCGGTCAGCGTCAGGCTGAGCCGGTTTTCGCCGGTCTGCGTGCAGGCGGCGGCGCGCACCGGCTTGGGGTCATCGTCGAGCACCACGCCCGCCAGCAGCTTTTCAACCTGCGCCGCATCCACCGGGTGCTTGGCGCTCACGTCATACACCTTGGGCACATGGTGCTTGGGCGAACTCATGCGGTGAATGAACTTGCCATCGTCCGACAGCAGCAGCAGCCCGGTCGTATCCTGATCGAGCCGCCCAACCGCCTGCACGCCCGCCGCCGCACCGCCGCCACGCTGACGAATCGGCGCGGGCAGCAGCGTGTAGATGCTGGGGTAGGTGCTGGGCTTTTGCGAGCACTCGTAGCCTGCCGGTTTGTGCAGCATCAGATAGGCTTTTTCGTGGTACTCCCAAGCCACGCCCTGCGCTGTGAAGTGCAGGCCTGCTGGCTCAAACTCCATCGCGGGCTCATCGCAAGCCGCGCCCGCCACCGTCACCAGCCCCTGCTGCACCAGCCCGGCGCAGACGCGGCGCGTGCCAAAGCCCTGTGAAAAAAGAATTTCCTGTAATTGCATGTGTGTTTTTGCCATGCGGTGATTGTCTCTTACAGCAAACCGGCCTTGCGCATCCGGGTCACCCAGGCGGGTCGCTTGTCATGGGTCTGCATCAAGCGCGCCAGACCAGTGCGAAATTCGGCTTGTCGGCCCGTCAGTGCGAGCGCCTCGGACAGCTCCTGGACGGCCTTCTCGGCCTGCTCATACGCTCCTCCCGTGCCCCGCTGCAGCGTTTGGTCGATGATCTCCCAGATCGCGTTGGCTCGGGCCGCCACCTGCAACAGATGCTGATCACGCTCGGCACGCTTGCGAGCTGCCAGCGCGTCGCGCTCGCGCTTTTCACGCTCAAGGCGGATACGCTCAGCCGCCGTACAACCCACTTCAATCTGCGCCACCGTGCGGCGCTCGGACGGGGCGGCGGTGCCCGGCATTTGCTGCACCCGCTGCCAGGCCAGAAAGCGCCCCAGCAGACTGCGCTCGGCCTCCTGGCCGCGCTGCTGCAACAGCAGGCGCAGGGTTTCGCGCATCTGCGCCGGAGATTGCAGCGCCAGCCAGGCGTCAATGGCGGGCGCGGTATCAGTCGAACCCGCCAGATCGGCGCTGTTGGCCGCTGCAGCCGTCAGCCAGTCGGGCGGTATTTCCAGGAACTCGACCAGCGCCATCTGGGCGGGTGTGAGGTTTTTTAGCCCGGCAGGCAGCGGCGGCTCCAGGTCTTCATCGCCGATTTCTTCGCTGCCGACGCGGGCCAGCCAGCCCAGGTAGAGCGGGCGGGTGTCGCCGCGCAGCAGCTCGTCGCGCAAGGGCAGCAGCCGGGCCATCCAGCCTGCGCTGGCGCTGTCTTCGTCCTCTTGCCAGTCGTGTGCATAGTCGCCGGAGTCGTCGCAGAGGCTCAAGTCGAGTATCCAGTGCGTTGCTGTGGCAGTGACGGTGAAGATGTCGCCATAGCCAGTGTCCGCTGCGGCAACGGAGGGCTGCAAAAAGTCAGCCAGCACCGCCTCATCCAGAGCTGCCAGCGGCAGGCGCAGCATGAAGCGGGCGCTGCCCCAGTTGGCAAAATAAACATGGGCGTCGAAGTAGCGCTGCATCCAGTCCAACGGGTCGCCTTTCAGGTCGCCCCAGTGGTATTCATTGACAAAGCTACCCGGCGTGATCGTGGCGCGCGTGGAGCGGGCGCGCAACTCGGCCTGCTGCTGCGCGCTCAGGGGTTGATCGACGGCGGAAAATTCGTAGTACTGGTATTCACTCATAACCTGTTTCTGGTTTTTAACGTCCGCTTGGAAGTACAGAAGCCCCCCACGAAAAAGACCTCTAGGAATTGCTTCCTAGAGGTCTTTGTCTTTAGTAGTGGTCGGTGTGAAAGGATTCGAACCTTCGACCCCTTGCACCCCATGCAAGTGCGCTACCAGGCTGCGCCACACACCGACTAGACTTAAATTATAACCCGGCCATACGCCGCTTCAGAAAGCGAGCGTCAACAAATCCCGAATTTCGTGCAACTCGCGCCGAAGCAATTGCAAGTCCAGCGGCAGATGCTCCAGCAACGCAGCCACTTCGGGCGGGCCTGCCTCAAGAAGCGCCGACTCATCGAGTTCATCCTGCAGAAAATTTTCGCTTCCCGGCAAATCTTCACTGCTGCGCCGCTTGCCTGGTTCAGCGTGGACAAGCTCCAGCAGCTGGTTGCGCGCACCGCTGATCGTGAAGCCCTGCTCATACAGCAGCTCACGAATCCGGCGAATCATCAACACTTCATGGTGCTGGTAATAGCGGCGGTTGCCGCGCCGCTTCATCGGGCGCAGCTGCGTGAACTCCTGCTCCCAATAACGCAGGACATGAGACTTGACGCCACACAACCCGCTCACTTCACCAATGGTGAAATAGCGCTTTGCCGGAATGGGGGGAAGGATTGGCGCCAATGAAATCAAAATGTGAAGGTGAAAATGTTTAAATCTATCTCAAACTTAAAGCCCGCACCAAGGATTTAGATCACACTTCAAGCCATTTCGTATCAAAATTTACACTTTTGATGCATTCATGCCCGCCGGGAAACCCCCTCATACAAGCGCTTGTGGCACTTGCCCGGCTGGCTTGTCACCCTGGATCTGGTCTTTGAGCTTGTGACTGGCGTGAAACGTCACCACCCGGCGCGCCTGAATCGGGATCGATTCGCCGGTGCGCGGGTTGCGCCCCGGACGCGGCGCCTTGGTGCGGATCTGGAAATTGCCGAAACCGGAAATCTTCACATCCTTGCCCTCAACCAGCCGTTCGGAAATCAGCTCAAAAAACGCCTCGATCATGTCCTTGGACTCGCGTTTATTGAGTCCGATTTTGTCAAACAGCAGCTCGGCCAAGTGCGCCTTGGTCAGCGCCGGGGTTTCCGGGTTTTCTGCGGGAAATTCCATCAAACTAGCCTCCTATTTATTATTTTTCTGGCGCAAATATCAACAGCCTCAAGCGCGCAGCCGCGCCAGCAACTGCGCCTGCACGCTGGCCAGCACCGCCTGAACCGCCGCTTCGATGCTCTCGTCGGTCAGCGTCACCGTGTCGCTGGAGAGCACCAGGCGCACGGCCAGGCTTTTCTCGCCCGGCTGCAAGCTGGTATTGCCCGGCTGGGGCCGGTACACGTCGAACAGCGTCGCGCTCTTGAGCAATCCCTGGGTGTCGGCGCTATAAATCGCGGCCATCAGCGCGGCGTGGGTCACGCTTTCGGCAACAATCAGCGCAATGTCGCGCTCGACCGGCTGGAGCTTGCTGACCGCCTTGAACACCGGCACCGGGCGCTGCAGCAGCGCGTCGAGTTCGAGTTCAAACAGCAGCGGCGCCTGCGCCAGTTCGTAGCCCTGGCGCCATTTCGGGTGCAGTTCGCCGACAAAGCCAATCGGCTTGCCGCCGACCGACACGCTGGCGCAGCGGCCAGGGTGCATGGCCGGATGCGCTGCCGGGGCAAAAGTGGCCTGCAACGGTGCCAGCAGGGCTTCAATATCTCCCTTGACATCAAAAAAGTCAGCCGCCTTGTCAGACTGGCCCCAGTGCAGCGTTGCACGCGGGCCGTAAGCCAGACCCGCCACGCGCATAGGCTGGTCAAAACCGGCCACCGTGGTGTCGGTGTTTTCACTTTGCGCGTCGCGCAGAAACACCCGGCCCAGCTCGAACACGTTGACGCGCGGCGCCTTGCGGTCCAGGTTGAATTTCAGCACCTGCAGCAGCGAGCCGATCAGCGACGAGCGCATCACGCTCATCTGGCTGGCAATCGGATTGAGCAGCTTGATGGGGTTCGGGTTGCCCGCCAGCTCATGCTCCCAGCGCTCTTCGACGAAGCTGAAATTGATGGTTTCCTGGTAACCCAGCGCGGCCAGCGCCCGGCGCACTGCAAACGGGCTGCGCTCGGATTCCGGCCGGATGCGGGCGGTGATCGGCGCTTGCGGCGGGGTGTGCGGCAGCTCGTTATAGCCGACCATGCGCACCACTTCTTCGATCAGGTCTTCCTCGATCAGCAGGTCAAAACGGTAGCTTGGCGGCGTGACGGTCAGCGTGCCCTCGCCTTCGGTCACAGGCAGGCCCAGGCGCTTGAGCGCGTCCAGGCAGCGCGCCTGCGTCAACGGCATGCCGATAATCTTGGCGGCGCGGGCCACGCGCAGCGTCACCGGCACGGCTTGCGGCAGATTCACCTGCGCGTCGTCGATGGGGCCGCAGGCCGTCTCGGGCGTGCCGCAGATGTCGATGATCAGCTGCGTGATGCGCTCGATGTGCTCGACCGTCAGGCCGGGATCGACGCCGCGCTCAAAGCGGTGACCGGCGTCAGTGGAGAAATTAAACCGGCGTGAGCGCCCGGCAATCGCCTTGGGCCACCAGAAAGCGGCTTCGACATAGACGTTTTGCGTGTCGTCGGACACGGCAGTAGCGTCGCCGCCCATGATGCCGGCCAGCGATTCGACCTGGGCTTCGTCGGCAATCACGCCGACTTTTTCGTCTAACGTGACCGTCGTGCCGTTGAGCAGTTTCAGCGTCTCGCCGGGCTGGCCCCAGCGCACATCGAGTCCGCCGTGGATTTTGTCCAGGTCAAAGATGTGCGACGGGCGACCCAGCTCGAACATCACATAGTTGGAAATGTCCACCAGCGCCGTGACGCTGCGCTGGCCGCAGCGCGCCAGCTTGTCCACCATCCACTGCGGCGTGGCGGCTTTCGTGTTGACGCTGCGCACGACGCGACCCGAAAAGCGCCCGCACAAAACGGGCGCGCTGATTATGACCGCCACGCGGCTGGCATCGGCCACCG
>JAPLPS010000061.1 GCA_026400075.1 Polaromonas sp.
GGACAACGGGCCGCTTTCAGCACCCGGCCCCCACAACGCAACAAAGGCAAAACGATGGCAGAAAATCTTGACGGTCAGCTGGTGGTGGCGATTTCCTCGCGCGCCCTGTTTGATTTTGAAGAAGAAAACCAGGTGTTTGAAACCGGGCTGGCGCCAGAGCCCGCCACCCCCGCCGCCCCCGGCGCGCCGCTGGGCGTCAAAAAAGACGCCGCCTACATGCAGTTGCAACTCGACCGGCTGGACGTTCCGGCCAAGCCCGGCGTAGCCTTCTCGCTGGTCAAAAAGCTGCTCGCCTTCAACGAGGTGCCCGAGCTTCTGAATGAAGCGGCCAGCGGCGCCGCGCCGCGCAAGCGCGTCGAAGTGGTGATTTTGTCGCGCAACGACCCGGTTTCAGGCATGCGCGTGTTCCGCTCGGCCCAGCATTACGGGCTGGCGATCCAGCGCGGCACGTTCACGCGGGGCGCTGCGCCGTGGCGCTATTTAAAACCGCTGCACGCGAACCTGTTTTTGTCCACGCACTTGAGCGATGTGCGCGCCGCGCTGGAGGCAAACGTGCCCGCCGCCCAGGTCTATCCGCAGTCCGCCCACGCCAGCGACGCGCACCCGAACGAAGTCCGCATCGCCTTTGACGGCGACGCGGTGCTGTTCTCCGACGAGGCTGAAGCGGTGTTTCAGGCGCAGGGGCTCTCCGCCTTCCAGGCCCACGAGCGCGACAAGGCCGCGCAGCCGCTGCTGGCCGGGCCGTTCAAGCCGCTGTTAGAGGCGCTACAGCGGCTGCAGCAGGCGGGAACCTCGCGCATGCGGCTGCGCACCGCGCTGGTCACCGCCCGCAGCGCCCCGGCGCACGAGCGCGCCATCCGCACGCTGATGAACTGGAACATCGAAATTGATGAAGCGATGTTCCTGGGCGGCCTGGCCAAGGGCGAATTCCTGCGCGAGTTCGAGCCGGATTTTTTCTTTGACGACCAGACCGGCCATGTCAACTCGGCCGCCCGGCATGTGCCTGCGGGCCATGTGGTCAGCGGCATCTCCAACCCGCTTCGCTGAATTTTTTAAAAGGCTTATCGCATGAAGCTGCTCGCCCCCATCGCCCGCAAACTGCGCGATTTCAACCATTTCAGTGGCCGCGTTTGGGCCTTGTCAGCGCCCTACTTCGGCTCGGAGGACAAATGGAAGGCGCGCGGCCTGCTCGCCGCCATCGTCGCGCTGAACCTGGCCGCCGTCTATATGCTGGTGCTGCTCAACGACTGGAACCGGGTGTTTTACGACGCGCTGCAAAACAAGGACGCAGCGGTGTTCTGGACCCAGCTCGGGCGCTTTACCTACCTGGCCTTTGCCTTCATCATCATCGCGGTGTACCGCTTTTACCTGACCCAGCTGCTGGAAATGCGCTGGCGCGCCTGGATGACGACGCATTACCTGCAACGCTGGCTCAGCGGCCAGGCGTTTTACCGGCTGGAGCTGGCGCGCTTTACCGGCGCCGCTAACGGCCAGCCCAACAGCGCTGCCAACCCGCTGGCCAGCCCCGACAACCCGGACCAGCGCATTCAG
Organism: Polaromonas sp.; assembly: GCA_026400075.1. GTDB lineage: Bacteria > Pseudomonadota > Gammaproteobacteria > Burkholderiales > Burkholderiaceae_C > Polaromonas. Next base: position 1,552 of record JAPLPS010000061.1, read on the forward strand.
GAAGACATCAACCTGTTCACCAGCTACAGCATTTCGCTGAGCATGGGGCTGTTAAATGCAGTGGTCACGCTGGTCAGCTTTGTCGGCATTTTGTGGTCGCTGTCGGGCGCGTTTGCCTTTCATTTCAATGGCGCCAGCTACTCGATTCCGGGCTTTATGGTGTGGATGGCGGTGCTGTATTGCACGCTGGGCAGCATTGCCACGCACTACATCGGCCGCCCGCAAATCCAGCTCAATTTCCAGCAGCAGCGCGTCGAGGCCGATTTTCGCCACCACATGGTGCGCGTGCGCGAGTACAGCGAATCCATCGCACTGGACAAGGGCGAAGCCGTCGAGCGCGCCCACCTGGACACACGCTTTGCCGCCGTGCTGGCCAATTATTTGACGCTGCTAAAAAAGCAGAAAAACCTGGTCTGGTTCACCAACTTTTTTGGCAAGGCGGCGGATGTGTTTCCGTTTGTCGTGGCCGCGCCGCGCTTTTTCAGCGGCGCGATTCAATTGGGCGAGCTGATGCAGATTGCCTCGGCCTTTGGCCGCGTGCAGGATTCGCTGAGCTGGCTGGTCGATAACTACAGCAGCCTGGCCGCCTGGCGCGCCACGACCGACCGTCTCACCAGCTTTGAAGACAACATCAGCGCCGTCGCGCAGCAACAGCAGGCGCAGTCGGCGCAGAACGCCAGCACCAGCCATGCGCTTGGCGCCGGGGCAGACATGGCGCCCGAAATAGCACCCGACACGCTAAGCACCAGCGCCCTGACCGTCAAGCTGCCCACCGGCGCGACGCTGCTGGAAAACCT
>JAPLPS010000375.1 GCA_026400075.1 Polaromonas sp.
ATGGACTTTTGATAACATTTCGCAAAACTGATCCAAACTTAATGTCAAAATCTTATCCCTTGACAGCAACTCTTTTAATCGTGGCGCAGTAATGGATACCATGATTTCAAGTTTTGAATAATCAAAATCAGACTCCCTCCACCAATTCACAGCCTCTTGGAGAGCTTCATTTTTTCTATTTTTATTTTTTTCGTGAGCCTTGACCACATAGATATCGCCGTTAAATCCACCCACAAAGAAATGATGGTAAGCAAAAAGAAATTGATCAGTTTGAACACCTTTTGGCGTTGCTTCTGGAATCCAATGTGGACGATTTTTATCGTCAGTTATATTTTTCTCTATATACCAAAGCTTATCAAGCGAATCTACCCAACGCTCTTTGAATTTATCAAGAGCACACTCTTTAGGCGATTTCTTCTGACCTGTGGCCAAACCTTTACCTTTTGGAAAGAATCTCTCTTGTTCAAATTTCTCTCTCAATTTCGATGATTCTTTGTCAGAATTTTGCCCCAGCGTTACCAATTTCTTCAAATGCTCCAGAAATGCAGGACTAATTCCATGAGACATATCTTCAATTTCAAAAAATATGTTACCAAGCTGAGTATCAATACCACTCATTTGCATTTCATCATCAGAAATAAAAGTTCCCACCTCGACATTCTGAGTCCAAGCCCTGCTAGAAAGATTAGCGGACCCAATATATACTCCACACCCTACCCACCAAATAATTTTCGGATGATAAAAATCAGAAATCAAACGACACTCGGCATCCCTATCTTTTCTCTCCAGAAACCACTTAACCACACCCGCTGAGACTGGAATATTTTCATCATATCGCCCAAAAAAAGTAAGCTTCTTTCCGTGCTCAATACATTTATTGAATAACTCAAGACAATCGTGATTCGCATAGGCGACTGCCACCTTGACCTCTAAACACTTCGGCGTATATGCCAAATTCAAATCTTGCATCATTCGCTTATTAAGCTGACCCGCAATTAATTCCATACCACACCCTTATCTTAATTATTTAATTTCATTATTATTCACAAAAATAGGTCATGCAAAATAATTAATTCTAAATTAATTTAAAAGACCCATCACCCCACTGCAAGTCGCTGCTACCAAAATCGTAATCAGCCATGCGCCCCAACGCCCCGCCAATCTCCCCCGCCGCATAAGCCATCAAACTGACGCCCGTCACGCGCAGGCGCAGCGGCGCGGCGCAGGCGAAGCTGTCCAGCCGCACCTGCACGGCGGCTGTCGGCCAGGCGTCGGCGTACAGCCCCACGGTGACGTGCGGCGTGTAAATGAAACCGGGTTCGCCGCCCGCCTCGCCCGTCAGGCAGCGGCGCAGCGCGGCGATATGGCCGCCCGCATCGCCCACGGTCAAATAGGGTGCGGAGGTAAAGCTGTCCAGCGCGCCAATCTCCATCTCGAAAGGCTCAGGCCGCGCCTGCCGCAGCGCGTCCAGCTGGGCGCGCAGGGCATCTAGGCCGAAGTCGTCGGCGTGCCGGGGCGTGTCGCTCGGAAAGCCGCACAGGCTTAGCGTGATGTGCGGCTGGCGCTGGTAGTCGTCGAGCAAAAACTCAGCCAGATGGCGCTGCGCCGCCTGCACGCGCTGGTACACGGGGGCCACATCGACATCCAGCGCCCACAGCGCGTAGCGCGGGCGGCCCCGGTGCCATTCAGGAAAATCCCGCCGCTCATTGGCCAGCGTCAGCCCGGCGGCGGCAAAAGGGGTTGGCACCGGCCTTAGCCAGCCAGTCCCACATAGACGTTTTGCACGTCGTCGTTGCCGTCGATGGCGGCCAGGAAGGCTTCGACTTCTTCCAGATCGGCGGCGCTCAGGCTGGCCGGGTCAATCGGGTTTTTCGGCTTGTAGCCCAGCTTGGCCGACAACACGGTGAAACCCTGCGCAGGCAAGGCGCGGCTGACCAGATCGAGGTCGGTCGGGTCGGTCAGAAACAGCGTGTGACCCGCTTCGTCGCCCGGCTCGAAGTCCTGCGCGCCTGCTTCGATGGCGGCCAGTTCCGGGTCAGCGCCGGGAGCGGTCGGTTCGGCTTCGATCATGCCGACGTGGTTGAAGTCCCAGGACACCGAGCCGGACGTGCCGAGCTGGCCTTTGCGGAACAGCACGCGCATTTCGGGTGCGGTGCGGTTCAAATTGTCGGTCAGGCATTCGACCATCACGGCGACGCGGTGCGGCGCGAAGCCTTCGTAAATCACATGCTCGAAATTGACCGACTCGCCGGTCAGGCCCGCGCCTTTTTTGATGGCGCGTTCCAGCGTTTCGCGGGGCATCGAGACTTTGCGCGCCTGCTCGGTGACCAGCCGCAGGCGGGCGTTCAGCGCCGGGTCAGCGCCGTTGCGGGCCGCGATCATGATGTCCTTGGCCAGACGGCCGAACAGTTTGCCTCTGGCGTTTGCTGCCAGTTCCTTGCCTTTTGCTTTCCACTGTGCGCCCATGCTTGATATTCCTTGTAATGAAGTGACGAAGCCCGCGCAGGTTTTTGGCACAGCCAAGGCGCAGGCTCGGAGGGCAAGAGGTTAACACCGCTGCGCCCGCACACCGGCGCCGCCGTCTGCGCTTTTCGGCGCGGCTCAGGCGTGTTTTTTGACCCAGGCGACGTAGGCATCGACCCAGTTTTGCAAAAACTTCAGGCTGGCCGGGCCGATGTTGCCGACCTCGTCATACAGCCCGTCCTTGGTCTGGATAAAGGCTTCGGGCTGGCCGAGCGTGGGCATGTTCAGGTAGGCGAGGATGTTGCGCAGGTGTTGCTGCGCCAGCGCCGTGGCGGCCCCGCCTGCCGATGTGCCGATAACGCCCGCCGGTTTGCCGTCCCAGACGCTGTGGCCGTAGGGGCGCGAGCCGTGATCCAGCACGTTTTTCAGCACGCCGGGAATCGAGCGGTTGTATTCGGGCGTGACGAACAGCACGCCCTGCGCGGCCTTGACCTCGCCCTTCAGGCGCCGGATCTGCATCGGCGGATTGGTGTCGTTGTCCTGGTTGTACAGCGGCAGATCGTCACTGCGCACCTGCGTGAAGCTGAACTCGCTTTATGTCGCGGCACAAGCAACATGCGTCGCCAAAAGCTGGCGCTGCGCCAGCACCCGCACCGCCAAACCGCCCAGTTCAGCCGAGGGCGCGGCCTGCAGCGTCAAGCCGTGAACGGCGGCGATGCGCTGCACAATCGACCAGCCCAGGCCGCTGCCGCTCTCGGCGCTGCCGGGCACGCGGAAAAAGCGCTCGCCCAGCCGTTTCAAATCGGCCGCGTCCAGCCCCGGCCCGCTGTCTTCGACGCTCAACACCACCTGCCCGGCCTGCTGGCGCAGCGCCACCTTGACGCGGGCGCCGGGCGGGCTGTAGCGCACGGCGTTATCGACCAGGTTGCGCACCAGCACCGCCAGCAGCGTCTCGTTGCCGGGAATGCTGCAGGGCGCATCGGCGTCAAATTCGAGCGTTTGCTGTTTGGCAATCGCCTTGAACGCAACGTCGGCGACGGCGCGCTGGGCCAGCGCCCGCAAATCGACGGCGGCCATCGCGGACGCGGACGCGCCTTCGAGCCGCGCCAGCGTCAGCAATTGCTCGACGAGGCGGATGGCGCGGTCGCAGCCTTCCAGCGTGCCTTGCAGCGCGTGGCGGCGCAGCGCGGCGTCCGACTGCGGCTGGCGCTCGGCCAGCGTGTGGCCGAGGCGGCGCAGCGGCCCCACGCCCAGATACACCGCCCACCAGACGGCCAGCCCGAGCAGCGGCAGCGCCAGCGCCATCGGCCAGAGCATGCTGCGCAGCACAGCCCACAAAATCGAAGCGCGCGAACTCATTTCTTCGCCGACATAGACCTGCACGTCGCGCTCGGCGCCCTGGGCGGCAAAAATGCGCCAGTCAGCGCCGTCGATCTGCACGGTTTCAAAGCCGGTTTTCAGGTTTTTTTCAGCACTCACCATAGGCGCGGTCGGCGCATTGGCCGAGCGCAGCACGAGCTTGTTTTCGTGAAACACCTGAAACGCCACCTTGGGCGCGTAGCGGTGCAGCGTCGGCGCGTCGATGCCGCGCTCGTCCTCTTCCACGTCTTTGGCCTGCTGCACGACCAGCAGCGCGGCGGCCTGCGCCAGGTGGCCGTCGAGCAGCTCGTCAAGCTCGTGGCGCGCATCCAGCCAGGTTCCCAGCGCCGTCAGCAGCCACACGCACGCCACGACAGTGAGCACCAGCGCCAGCAAGCGCCCCTGCAGCGAACGCGGCTGGCGCAGCCAGCGGATGCGGCTCATGCGCCTCCTGCGGGCGGCACGTCCCGCTGCAGCATGTAGCCGACGCCGCGCACGGTGTGAATCAGCCCGCTGCCCAGCTTGCGCCGCAGGTTGTGAATGTGGACTTCGATAGCGTTGCTCTCGACTTCCTGGCCCCAGCTGTAGAGCTGCTGCTCCAGCTGCTCGCGCGACAACACGCGGTTGGCGCTGAGCATGAAAGCCTGCAGCAAATCGAACTCCCGCGTGGACAGCGTGACCGGCTCGCCCGCCTGGCGCACCGAGCGGGCGGCAGGGTCTAACACCACGTCCTGGGCGCTCAGGCATTCGATGGGCTGGCCGTGGGCGCGGCGCACCAAGGCGCGCAGCCGGGCGGCGAGTTCGTCCAGATCGACTGGTTTGACGACGTAGTCATCAGCCCCGGCATCGAGGCCGCGAATGCGCTCTTGTACCGCGTCGCGGGCCGTCAGCACCAGCACCGGCGTGGTCACGCCAGCGCGGCGCACGCTGGCCAGCACATCGAGGCCGTCCTTGCGCGGCAGGCCCAGATCGAGCACGGCGGCGGCATAGCTGCCGGTGCGCAATTCGCGCTCGGCCGCTTCGCCGTCGCGCACCCAATCCACCTGAAACCCAAGCTGGCGCAGACCGGCGCGCAGGCCGTCGCCTAATAAGGAATCGTCTTCGACAAGGAGGATGCGCATGGTGGGAGGCTTTCTTTCAGGGCTGGCTCAATCGTCATCGTGATGCGTGTTGCGCGCATTATCAGCCTGCAAAGCGGCCTGGGCGCTCGGGCTGTTGCCCGGCGCCTGCGTCCACTGCCAGCCCCAGAAACCCAGCACGCAGGCCAGCACCAGCGCCGCCAGCAGGCCGTGGTTGCGCTTGGCCAGATCGGGGCCAGCGCCCGCAACGCGGCCAGTCAGCATCGGCAGCGCCTGATTCTTGCGCCGCAGCGCGCTGAGCAGGGCGATCAGGCCGATATGGCCCAGCACGACGACGAGCAGCGCGTTGCTGAAGAACTCATGCAGCTCTTCGAGCCAGTCGCCGCCCCACTCGTCCCAGATGGCGTAGCCGCTGAGCGAGACCGGCACGACCAGCGTCAGGATCAGCGCCACGGCCAGCGCCATCAGCAGATTCTGGCCCTGGCGCCAGGCCGGGGCCAGCGCCTCCGGCGATGACAGGCTGGTCAGCGATTTCAGCCAGCCGGGCAAGCCCTGCAGCTTGCGCCCCAGCACCGACAGCCGCGCCTGACGCGGGCCGAACAGGCCCCACAGCACCCGAAACACCAGCAAGCCCGCCAGCGTGTAGCCCAGCGTGACATGCACCAGGCGCCAGCGTTCGCCCTCGGCGGTTAAATAAGCGCCGGTAAAACTCAGCGCCATCAGCCAGTGCTGCATGCGCGTGGCCGCGTCCGTCACGCGACGGCTGGCGGGCCGGGACGACTCGGGCCGGGCGGCGGCGGGCGCGCCCGCTTGGGTGGAGGAAGGATGGGTGCTGGCGGTCATGGCGGTCTTATTTGGTTGGGCTTGCTGGGCTTGTTGGGCTTATTTGGGAATGCGCACGGCGTGCTCGTTAAAGTCGCCCTGGTCGGCGCGGGTGTGGCAGGCGGCGCAGTTGGCCGCGCTCTTGATGGAGGCGCGTTTCCAGACAGCGCTGCCCACCTCGTCGTGCTGGCGGATGAACCACGCCGAGCGGGTGATGCGGTCTTGCGGCGGCGCTTCGCTCACGCGCCGGTCTGCGCCCGCATTCGCGCCCAGCCAGGTGGACAGCGTTTTGACCGTCGCCGAGTCCAGCGATGCGTCGGTGCCGTAGTGGTTCGGCAGATTGCTCATCAACCGTTTCCACGACGACGCTGGCAACATGCCCGGCGGGAAGGCCATATGGCAGGCGGCGCATTCCTGCTTGTACTGGGGCAGCAGCGGCACGCGGCGCCCGCGCCCGCCGCCTTCGTCGTCATCGGCCAGCGCGGCGTGTGCCAGGCCCAGCGCGGCCAGCCCGAACAAAATGCGCGGCAGGGAATTGCGAAGTTGAAACAGCATGAAAAGCTCTCCTTGAAATGAGAATAAGGAATCAGGCGCGGGCCGCGATCAGCGCCGATCAGCGCTTGAGCGTTATCAGCCAGCTCAGCACGTCGGCCTTTTCAGCGGCCGAGCATTCGCGGCGCATCACGTCCTTGCAGTTGCGGCGAAACCATTTCTCGCTCTTGGCCGCATCGGTAAAACGCTCGGGATTGAAAGCCGGGGCCAGCGGCTTGATCGGCTTGTCCGTCGAGGCGTGCCTGCCCGCCTGCGTGGGCACGGCGCCGTGGCAGGACGCGCAGCTCCATTCGCCGCCCTGGCGGGTCGTGAAAATCTGCTGGCCACGGGCCGCGCTGGCGGGCTTGCCAGACTCGGCGGTGTAGCCCGCGAGCATTTCCGCAGGCGTGGCGGCCTGGGCCAGCGGCGCAAAAGCGGCGCCAGCCAGCCCCAGCGCAGCCACGAAAGCGCGCAGCCGCGACGGACGCGCACATGGCAGATTGAGCAAATTCGGCAGATTCGGCAGGTTCATGACAACTCCCTGAAGGTGTATTGAGTTGCCCGCAATGATGCGACCGGCTTCTTAGCGCTTTCTTAAACCGGGCACGGCCATTTTTTCGTCGCGCCAAAATGTCTTCGTTTCTCTTTAAGATTCAAGGACTCCGCCCGACGCACCCGCGCCCGGCCCCGTCCACGACGCAAAAAAATAAACCCGCCCATGAATTTCGACAATTTCCCCGATGACTCGCACGAAGAAACCCACACCGTGGCCGAGCGCGCCGCCGCCGCCTCGCGCAGCACCTGGGTCAGCGTGGGCATCAATCTGGTGCTGACGCTGCTGCAGATCAGAGCGGGCATTTTTGCCAAATCGCAGGGTTTGATTGCTGACGGCATCCATTCGCTGTCGAATTTGGTCGCCGATTTTGTCGTGCTGTTTGCCAGCCACCACAGCAAAAAAGACGCCGACACCGACCATCCTTACGGCCACCAGCGCTTTGAAACCGCCGCCTCGCTAGCGCTGGGCGCGCTGCTGCTGGCCGTCGGCGTGGGCATGCTGTGGTCGGCGTTCGTCAAGCTGCAAACGCCCGAAAGCGTGGCCCAAGTCCACGTTCTGGCGCTATGGGTGGCCGGTGGCGCGCTGGTGTCCAAGGAGCTGCTGTTTCGCTACATGCTGGCCGTGGCCAAGCGCGTCAAGTCGAGCATGCTGGTGGCCAACGCCTGGCACGCCCGATCAG
>JAPLPS010000186.1 GCA_026400075.1 Polaromonas sp.
GTCCTGCGGAAAATCGTCCGCCGTCTCGGTGCGTTCGCGGCGCAGGGCGCGCATGGTGGCCCGGTCGGTGCCGGGCGCGCGGCCCAGGCCCAGGTCGATGCGGCCCGGATACAACTCGGCCAGCGTGCCAAAGGCTTCGGCGACCACCAGCGGCGCGTGGTTGGGCAGCATCACGCCGCCGGAGCCGACGCGAATCGTGCGGGTGCCGCCCGCGATGTAGCCGACCAGCACGGCGGTGGCGGAGCTGGCAATGCCCGCCATGTTGTGGTGCTCGGCCAGCCAGTAGCGGGCAAAGCCCAGGCGCTCGGCATGCTGGGCGGTGCGCAGGGAAATGGCCAGCGCGTCGGCCACCGTGCCGCCTTCGCGCACGGCCACCAAGTCGAGCATGGACAGAGGGATGTTTTGAAGTGCTTTCATCCGCTGCATTGTCTGGTTTTGCGGCGGGCGCTGCTGGCGATAGGGCATTGCGGGCGCGCTCGCAGCGGTTGCGGCGACGCCCGCCGCCGGGCGATTTTGAAGGCCGGGCGCTGCGTAGGGAGGTCGCCGGGCGGCTTTACCGGGGCACCCAAAAACTGCTGTCTTCCGCCATCTGCACCGCCTTGTCGCTGGCTGCGCTCTGCGTCACTTCAAAGCGGATGGCCAGCTTTTGACCGGCCAGTTCGCTGGCCGCAGCGCCCGGCAGCGTCACGGTGACGGGGATGTAGCGCTCTTCAATCGGCGCCAGCGTGATGTCCGCCGCCTGCGCCAGCGCTACGCCGTGCGGCCCCTGAACGTTGATGCGGTAATGCTGGACGGTTTCAGTCGCGTTCATGATCTGCAGCCGATAGACGTTCTCGGCCACGCCGTGGGCCACGGTGCGCGCCATCACGCCCCGGTCGCGGATGACGTTGACGTGAAACGGGCTGCGTAGCGACAAGCTGACCAGCAGCGCCGCCGCCACCACGCCCAGCAGCGCACCGTAAATCAGCACGCGGGGGCGCAAAATGCGCTGGCGCAACTGGGCGCGGCTCCAGCCGTTGGCCAGCGCGTTTTCCGTCGAGTAGCGGATCAGGCCGCGTGGGTAGTTCATTTTGTCCATCACCGAGTCGCACACGTCGATGCAGGCGGCGCAGCCGATGCAGTTGCTCTGCAGGCCGTCGCGGATGTCGATGCCGGTCGGGCAGACCTGGACGCACAGCGTGCAGTCGATGCAGTCGCCCAGTCCGAGCGATTTGGCATCGGCGCTGCGCGGGCGCGAGCCGCGTGACTCGCCGCGTGCCTTGTCGTAGCCGATGATGAGGGTGTCGCGGTCAAACATCGCGCTTTGAAAGCGGGCGTAAGGGCACATGTGCTTGCAGACCTGCTCGCGCAGATAGCCCGCGTTGCCGTAAGTCGCCAAGCCGTAAAACAGCACCCAAAAGCCTTCCCACGGGCCGATCAGGCCAGATGCCAGCGTCAAAATCGGCGTGAAATAGCCGACAAAGGTAAAGCCCGTCCACAGGCTCAGGCCCAGCCACAGGCTTTGCTTGGCAGCTTTGCGGGCCAGCTTTTGCGCCGACCAGGGTGCTGCGTCCAGGCGCATTCTGGCGTTGCGGTCGCCTTCGGTTTTGCGCTCCAGCCACATGAAAATTTCGGTGTAAACCGTCTGCGGGCAGGCAAAACCGCACCACAGCCGCCCGGCCACGGTGGTGAAAAAAAACAGCGCCAGCGCCGACAAAATCAGCAGCAGCGTCAGGTAAATCAGGTCTTGCGGGTACATCGCCAGTCCGAACAGGAAAAAGCGCTGGCGCTCCAGGTCAAACAGCACTGCCTGGCGGCCATTCCACTGCAGCCACGGCAGGCCGTAAAACACCAGTTGCGTGATCCAGACCAGCACCCAGCGCCAAGCGGCAAACCAGCCACTGACGGAGCGTGAATAAATTTTGTTCGGTGCCTCGCAGCTAAAAAGCGAGCTTGATGTGCTGTCGGCCACGGCGATGGGAATGATTTTTCGGGGGGTGTTCATAAGGGACTCATCAAAGGCGGGTTGTCTGCCCTGACTGTGCCGAACTTCAATCTGATCTGTAAGATGCAGTTTTCCTTTAAAAAACCAGATCAGTTATGGCCCTCAAACGCTATGAACGCTACGCCGACGAGATCAGCGAGCTGATTCGCACCCAGGCGCTGCGCCCCGGCGACCGGCTGCCTTCGGTGCGTCAGGCCAGCGCCAGCCGCCGCATCAGCGCCTCCACCGTGTTCGAGGCTTATTACCTGCTCGAAGCGCGGGGGCTGGTGCAGGCGCGGCCCCGCTCGGGCTATTACGTCAACGCGCCGCGCCAGCCCGTTCAAGCCGAGCCGCTGATTGCCCGGCCCGCGCCGCAAAGCACCCGCGTGGAAATCAGCGATTTGGTGTTTGAGGTGCTGGGCTCGACCCGGCAGTTTGAAGTCGTGCCGCTGGGCTCGGCCTTCCCAAGCCCGGCGCTGTTTCCGCTGGACAAGCTGGCGCGCAGCCTGACGCCCGCGATGCGTCGGCTCGATGCGCGCCGCATGGTGCAAGACCTGACGCGCGGCGACGAGCGGCTGCGCCAGCAAATCGGCCTGCGCTACGGCGTCGAAGGCATGGGCGTGAATCCGGCGGAAATCGTCATCACCAACGGCGCGATGGAGGCGCTGAACCTGTGCCTGCAGGCGGTGACGCAGCCCGGCGACGTGGTGGCGCTGGAGTCGCCGACTTTTTACGCCGCCTTGCAGGCGCTGGAGCATTTGAAACTGCGCGCCGTGGAAGTGGCGACGCACCCGCGCCACGGCGTCGATCTGGCTTCGCTGGCCGAGGTGTTGCAGCGCCATCCGGTCAAGGCCTGCTGGTTCATGCCCAACTTTCAGAACCCGCTGGGCAGCCTGATGCCCGACGCCAGCAAGCAGGCGCTGGTCGAGCTGCTGGCGCGCCACGCGGTGCCGCTGATTGAGGACGATGTCTATGGCGAGATGTATTTCGGCCTGCGCCGTCCGCTCCCTGCCAAGGCTTATGACCGCAGCGGTTTGGTGCTGCATTGCAGTTCTTTTTCAAAATGCCTGGCGCCCGGCTACCGCGTCGGCTGGGTGGCGGGCGGGCGCTTTGCCGAAAAAATCCAGCGCCTCAAGCTGATGAGCACCCTGGCCACCGCGATTCCGTCGCAGATGGCGATTTCTGACTACCTGGAAGGCGGCGGCTACGAGCGCCATTTGCGCCAGCTGCGCCAGTCGCTGATCGCCCAGCAGGCGCTGGCGCTGGAGCTGATTGCCCGGTATTTCCCGGCGGGCACGCGGGTGACGCGGCCCCAGGGCGGTTATTTTTTATGGCTGGAACTGCCGCTTGAAGTCGATGCGCTGGTCTTGCACCGCTTGGCGCTGGCGCAGCGCATCAGCGTTGCGCCCGGCCATTTGTTTTCGGCGGATCAACGCTTTGGCCACTGCCTGCGGCTGAACTATGGCCATCCTAGCGATGCGCGCTTTGAGGCGGCGATTAAAACGGTTGGTGCGCTGGCAGGCCAGTTGTGCGGGCTGGCCGGGTGAAGGGCGGGCGCCGCGTTACAGCCGCAGCGGCTGGCCGTAGCCGGTCATTTCCAGATAGCCCGTGCCGACGCGCTGGCCTTGCGTGCTCAGCAATTCGCTCAGGCCTTCCCAGTAAATCGAGCCGGTCGAGCTGCGGCTGTCCAGCTCCTGGCTGTCGATCACGGCGTTGACGCTGTAGCTGCCGCTTGGCGTGCTGACCTGCCATTCGACTGGGTAGCTGATGTGCGTCAGCGGGCTGGTCCACTGGCGCACGGGGGTGAAGCGGACTTCGCCGGGGCCGAAGGTTTGCAGTTGGCCGTTGGCGCTGCGAAAGGAGCCGCTGCTCCAGACGGCAGCACCGTTTTTGTCGCGCAGCCGAAATGCGGTCAGCGCGCTGCCATCGTCCAGATTCATGCCGATCCAGTCCCAGCCGACGGCGCTGGGGTGCAGCAGCTCGTCGCTCCATTCGTGGTCCAGCCAGGCTTTGCCGGTGACTTCAAAGCTGTGCCCTTTTAGTTGCAGGCGGCCGCTGGTCGCCAATTGGGGCTGGCTGTAGTAGTAGCTGGCCTGCTTTTCCTCCGGGCCTTTGCCCGATAGGCCTTGGTTGCCTTGCAGCAGCACGCTTTGCGTTTCTGCAAACTGCAACTGGATGGAGAAATCACTGGAAGGCAAATCGGCCTTGTAGCGCCCGCCGCTGGCCGTCAGCGACCAGTCGCGCAGCTTGAGCGCCATGTCCTGCTCGCTGGCCGAGGCCACGCCAAAGCCGCTGCGGGCGATGCGCTGATCGTGCCAAAGCTTTTGGCCCGCCACATCGGTGATGGCGGCGTGGGCAAACAGTAACTGCTGCGCGGCAAATCGCGACGTCATGCCCTGCGTGCCTTCGACGCGGGTGCGGAAAAATGTCACCTGAAAGCCAAACTGGCGGCGATCCGCAGCGCTGGAGACGGCCTGCCCGGTGATGTACCACCATTCGATGCGAAAGCCCGGATGCGCGCCCCGGTCGCGGGGAAAAGCCAGCGTCTTCAAGGGCAGGGCGCGTGCCGGGTCTGACCATCCCGTCAAGCCTGCCGTGCATCCGGCAAGACCCGCAAGGAGCAGGCGGCGCCGGAAACCGGCAGGCGGCTGCAAGATGAGCAAGTGGGGCGAGTTCTGGAAAGATGCCATGCGCCCGATTCTCGCCGCAAGGCGGTGACAGGCTGGGTAGTTCAGGCGGCGTGACCCATCCCGCTAGTGCGAAACACGATCTCGCCGGTCGGCACATGGACAACCCACACATCCTGGCAGCTTGGATCCGCCACACTTTTGACTGCCACCGCAACAGCCAGCGACCGGTCGCCATAAAGGCGGCTGCCGCTGGACGCTGGCAGCAACCTGCCACCCAGCGGAGCCATGCTTTCAATTCGATACTGAGGATATTGAGATGTCACCATATGATTTTTCTTTGAAAAGTAAGTGCCCTATGCTAGGCAGTCGATAAGGCACCCTAATGACAAATATCAATTGGAATTTGCCTGATTCTTATCAAAGGTAAGAAATTTGTAAGAGAGGGAAACAGCAACTGGCGGGCTGGCGTTTCCTTTGGCGGGCAGGGTTACCCAGAGTGAACTTGCGGCACCGGCCTGCTGGCTGATTTTGCGAGCCTCTTCAATCTGGTATTCAAAGTAGCGCTGGAAACTAAAGGCCAGGCTGGACATCAGCGCAATCGTGCCAACCAGCAAGGCCAGCACCACGGCGCCGATGGTCAGCCAGTTGCTGTGGCCTGCTGCGGCCTCGGGCGCATGCGGGTTGTGCCGGGCATTCCATTTTTCAGTCGGCATCAAGCCGTAATAAATCGCCGTCAGGGCCGTCCCTGCCAGCGTGAAACCGAGCAGTGGAATCAGCGCCCAGGCCAGCTGGTCATCCTGTCCATGCACCCGCACCCGCTCCAGACCCCACCAGCCCAGCGCTGCCACCAGCGGATGCAGCCAGGCCAGCAGGTCGCGCCAGCCAAACAGATACAGGCGGTGCAGCCCCAGCTGGCCACCGAGGAAAGCCAGCCAGGCGGCGGCCGTTTTGTTTTTGGGCGAGGAAGAAGGGTGCATGAGGCTGATTATGCGGCGCCGATTTTTGCCGAAAGTGGCGCTGGCCCGCTGGGCGGGTTACAATCGCAGGCTTTGCAGCATTTCGCTGGCCGGGTGGCCATGTCGTGTGTCTCAAGCGCTGCAGGAATATCAGGGGTTATTTTTACCCCGCCACCCAAGGATAAATCATGGTCGTCATTCGGCTTTCACGCGGCGGTTCCAAGCACCGTCCATTTTTCAACATCGTTGTGGCTGACAAGCGCGTTCGCCGCGATGGTCGCTTTATCGAGCGTATCGGTTTTTACAACCCGATCGCCAAGGGCGGCGAAGAAGGCCTGCGCATTGTGCAAGACCGTCTGGCCCACTGGGTTGGTGTCGGCGCACAAACGTCCGCTACCGTTGACCGCCTGATCAAGCAAAACGCCGCCAAGGCCGTTGCTGCCTGATTGACGCGCCATGAAGCCAGGCCTCCAAGCATCGACGGGTTTGACCGCGTCAAACCTTCCTGATGATGCGCTGGAGGTCGGGCGAATTCTGGACGCGTGGGGTGTCAAAGGCTGGGTGAAAATCCTGCCGCACAGCACCGATCCAGAATCCCTTTTTTCCGCTAAAACCTGGTTTCTGCAGGCGCCCGACGCCAAGTTCAGGCCCGGTTTTAGCTTGTTTTCCGGTACTGTCTGCCTTCAGGTGGACGAGGCCAAAATCCATTCCGGCATGGTGGTTGCCAAATTCAAGGGGCTGGACGACCGCAATGTCGCCGAAGCCCTGCGCGGCGCGCCGATTTTTCTCTCGCGCAGCAGCTTTGCCGCCACCAGCACCGATGAGTATTACTGGGCTGATCTGATCGGCCTGAGCGTCGTCAACCGCGAAGGCGTGGCCCTGGGCTGCGTGCGCGACCTGATGAGCACCGGCCCGCAGTCGGTGCTGTGCATCGAATACACCGCCACCGGCGAAGACGGCACCAGCACCCAGGCCGAGCGCATGATTCCCTTTGTCTCGGTGTATGTCGATCGAGTCGATGCGCAGCAAAGAGTTTTTCATCAAAACTAGCTCTGGTTTGAAACCTCCCCCTTCAGGGATAGAATTTATTTGGAGGAGCGCTAACCTCTTCCAAATTCGCCCCGCAAGGGGCGTGGATTGAAACATGCGCATTGACGTCATCACCCTGTTTCCCGAGCTGTTTGCGCCGTTTTTGACCAGCGGCGTGACGCGGCGCGCCTACGAATCCGGTCTGGTCGATGTCAAGCTGTGGAATCCGCGCGATTTTGCCGATGGCAAATACCGCCGCGTCG
>JAPLPS010000288.1 GCA_026400075.1 Polaromonas sp.
TATCCGTTATTACTCTGCCTCACTCTTCTCGACGTAGAACTCCACCAGCGCGTTGCTGAGGTACTTCACGTCGGTGGCGGCCAGGTTCAGGCCTTTGGCGCCGGTCGGCGGCACGATGTGGCCGGCGTCGCCCGCCAGGAACATGCGGCCAAAGCGCAGCGGCTCGGTGATAAAGCTGCGCAGCGGCGCAATGCTTTTTTCAATCGACGGGCCGGTCACCAGTTGCGCGCGGGCCGCCGGGTCCAGCCGCAAGCGCAACTCGTCCCAGAAGGCCTCGTCGCTCCAGTTTTCTACCTTGTCGGTCAGCGGCACTTGCAGGTAGTAACGGCTGCGTGTGTGGCTGCGCTGCGAGCAAAGGGCAAAGCCACGCGGGCTGTTGACGTAAATCAGCTCATGGTGCACCGGCGGCGTGTCGGCCAGCACGCCAAGCCAGCCGAAGGGGTAAACCTTTTCAAATTCCTTGATGGCGCTTTTGGGCGCGCTGGCGCGGCACACGCCATGAAAGCCGTCGCAACCGGCGATGAAGTCGCATTCGATTTCAAACTTCTGGCCGTCTTTTTCGTAGGTGACGCGCGGCTTTTTGCTGTCAAAGTCATGCACGGCGACGTTCGTGGCTTCATAGACGGTGGGCAGACCGGCGGCGGCGCGGGCGTCCATCAAGTCTTTGGTCAGGTCGGTCTGGCCATAGACCATGACGTTCTTGCCGCCGGTCAGCTTGTTCATATCGACGCGGTGGCGCTTGCCGTTGTAGAGCATTTCAAAACCGCCGTGAACCAGGCCTTCCTTGTGCATGCGCTCGCCGACACCGGCCTCGTCCATCAGGTCAATGCAGACCTGCTCCAGAATCCCGGCGCGGATGCGGCCGAGCACATAGTCGCCGGTCTGGCGCTCCAAAATGATGGCGTCAATGCCGGCTTTATGCAGCAACTGGCCGAGCAGCAGGCCCGAAGGGCCGGCGCCGATGATGGCAACTTGAGTACGCATGGATTTGTCTCCTGTGACGGTAAAAATAAGTCCCGGCGGTGCAAGGCCCGCGCAGGTTCTTGGGGGAACGGCGCAAGCTTAGGCGCCCAGGCGGCTCGCGGCCAGAGGCTAAAAACGCCTTTGCGCGGTGTTCAGTCTTCTTGTGCGATGATCGCGCAATGACTGCTGCCAAACCTGAAAAACCCCCAAAAACCCCGAGAGCGCCGCGCACCGTGCCCGCGCCCCGCGCCTTTGCGATTGCCAAGGCCGACAAGATCGAAGGCATGGCCAAGGGCATGGCGGTGCTGGAGAGTTTTGACACCCAGCGCCAGCGCCTGAACGCCACGCTGGCCGCCGAGCGGGCGGGCCTCACGCGGGCGGCAGCCCGGCGCCATCTGCTGACGCTGACGCACCTGGGCTACCTGGAAACCGATGGCAGTTATTTCTGGCTGGCGGCCAAGGTGCTGCGCTTTTCGGGCAGCTACCTGGCGACGGCGCGGCTGCCGCGTACAGTCCAGCCGATCCTGAACCGGCTGGCGCTGCAGACGCGGGAATCGTTTTCGGTCGTGGTTCACGATGGCGACGAGGTGGTGATCGTGGCGCGCAGCGGCTTTGACTGGAAGCGCGCCCCGGACGACAAGGTGCCGCCCAGCGCGATGCTGCTG
>JAPLPS010000274.1 GCA_026400075.1 Polaromonas sp.
TAGACCGCGTCCGGCTTGGTGGCGGCAATCTCGGTCAGCAGCGCCTGAAACTCGACGTTGGGGAAGGGCAGGTTCAGCTCTTTGACGACCTGGCCGCCGCCTTTTTCAAACGCCTCCTTGAAGCCGCGCACCGACTCGTCGCCCGCCGCGTATTTCCAGGTGATGGTGACGACTTTTTTGTGGCCTTTTTTCGCCATCACTTCGCCCATCGCGTAGCCCGGCTGCCAGTTCGAGAACGAACTGCGGAAGATGTTTTGCGCGCACATCGCGCCGGTCACCGCGTCGGCGCCCGCGTTCGGCACGATCATCAAGGTGCCGGTGTCTTTGGCGACTTTGGCCATCGCCATCGCCACGCCGGAGTGAACCGAGCCAATCAGCACATCGACGTTGTCGCGCTTGATTAATTTATTCACGTTGTCGGTGGCCTTGGACGGGTCGGACGCGTCATCGACCTTGACGAACTCGATTTCGCGCCCGCCGAGCTTGCCGCCCTGCTCGGTGACGAACTGCTTGAAGCCGTTTTCAATCGCGGTGCCGAGCGACGCATAGGTGCCGGTGTAGGGCAGCATCAGGCCGACTTTGAGTTTGGGCTGGGTTTGCGCGGAAGCGGCGCTGGCGCAAAGAATGGCAGCGGCGGCGATCAGGTGAAGGCGAATCTTGGTCATGGTGTTGTCTCCGGGTGTCGTTATCGTTGAATAAAAGCGGTGATGGCGGTGATCAGCCGCTCGGGCTGATCCCGGTGGGGAGAATGACCGCAATCGGGCAGTTCTAGCAAGCGGGTTTGCGCTAGGCGGCGGGCAATGCCGCGAATTTGTTCCAGCGTGCCGTATTCGTCGTCCAGTCCCTGCACGGCCAGCAGCGGGCAGGCGATGGCGGCGATTTCTTCTTCAATCGACCAGTGCTTGAAATCGGGGCGCAGCCAGATGTCGTTCCAGCCCCAGAAGGCAGAATCGGGGTCGTCGTGGTGTCGCGCCAGGCGCTGGCGCAGGTCGGTTGTTAAATAGGCGGTGCGGGTTTTGGCGATGCTGCTGACGGACAGGTCTTCGACCAGAATGTGCGGCGCGAGCACGATGGCGCCGCTCAGTTGCTGCGGGAAACTGGCCGCATACAGCAGCGCAATCGAGCCGCCGTCGCTGTGGCCGAGCAGCCAGAGTGGGTCTGTCGCGGCATCGACGCCGACGGCCTGCAAAAAAGCGGGCAGCACCTGCTGCGCCTGCCGGTGCATGAAGTCCAAATCCCAGGCTTCGGCGGCGGCGCGCGGCGTCGAGCTGCCATAGCCGGGGCGCGAATAGACCAGCCCCCGGCAGCCCGCCGCCGCACACAGGCGCTGCGGAAAATCGCGCCACATCGACAGCGAGCCCAGCCCTTCGTGCAAAAACACGATCAGCGGTGCGCCCGCTTTGTCGCGGTTCAGCCACTGGTGCTCGATGCGGACTGGGCGGCCCGCCCAGTCGATTTCGACAAATTCCACAGCGGCGCTCATTGGGCGTCGGTTTCCAGGTCGCGCAATTTAAAACGCTGGATTTTGCCGGTAGCGGTCTTGGGCAATTCGGCCAGAAACTCGATGACACGCGGGTATTTGTACGGCGCCAGGCGCTCTTTGACGAAGGTTTTCAACTCGTCTTCGCTGACCTGCTGACCCGCTTTGAGCACCACATAAGCCTTGGTTTTGGTCAACCCCTGCGCGTCGGCCACGCCGATGACGGCGGCTTCGAGAATCGCCGGGTGCTGGATCAGCGTGGCCTCGACCTCGAACGGCGAGACGTAAATGCCGCTGACCTTGAGCATGTCGTCGCTGCGGCCTGAATAGGTGTAAGTGCCGTCGGCGTTGCGCACGTACTTGTCGCCGCTTTTGGTCCAGGCGCCCTGAAAGGTGTCGCGGGATTTCTCGCGGTTGCCCCAGTACATCAGCGCCGCGCTCGGGCCTTTGATGTACAGATCGCCGGTTTCGCCATCCGCGACGGCGTGGCCGTCGTCGCCGCGCAGCTCGACTTCGTAGCCGGGAACCGGCCAGCCGGTCGTGCCGTAGCGCACTTTGCCGGGCAGGTTCGACAGGAAGATGTGCAGCATCTCGGTCGAGCCGAGGCCGTCGACGATGTCGACGCCGAAGTGCGCCTTGAAGCGCTCGCCGATGTCGGCAGGCAGCGCCTCGCCGGCCGACGACACCAGGCGCAGCGCGACCTGCTCGCGCGTCGGC
>JAPLPS010000136.1 GCA_026400075.1 Polaromonas sp.
CCCATGCATCGTGCGGGTCTTCACGCTCCATGACGCATGCCAGCGCGAAACCCTCGGGCAGCTCCATGGGAACGTCCTTGAGCGAATGCACGGCGATGTCGGCGCGGCCTTCGGTCAGGGCGACTTCCAGTTCATTGACAATCAGCCCCTTGCCGCCGACTTTGCTCAGCGAGCGGTCCAGGATCTGGTCGCCCTGCGTCGTCATGCCGAGCAGCTCGACCTGCCAGCCCAGGCGCGTCTCCAGCAGCGCCTTGACATGCTCGGCCTGCCACATCGCCAGACGGCTTTCACGCGTGGCAATCACCACCTTCAGGGGGGAAGAAAAAATTTCAATCGCTGCGGCCACGGGTAACCTGTTGGTAATCTAAAGAGGGAGTGAATGCTAGCATGGGCGCCTCAGCACCAAAGGGCCCAGATGCTTACTTCCCCGCGCACGAAAACCGTCAAAGAAAACCCGAGCGACGACAGCCCGGCCACCAGCCCGCCAGCGCCCCGGACTACCGCCAAAACCCCGGACAAAACCGCCGCCACCGGGCGCGCCCGCAGCAACGAGCGCCCGCTGGTCGAAGACATCCGCCTGCTCGGGCGCATTCTGGGCGACGTGATCCGCGACCAGGAAGGCGTAGCCGCTTACGAGCTGATCGAGCAGGTGCGCCAGCTCTCCGTCGCGTTCCGCCGCGACGCCGATGAAGAAGCCGACAAGGCGCTGAAAACCCTGCTCAAGAGCCTGAGCGGCGACCAGACCGTCAGCGTGATTCGCGCTTTCACTTATTTTTCGCATCTGGCCAATCTGGCCGAAGACCGCCACCACATCCGCCGCCGCATCATCCACGAGCGCGCGGGCGACACGCAGGAAGGCAGCATCGAAGTCGCGCTGTCGCGGCTGCGCTGGGCTGGCATTGCGCCGCAGACGATTGCCGACACGCTGGCGCGCAGCTTTGTCTCGCCGGTGCTGACCGCGCACCCGACCGAAGTGCAGCGCAAAAGCATTCTGGACGCCGAACGCGGCATTGCCCAATTGCTCACGGCCCGCGACGACATCAAGGCGATGGCGCTGGCCGTCAGCAGCGCCAAAGACGCGCTGACGCCGCGCGAGCTGGCCGCCAACGAAGTGCAGTTGCAAGCCCGAGTCATGCAGCTGTGGCAAACCCGTCTGCTGCGCTACAGCAAGCTGACCGTGGCCGACGAGATCGAAAACTCGCTGAGTTACTACGAAGCGACATTTCTGCGCGAAATTCCCAAGCTCTACGCCAACCTGGAGCGCGAGCTGGGCGACCTGCCGGTGCATAGCTTTTTGCGCATGGGCCAGTGGATTGGCGGCGACCGCGACGGCAACCCGAACGTCAGCGCCGCCACGCTGAATTACGCGCTGAGCCGCCAGGCCGATGTGGCGCTGCGCCACTATTTGACCGAAGTGCATTTGCTCGGCAGCGAGCTGTCGATGTCGGCGATTCTGGTCGATTGCAGCGCCGGGATGCAGGCGCTGGCCGCCAGCTCGCCCGACACCAACGAGCACCGCAAGGACGAGCCGTATCGCCGCGCACTGACCGGCGATTATGCCCGCCTGGCCGCCACGCTCAGGGAGCTGACCGGCGGCGAAGCAGCCCGCCACGCCGTCGCGCCGCAAAACCCCTATTCAAAATCCGAGGAATTCCTCGCTGACCTGCGCACCCTGGAAACCTCGCTACAGGCGCACCACGGCCAGGCGCTGACCGCCGAGCGGCTGCATCCGCTGATCCGCGCCGTCGAAGTGTTTGGCTTTCATCTGGCCACTGTCGATTTGCGCCAGAGCTCGGATCAGCACGAAGCCGTCGTCGCCGAGCTGCTGGCCACGGCGCGCATCGAGGCCGACTACAGCGCGCTCGACGAAATGGCCAAGCGCGCCCTGCTGCTGAAAATGCTCAACGACGCCCGGCCATTGCGCGTGCTCGGCGCGACTTACTCGCCACTGGCGCAGGGCGAACTGGCGATTTTTGAAGCCGCCCGTGTGGCCCGCGCCCGCTTTGGCAAGGAAGCGATCCGCCACTACATCATCAGCCACACCGAAACCGTCAGCGACCTGCTCGAAGTGCTGCTGCTGCAAAAAGAAACCGGCCTGCTGCACGGCCTGCTCGAAGACCCGCTGCAAGCCAGCGCAGCCACCTGCGACCTGATCGTCGTGCCGCTGTTTGAAACGATTGAAGACCTGCGCAACGCCGCGCCGATCATGCGCGAGTTCTACGCGCTGCCCGGCGTGACCGCCTTGGTGCAGCGCAGCGGCGCCGAGCAGGACATCATGCTCGGCTACTCGGACAGCAACAAGGACGGCGGCATTTTCACCAGCAACTGGGAGCTGTATTGCGCCGAGCTGGCGCTGGTCGAGCTGTTTGACCCGCTGGCGCACACGCACGGCATCACGCTGCGCATGTTCCACGGCCGGGGCGGCACGGTCGGGCGCGGCGGCGGCCCGAGCTACCAGGCGATTTTGGCCCAGCCACCGGGCACCGTGCGCGGCCAGATCCGCCTGACCGAGCAGGGCGAAGTGATCGGCTCCAAATACGCGAACCCGGAAATCGGCCGGCGCAACCTCGAAACGCTGGTCGCCGCCACGCTGGAAGCGACGCTCTTGCAGCCAACCAAGCCCGCGACACCGGCCTTTTTGCAGACGGCGGCCCAGCTCTCGCAGGCCAGCATGGCGGCCTACCGCGCGCTGGTGTACGAAACCCCCGGTTTCACCGAGTATTTTTTCAGCGCCACGCCGCTGCGCGAGATTGCCGAATTGAACATCGGCTCGCGCCCGGCCTCGCGCAAGCCCTCGCAAAGAATCGAGGATTTGCGCGCCATTCCCTGGGGTTTCAGCTGGGGCCAGTGCCGCCTGACGCTGCCGGGCTGGTACGGTTTTGGCTCGGCGATTGAAGCGTTTCTCGATCAGGGCGGCACGCCCGAGAGCCGAAAAACCAATCTGGCGCTGCTGCAAAAAATGTACCGCCAGTGGCCGTTTTTCAGCACACTGCTGAGCAACATGGACATGGTGATGGCCAAGAGCGATCTGGCGCTGGCCTCGCGCTACGCCGGGCTGGTCGATGACGCCAGGCTGCGCAAAAGCATCTTCAGCGCCATTGAAAGCGAATGGCACCGCACCGCCCAGGCGCTGACGCTGATCACCCGCGAAAAGCAGCGCCTGACCAGCAACACGGCGCTGCAGCGCTCGATCCGGCATCGCTTTCCGTACATCGACCCGCTGCACCATCTGCAGGTCGAGCTGGTGCGCCGCTACCGCGCCGGCCAGACCGACGAGCGGGTGCAGACCGGCATTCACATCTCGATCAACGGGATTGCCGCCGGGCTGCGCAATACCGGCTGACAGGCCCTGTCGGCAGGTGACTACAGGCAGCTAGGCGCCCTCCCACAGCGGCGGAGCTGGCGGCATCTTAGGATAGGTTCATGTGTTTCCAGGAGAAAAAAACATGAATCCATCCACTGCCCGGGCTGCAGGCCCGCTAACGCGAAACGACGCTTTCGTTTCCAGCGACTTTGTGGCCTTGGCTTCCCACATGACGGCCTGTCAGCGTTCGCGGGGCCGTTTTTTCACGCTACAGGCGGGCCTTGAAACCCTTCAGTCCCTGACGGCGCCGCGCCTGGTTACGACCGGCGCCTTGTGCGTCCTGTGTAGTGGCCTGGTCATCTTGGCGCTGGGCCTGCTGCACACCGCCTGATGCAGGCGCTGAACGCAGCCCTTGTTGCTCAGCTGGCCACGCTCAGCCCCCACGCCCAAAAGACGCTTCTTGCCAATCCCAGTGATGCAGCGCCGCCGGTTCGCGCCGAGCTGTTTGGCCTGCAGCGCTTTGAAGAACACGGCTGCAGTCTGGCCGCAGCCCAGCAGATCGAAACCGATACCGAATCGCGCCACCACGCGCCGTTCTTTCCCCGCGTCCAGGAAAATCTGGCCGCGCTGCGCCAAGCCTACGATTACATCGCGCTGACCTCGCTCAGCGGCCACTACGCCACGCCTGCCGCCGAGTGGCTGCTGGACAACTTTCCGCTGGTCGAAGCCCAGTTGCAGCAAATCCGCGAAGGCGTGCCGCGCCGCTATTACGCCAGCCTGCCCAAGCTGGCGCGAGCGCCGCTGCAGGGCTTGCCGCGTGTCTATGGCATTGCCTGGGCTTATGTGGCGCACACCGACAGCGCGCTGAACCCGGAGATATTTACCGCTTTTCTCAACGCGTACCAGAGCTGCAGCGAGTTGCGCCTGAGCGAGCTGTGGGCCTTGCCGACCACGCTGCGCGTCGTGCTGCTGGAAAACCTGCGCCGCATGGCCGACGAGATTGCCCTGGGCAAGGTGGCCCGCGAAGTCGCCCATGCGGTCTGGGACAGTGTGCAGGCGTTCAGCCCGGCTGACCTGGACGCCATCTATGCGCTGATGGGCCAGCACGGCCTGCAGCGCAACTACCTGACCCAGTTATGGCAGCGCATGCCGACCGAACTGGGCGCCAGCGCGCCCGCATCGGTACTGGCGCTGTGGACCGAGCAGCACTGCCCCGACGGCCACGCGCTGATGCTCGAAAGCCAAAATGCCCAGGTGGCCGCCAACCAGACCATTGGCAACATCATCACCACGCTGCGCCTGATTGGCCAGGTGGACTGGGTCGAGCTGATCGAGCCGGTCAGCCGCTGCCTGCAGGTGCTGCGCCAGCTGCCCAGCTTTCGCCAGGAAAGCGAGCTGACGCGCCAGCACATCACCCAGGCGATGGAGCGGCTGGCCCGGCAAAACCGCAAGGCGGAGCGCCAGGTGGCCGAGGCGGTCGTGGCCGCCGCGCAGGCCGTCCCCGCCAGCCTGCCCGCCACGGCGCCCCAGCGCACGGCGGGCTTTTACCTGATCGGCCCCGGCCGTCCCCAGCTGGAAGAGGCGCTGGGCATTCCGGCGCAAAAAACCCTGCAGCGCTACCGCCACCGGCGCTGGCGCCTGCCGCTGTACACCGGCGCCATTGTGCTGAGCACACTGCTGGTGCTGGTGCTGGCGGCGCGCCATGCGGACTTGCAACACTGGCAAAGCGTGGCCGCCCTGCTGCTGCTGGCCGGGCCGGTGTCCGAGGCCGTCGCCGCCTTCGTGCATCGACTGCTGGCCGAGTCGCTGAAAATCCATCCGCTGTCGCGGCTCGATTTTCCGGGCGGCATTCCTGCCGAGCACCGGGTGCTGGTCGTCATGCCGACCTTGCTGACCTCGGCGGACTCGACCCGCGAACTGCTGCAAAAGCTCGAATACCACTGGCTGGCGAACCGCGAAAACGAAGCCCAGTTCGCGCTGCTCACCGACTGGGTCGATGCGCCGCACGCCAGCCAGCCCGGCGACACCCCGCTGCTGCGCGAGGCGCTGGCCCAGCTGGCCTTGCTCAACGCCCGTTATCCGGCCGCGCCTGATGCGCCGCCGCGCTTTTTGCTGCTGCACCGGCCCAGAAGCTGGTGCGAGACCCAGCAGCGCTGGCTGGGCTGGGAGCGCAAGCGCGGCAAGCTCGAACAGCTGCTGCGCGCGCTGGTCAGCGGCGAGCCGGAAGGCTTTATGCCGCTGGCGCCCGGCCTGCGCCTGGCCTCCGGCGTGCGCTATGTCGTCACGCTCGACAGCGACACCGGCCTGCCGCCCGGCGCGCTGCGCGAGCTGGTGGCCATCGCCGCCCATCCGATGAATGCGCCCCAGATTGATCCGGTGCAGCGCCGCGTCGTCAGCGGCTACGGCATCTTGCAGCCGCGCGTCGTCACGCCGCTGCCCGGCCCGGCGCAGGACACGCCCTACCACCGGCTGTTTGCCGGTCAATGCGGCACGGATCCGTACAGCAGCGGCGTCTCCGATGTCTATCAAGACCTGTTTGGCAGTGGCAGCTTCAGCGGCAAAGGGCTGCTCAACGTGCAGGCGGTGCATGCGGTGCTCAATGCCCGGCTGCCGTCCGAAGCCGTGCTCAGCCACGACCTGCTCGAAGGCAGCATGGCGCGCTGCGGCTTTGTCAGCGATGTCGTGCTGATTGAAGAGGCGCCGCACCACGCAGGCACCGCCGCCTCACGCCTGCACCGCTGGAGCCGGGGCGACTGGCAATTGCTGCCGCTGATGGCGCGCGCCCGGCACTACGGCCTGGACGCGCTGAGCCTGTTGAAAATGGCCGACAACCTGCGCCGCTCGCTGGTGCTGCCCGCCACCTTTGCGCTGCTGGTCTGGGTGATTTTCACCGGCGCGCTGCCGCTGGAGCTGGCGCTGCTGGCTGCGTTGGGGGCGCTGCTGGCCGGGCCGCTGCTCGGCGCCGTTGCCAGTCTGGTGCCGACGCGCCAGGGCATCGCCTGGCGTCACTTTTTTCGGGTCGGGCGGCACGAGTTGCTGCGCACCCTGGCTGGCGCGGCCTGGCAGTTCAGCCAGATTCCGGCGCAAGCGCTGCTGCTGCTGGATGCGGCCGGGCGCACCGCCTGGCGCCTGGCCGTCAGTCGGCGCCAGCTGCTGGAGTGGACTACCGCCGCGCAGGCGCAGGCCGCTTCGCGCAACACGCTGGCCGTGTTCGTGCGCCAGCATGCCAGCGCCTCGCTGCTGTGTGCGGCGCTGCTGATGGCCGTGCCCTGGGCCGTCCACCCGTGGGCAGGGCTGCTGCTGTTCGCCCTCTGGGCCGCCTCGCCGCTGCCCGCCTGGTGGTCTAGCCTGCCCTGGCTGCGCCGCACCGACTGGGAGCTGCGCAGCAAAGACAAGCGCTACCTGGAGGCGCTGGCGCGCGACACCTGGCGCTTTTTCGAGCGCTGCGTCGGCCCCGAAGACAACCACCTGCCGCCGGACAATCTGCAGCTGGTGCCCGAGCCCACCGTGGCGCACCGCACCTCGCCGACCAACGTCGGCCTGTACCTGCTGGCCGTGTGCTGCGCCCGCGAGTTCGGCTGGATCAGCACCGGCGAGCTGGTGCGGCGGCTCGAAGCCACGCTCGACAGCATTGAAAAACTGCCCAAGCACCACGGCCACCTGCTCAACTGGTACGACACGCGCAC
>JAPLPS010000090.1 GCA_026400075.1 Polaromonas sp.
GTTTTCCTTCTTCGCAAAGTCCTCTGACCAGCTAATCACCTGCGGCTCCAGCGCCAGCACCGCTTGCAGCGCGGCGGGCAGATGGCGCAGCGCTTTCAGATGCGCGGCTTCTTCGTCGTCGCTCAGGCGGCCTTTCGACTGGGCCAGCGCCAGCGTCAGCAGGAACAATCCGGCCAATTGCGTCGTGAACGCCTTGGTCGAGGCCACGCCGATTTCCACCCCGGCGCGGGTGATGTAGGCCAGCTTGCATTCGCGCACCATCGCGCTGGTGGCGACGTTGCAGATCGTCAGCGTCTGCGTCATGCCCAGGCTTTGCGCGTGGCGCAGTGCGGCCAGCGTGTCGGCGGTTTCGCCGCTCTGCGTGATGGTGACGATCTGCGTGCGCGGGTTCGGCACCGTGTCGCGGTAGCGGTTTTCGCTGGCGACTTCGACTTGCGTCGGGATTTTGGCAATCGACTCTAACCAGTATTTGGCCGTGCAGCCGCTGTAATAGCTGGTGCCGCAGGCCAGAATCAGCACCGAGTCGATGTCCTTGAACGTGCGGTAAGCGCCGTCGCCGAACAGCTCGGGCGTGATGGCGTTGACGCCTTCCAGCGTGTTGGCAATCGCGGTCGGCTGCTCGAAAATTTCCTTTTGCATGTAGTGGCGGTACGGGCCGAGTTCCGCCGCGCCGCTGTGCGCGTGGACGGTTTTGACTTCGCGCTCAACGCGCTGGTGGTTGCGGTCAAACACCCAGTATTTACCCAGCTGCAAATCGACAAAATCGCCCTCTTCCAGATAGACGATCTGGTCGGTCACGCCCGCCAGCGCCATCGCGTCGCTGGCCAAAAAGGTTTCGCCGTGGTCTGTGCCGACGCCCAGAATCAAGGGCGAGCCCGCGCGTGCGCCGACGACGCGGTGCGGCTCGTCCTTGCAGAAAGCGGCAATTGCGTAAGCGCCGTGCAGTTGCGCGACGGTGGCTTTCAGCGCCTCGAACAGGTCGCCGTCGTACAGGCTGTCCATCAAGTGGACGATGACTTCGGTGTCCGTCTGGCTGGAAAACACATAGCCTTTGGCTTGCAGCGCGGCGCGCAGCTCGTCGTGGTTTTCGATGATGCCGTTATGGACTAGCGCCACGCGGCCTGGGCGCGCTGCGCTGTCGGCGCCGGTGCCGTGGCTGAAATGCGGGTGCGCGTTGTGGACGGCGGGCACGCCGTGCGTGGCCCAGCGGGTGTGGGCAATGCCGGTGCCGCCGACAATCTCTTCGCAGTTGACCTGCTGCTGCAGCTCGGCCACGCGGGCGGTGCTGCGGGCGCGTTTCAGGCCGTCGGCATACACCGCCACACCGCAGGAGTCATAACCCCGGTATTCGAGCCGCTGCAAACCCTGAACCAAAACAGGAACAATATTCCGGCTGGAAACCGCTGCCACGATGCCGCACATAAAAAGCACTCCTTAAAAAAATAGTCTGCCGATGCTAGGGCTTGGCTATTTTTTAAAGTGATTGATTTTTGGCTATTTTTGGAATTAAATTTCACCAATCAACTTTCACGAAATTTAATTTCAAAATGACCAACTTTACGGAACAAATTCACCTGGATGCAACCGACCTGAAACTGCTTGATACCTTGCAGCAGGACGCATCGCTGAGCAACCTAGCGCTGGCCGAGCGCGTCCATGTCTCGCCGCCGACCTGCCTGCGCCGCGTCAAGCGCCTGCGCGACGTGGGGCTGATCGAGCGCGAAATCGCGGTGCTGAACCCAGACCGGCTGGCCGACCTGCAGGTGCAGGGGCTGACCGCGCTGGTGGAAATTTCACTGGATCGCCAGGGTGCCGAGCTGATGGACGCTTTTGAAGCGCGAGCGATTGAGGACGACGCGGTGCAGCAGTGCTACCGCGTCTCGCCGGGGCCGGATTTCATGCTGGTGGCGCATGTGGCCGACATGGCCGCATATCTGGCGCTGACACAGCGGCTGTTCACCGGGGACGCCAATGTGCGCAATGTGAAAGCGTTTTTCAGCGTCAAGCGGGCCAAGTTTGCGCCCCGCATGCTGCTGGCGTGCGCGGTGAATGGCTGATGCCGTTCGTGCGGCGCCCGTTAATCTTCTTGAACGACCCAGTCGGCGCGCGCTCGGGTGCGCTCGATGCGCTGGGCATTCGGCTCGTCGGTTGTTTCAATCCACGCCAGCGCGGCCTCCCGGCTGCGGCCAAAACGCATGTGGCGCTCCAGCAGCCGCTGGTGGCGTACCTGGCTGTCAACATCCAGAAACCAGACCTCGTCGAGCATCGCCCGTGCGGCGTGCCAGCCCCCGCTTTCCAGCAACAGGTAATTGCCCTCGGTGATGATCAGCGGCGTCGCGGCGTCCACGGCAATCGCGCCAGCGATGCCTTCTTCCAGCTCACGGCGAAATTCGGGCGCATAAATCGTCTCGCCCGGCTGCTGCTCACGCAGGCGGCGCAGCAGGTTGACGTAGCCCGGTACATCAAAGGTGTCGGGCGCGCCCTTGCGCCCGGCGCGGCCCAGCCGCTGCAGCTCCGAGTTGGCCAGGTGAAAACCGTCCATCGGAACAATTTTGACCTGCTCGCCCAGCGCCTGCGCCAGGCGCTCGGACAGCGTCGATTTACCAGCGCCGGGTGAGGCAACAATGCCCAAAATCCGGCGCTGACCGCTGGCCAGCAAAGCGCGGGCGCGCTGCAATACGTCGGGGAAAAGTGGGTTGGTAGTCAAGGGCCTGCGCTCCTGTGTGCGTGATGGGAGGGTGGATTGTCCGACACATCACTGCTGTGCAGGCGGCTGTTTCGCCTGCCGGAACAACACCCCGGCCATCAACGCCAGCGCCAGCACGCCGAGCAACAACACACCCCACAGCACCCAGCTGCGCAGCGGCAGACCGTCGCCGGTGCCGGGCGCGGCGACGACCAGCGGGGCGGTCTGGCCGGGCGCCGTGCCCACGCCCGGCTGATCCCGCAGACCCGCTGCGCCCGGCTGGCCCGCCAATTCGGCCTGCGCCAGCGGCAGCGTGTTTTCCTGTCCGCTGCGGTAGTCGGGCATCAAACTGGAAATCGGCAGATAGGCGGCAGTCGTGCCAGCGCGGCCAGCGGCCAGCACAAACGGCCCGCTTCCGCTGGCCAGAAAGACGATTTGCACCGGCTCAAACTGCAAACTGATCGCGGGCGGCGCGCCAAAGCCGGGGGTTTTGGCGTCGGCCTGCAGCTGCAGCTCGCGAAAGGCCAGACCCGGCAGCGCCACCGGAGCGCTGATTTGCACGCCGCCCGCCGTCTGCAGCCGGTACACCACGCTGCTGGCCAGCGGCGTCCAGGGCTGGCTGCGCTCGTTGCGGCCCAGCACACGCAGCGGAATCAACACATCGCTGCCCGGCGGCGTGATGCGCAGCGCTGTCAGCGGCGTGGCAAACGGCAGCGAAAAGCTCAGCGTGTGGGCGTCGGTCAGCGCGGGCGGGGCCAGCGCGGCCTCGACCGGCGGGCTGCTGGCGCGGCCGGTGGACGTGGTCAGCGTCGCGCCGCGCACGGCGGCTTGAACCGGCTGACCGGCGGCGCCCGTCCAGGTGATGCGTAGGTAACAGTCTTTGATGTCGGCAAAATCCAGCGCCATGTCGCTCTCGCCCAGACGGGTATCGCCTGCGCGAAACAACACCGTCTGGCCCAGCGGGCGCCAGTGGCTCAAGTCGCGGCTGGCCTGCACAGTAAAAGTAACGGGCTGGGCTTCGGGCAGGTCGGCCTGCAGCGCCAGCGCGACCAGCGGCTCGCTGACCGCCCGCGCATCAAGCAGCGCGCCCAGCAGCTGCGGCGGCGTGGCCGGGCTGGCGGCGTTGTTGCTGCCGTTGTTGGCACCGCTGGTGCCGTTAGTGCCGTTAGTGCCGTTGACGCTGGCGGTGCCGTTGCTGCTGGCGGCGCCGCCGGTGTTGATCTGCACAATGCGCTGGCCCTGACGCTCTTCGATGCGCAGTGACAGGCCATCGAGCCCCGCCGCCGTGGCTGGGCCGAGCACCGGGTAAGCCATCAAGGTGCGCTGCTGGTGCGTGGCCAGCGACGGCTCGGCGCGGGCCAGCGCCATCGCCACCGGCTGGCCCTGGGCGTTGAAAATTCGCAAATCGCTGTAATTGGGCGTCTGCAGATTGACCAGCACCTGCGCGGGCAGCGCCAGCCGCTGCAAAGACGCGCCGGGCGCCAGCGTCAGCGGCAGACGCAGCGCGTAGGCTTGCGGCTGATCCGCCGCGCCATCCTCGGACGATGACAAGGCAGCCAGCGCCGTCAGCGGCAGGGCCAGCACAGCGGCCAGCAGCAGCGCGGGCCACCCTGCAGAAAAACCGCCAGGGCGCTGCGGCAACAAACGGGTTGTGTCATTCAACAGCAGGGATTTCATGGCGGATTTCTCGGTGCAAATGGCTGGACTGAAATGGCTTGACTGGACGGCGCCCGCAGCGGGTCACGGCAAGGATTCTTCAGTTTCTGCAGCGCTGGCCTGCGCCTTGGGCGGCAGCGGTGCGAGGTAGCCGACCACCAGCATCAGCACGCCCACGACAATGAAGGCGATGATGCGCTCAGCCCCGCCCGCGTTGGACAGATCGACCAGCAGCAGCTTGACCACCACCAGCCCGAGCAGGCTGGCGCCGGTCAGCCAGAGCGGACGCTGAACGCGCCGGTGCGCCATGACCATCAGGCTCAGCGCCAGCAGCGTCCACAAAATCGCGTAACCGGTCTGCACTGCAAAGCTGTCAAACAGCGCGCCCGCGTCCCAGTCAATGTGCAGGAAATGGTGCGCGACACGCAGCCAGACGGTGTTCAGCGCAACAAAGCTCAAACCGGCCAGCGCCACCAGCGCCTGCGGTGTGCGTGCCAGCGCCGCACTGGCGCTAACCGGACGCGCCGCCAGCAGCACCTGGCGCCAGAAGGCCAATGCGCCCACGCCGAGCGCGACGCTCAAATCGGTCGGATTCAGCAGCGGAATATAGGGCAGCGGCTCGGTGCGCCCCGACGACCAAACGGCCACCCCGAGCGCGCCGAAAAACACCAAAACCGCCAGCGGCTGGGCTGCCGCCGCGTAATAAGCCGCCGCATGCGGGTTCAGCGGCCAGCCAAACGAGGCCAGGCGCGCCGCCTGATTCGCCCGTCCGGCCCAGCCCGCCAGCAGCATCAGCACGGCGGTGGCGCTGACCAGCAGGATGACGCCCGCCCACGAGGTGTTCCACAGCTGGCCGCGCTCAATGCCGAACCACAGGCAGTCGGCCAGCAGCGCCGTCAGCAGCCAGACGCTGACGATATGGGTTTTGACAAACGGCCGCGCGGGGGCCAGCGCGTCGTTTTTCCGCAGCATCCCATAATGCAGCGCCAGCACCAGCGGCCACAGCGCCCAGCCGGGCGCGTCCAGCACGCGGTAGCCGGTAGCCAGTTGCAGCCAGAAAATCAAGATCATCACCAACAGCGTCCAGCGGCTGGGGCGGGCGGCGACTGGCCAATTTGTCCGGCGGCCCAGCCCCTGCGACAGCGCGGCGCTGACCGCAAACGCCAGCAGCGCCAGCAACTGCGCCGTGCCTTGATGAAAGACCGGCTCGGCCAGTTGCCCCAGCTCGCGGGCGGGCAGGCGCCGGGTCGCTTCCAGCACCCAGGCCAGCCACCAGAAAGCAAAGCCATACAGGTACACGGGGCTGGCCAGTTTCAGTTCCAACCCGGCATACGCCAGCGCCCAGCGCGAGCCGCTGTGCGGCAAAGGCTGGCGCAGCCACCAGGCAATGCCCAGCGCAGGCAGCGCGATAAACAGCGCGCCGATAAACAGCGGATTAGCCAGCGGCCAAGCCGCCACATTGAGGTGATTGCCCGCCGTTTGCAAAAACACCGCGCCCGCCACCAGCTGCATCAGCAGGCCAAAAGCACGCGGCATCCAGCGCGCCTGCCGCAGCCCGGCCCAGAAAGCGCCCGCGCCTTCCAGCGCCCAGACCGCCGACGTCCAGCGCGCATCCAGCGCCAGCGGCACGGCCAGCGTGGCAAAGCCGACGCCAATCGCCGTCAGGCACTCTATCAAGAGGCGCTCACCGCTGGCCTTGCGCCGCGCCAGCAGCAGCGCCGTTGTCAAATACAGCGCCGAAAAGCCCAGCGCCGAAAACGCCGAGCCAAATTCATCCTGCCGCACCAGCCCGGCCTGCAGGCCAAAGCCGAT
Organism: Polaromonas sp.; assembly: GCA_026400075.1. GTDB lineage: Bacteria > Pseudomonadota > Gammaproteobacteria > Burkholderiales > Burkholderiaceae_C > Polaromonas. The sequence continues at coordinate 6,155 of JAPLPS010000090.1, forward strand.
CAGCGGCGTACCAAAGACCAGCATGCTATCGACCGCGCTGCCGAGGCGCGTCGGCGTGTTGCGCGCATACAGCACGGCAGTCAGCAGGTAAGTCAGCACGAACAGCAGCAAAAAGAACTGCGCGCTGGCGTAGTGTTCAGGCTGGTATTTCAAGACGCCCCAGGCCGT
>JAPLPS010000031.1 GCA_026400075.1 Polaromonas sp.
ATAGCCAGAGCCTACGTGCTCTACCGCGAAAAGCACAGCCAGGAGCGCGCCAAGCAGCAGCAGGCCCAGCACCCGGCCGCGCCACTGCTGCATGTCACCGACGGCGGCCAGCGCGTCGCCCTCGACATCGCGAATCTGCAGGCGCTGATTGAAGCCTCCTGCGCCAACCTCGGCGCCGACGTGAAGCCCGACCCGATTGTTTCGGAAACCATGCGCAACCTGTACGACGGCGTGCCGATTGAGGAAGTCTATAAAGCCGCCATCCTGGCCGCCCGCACGCTGATCGAAAAAGACCCGGATTACAGCTACGCCACCGCCAGATTGCTGCTGCACACCATCCGCAAGGAAGTGCTGGGCGAGGAAATCAACCACGCGGCGATGACTGTTCGTTACGCCAGCTATTTCCCGGAATTCATCGCCAAGGGCATCAAAAACGAGCTGCTCGACGAAAAGCTGCAGCAGTTCGACCTGGCCAGATTGGGCGCGGCGCTGAAACCCGAGCGCGACCTGCAATTCGACTACCTCGGCCTGCAGACGCTGTTTGACCGTTACTTTTTGCACGTTCGCAAGCAGCGCATCGAACTGCCGCAAGCGTTTTTCATGCGCGTGGCGATGGGCCTGTCGCTGAACGAAGCCGACCGCGAAGCGCGCGCCATCGAGTTCTACGAAGTGCTGTCGTCGTTTGATTTCATGTCGAGCACGCCGACGCTGTTCAATGCGGGCACGCTGCGCTCGCAGCTGTCGTCGTGCTACCTGACCACCGTCGCCGACGATCTGGGCGGCATTTACGACGCGATCAAGGAAAACGCGCAGCTGTAGAAATTAGCCGGTGGCCTGGGCAACGACTGGACGCCGGTGCGCGCTATGGGTTCGCACATCAAGGGCACGAATGGCGAATCGCAGGGCGTCGTGCCCTTTTTGAAGGTGGTGAACGACACGGCCGTCGCGGTGAACCAGTGTTTCGCGCCCGACACGTTGGTCTATACCGCGCAAGGCACGCGCCCCATCCGCGACATCCGCGCGGGCGACCTGGTGCTGGGCCACAGCGGCCAGTACCGCGAAGTCACCGAGCGCATGGTCTATAACCAGACCGAGGCGATGGTGGCGATTGACGTGAAACACGCCATCGAGCCGCTGCAAGTGACCGACGCGCACCCGTTCTGGGCGATTCAAGGCGTGCCGCTGGGCCAGTCCAACGCCCGCACCGAGGCGTGGCTGGACAAGGGCAAAGTCACCCCGGCCTGGGTCGATGCCGGAAAGCTGCAAACCGGCGACTACATCGGCTTTACGATTCCCACCGAAGTCGTGGCTGTGCCGGGCTTCACCGAAAACGATGCGCGCCTGTACGGCATTTTGCTGGGCGACGGCCACCTGTCCAAAGAAGGCATGCAATGGGGCGTGTCCGGCAACCCGCAAGCCGACAGCGAGCATCTCGCCTTCGTGCGCAGCTACCTGAGCGAGCGCGGCATTCACAGCTGGGAAACCGGGCGTGGCACCACCTATGTGCAAATCCACTGGGCTTCGGGCATGGGCGCACTGCGCGACGGCACCACGGGCCGCATCACCGGCGCAGGCGCGCCCACGCTGCCGTTTGACCACGCCGATCTGTACGATGACCAGCACGCCAAGCGCATCGCCCCGCGCCTGTCCCACCTGCCGCCCGCGCAAACGCTGGCGCTGGTGCAGGGCCTGCTGGAAACCGACGGCTGCGTCTCACGCGGCAAGGAGCTGAGCTTTACCACCGCCTCCGAACCGCTGGCCCACGGCCTGCGCTACCAGATGCTGCGCCTGGGCGTGCCGGTCTCCGGCCAGAAACGCACGCGCCGCCACAACCACACCGGGCTGCGCTCGGATGGCTCGGAAGCCGTGTTTGACGGCACCGGCACCAGCATAGACCTGCGCATCCCGGCGCTGCCAGAACTGGCCCGGCGCCTGGGCTGCCAGCCGCTGACCAAGCGCAACTGGATCACCCGCGATGGCGTGGTGTACTCCCGCGTGCGCAGCATCACCGGCATCACGCCCAAGCCGCTGGTCGTCGATTTGAAGGTCGATGTCGATGAGTCTTACCAGACTGTGGCTGGTCTGGCGCACAACGGCGGCAAGCGCAAGGGCGCCGTCTGCGCCTACCTGGAAACCTGGCACCTCGACATCGAGGAATTTCTGGAGCTGCGCAAGAACACCGGCGACGACCGCCGCCGCACCCACGACATGAACACGTCAAACTGGATTCCCGACCTGTTCATGCGCCGCGTGATGGAAAAAGGCAGCTGGACTCTGTTCTCGCCGTCAGATTGCCCCGATCTGCACGACAAATACGGCAAGGCGTTTGAAACCGCCTATGTCGCCTACGAAGCGCGCGCCATGCGCGGCGAGCTGAAACCGTCGCGCACGCTGCAGGCCACCGACCTGTGGCGCAAGATTTTGTCGATGCTGTTCGAGACCGGCCACCCGTGGATCACGTTCAAGGACGCCTGCAACATCCGCTCGCCGCAGCAGCATGCGGGCGTGGTGCATTCGTCTAACTTGTGTACTGAAATTACCCTGAACACCAGCGCCACCGAAACGGCGGTCTGCAACCTGGGCTCGATCAACCTGATCCAGCATCTGAAAGACGGCGCGCTCGACCATGTCAAGCTGAAGAAAACCATCACCACGGCCATGCGCATGCTGGACAACGTGATCGACATCAACTACTACGCCGTCGAAAAAGCCCGCCACGCCAACATGCGCCACCGCCCGGTCGGCCTGGGCCTGATGGGTTTCCAGGACTGCCTGTACGAGCTGCGCGTCCCTTACGCCTCGCAGGCAGCCGTGGAGTTTGCCGACACCTCGATGGAAGCGATTTGCTACCACGCTTACTGGGCCTCGACCGAGCTGGCCAAAGAGCGCGGCCAGTACGAAAGCTACAAGGGTTCGCTCTGGGACAAGGGCATCCTGCCGCTGGACACGCTGGACATGCTCGCCGCCGAGCGCGGCGGCTATGTCGAAGTGGACCGCTCGTCCACCCTCGACTGGGAAGCGCTGCGCCAGAAAATCGCCAAAGACGGCATGCGCAACTCCAACTGCGTGGCGATTGCCCCGACCGCGACGATTTCCAACATCATCGGCGTCGATGCCTGCATCGAGCCGTGTTTTGGCAACCTGTCGGTCAAGTCCAACCTGTCGGGCGAATTCACCATCATCAACCACGCCCTGGTGCGCGACCTGAAAAAGCTCGGCCTCTGGGACGACGTGATGGTGGTCGATCTGAAGCACTTTGACGGCTCGCTGCGTCCGATTGACCGCGTGCCCGCCGAGATCAAGGCGCTGTATGCGACGGCGTTTGAAATCGAAACCTCCTGGCTGGTCGAAGCCGGCGCGCGGCGCCAGAAATGGATTGACCAGGCCCAGTCGCTGAACATCTACATGGCCGGTGCCTCGGGCAAAAAGCTCGACGAGACCTACAAGCTGGCCTGGCTGCGCGGCCTCAAAACCACCTATTACCTGCGCACCATGAGCGCCACGCACGCCGAAAAATCGACGGTGCAGGCGGGCAAGATGAACGCTGTTTCATCAGGCCCGGCCGCTGGCATCAGCGCCATCGACCAAGCCGCCGCTGCCGCGCAAGCCCAGATGAACGCCGCGCCCGCGACCGACATCAAGTTCTGCGCGATTGACGATCCCGGCTGCGAAGCCTGCCAGTAATGCACTCAGCGCAGCGCGCCGGGCTACCCGCCCGCACGCTGCGCTTTCACCCACCCCATGATTGGAACCCTCTTATGTTGACCTGGGACGAAGAAGTCACCCCCGCGCTGCAGACCACCCTCTCCAGCAGCCTGCCCGACAGCCACGTCGCGCCAATCCCGCCCGCCTTGACGACGCCCGCCGCACCAGCGCTCGACGCGGTGGCCGCGCCCGGCAAAGCCAAGCGCGTCAACGCCTCCGACAAGCGCATCATCAACGGCCAGACCGACGTGAACCAGCTGGTGCCGTTCAAGTACAAATGGGCCTGGGAAAAATACCTCGCCTCCTGCGCCAACCACTGGATGCCGCAGGAAGTCAACATGACGCGCGACATCGCGCTGTGGAAAGACCCGAACGGCCTGTCCGACGACGAGCGCCGCCTGGTGATGCGCAACCTGGGCTTTTTTGTCACCGCCGACTCGCTGGCGGCGAACAACATCGTGCTCGGCACCTACCGCCACATCACCGCGCCCGAGTGCCGCCAGTTCCTGCTGCGCCAGGCCTTTGAAGAAGCGATCCACACCCACGCCTACCAGTACATCGTCGAGTCGCTCGGCCTGGACGAGTCCGAGATC
>JAPLPS010000132.1 GCA_026400075.1 Polaromonas sp.
CAGCTCGGGCAGGCGTTCGGCGGCCACGGGGGGAACTTGAAAATTCAAAGACATCGGCAGAGTCCAGAAGTGATAGCGAATTTTGAGGCAAAAACAACCTCAAGACAGCGTCAAGGTGCGGGTGGTGCCCACAGGCCAGTCGCGCGCTAATGGCGGATCGGCACCTTGCCTTCGACGCCTGCAACATAGGTTTTCAAGCCCCTGAGGAATTTGTCATCGGCAACCGCGCCTCTGGCGAGCAGTTCCTTGCCGGTGCTGTCGGTGATCGGGCCTTTCCAGATCACAAATGTGCCGTCTTTCAGACCGGCCCGGACTTCGCCGATGCGCTTTTGCGTGTCGGCGGGCACATCGGCGGCGATGGACACCAGGTCAATTGCGCCCTCCTTGACGCCCCACCAGGCGGAGGTGCCGCCGCGCCATTGGCCGTCCAGCACTTCGCGCACGGCCTTGATGTAGTACGGCCCCCAGTTGATGGCGACCGAGGCCAGATGCGCTTTCGGGCCGTAAGCGCTCATGTCTGAATCCCAGCCGAAGGCGCGCTTGCCCATTTTCTCGGCAGTCTGCAGCACGGCCGACGAGTCGGTGTTCTGGAACAGGATGTCGGCGCCGCCGTTGATCAGCGTGGTGGCCGCTTCGGTTTCCTTGGGCGGGTTGAACCACTCGTTGACCCAGACTACCTTGGTGCTGATTTTCGGGTTCACCGACTGCGCGCCCAGCGTGAAGCTGTTGATGTTGCGAATGACTTCGGGAATCGGCACCGAGCCGACCACGCCCAGCTGGCCCGACAGCGTCATGCTGCCCGCCACGACGCCCGCCATGTAAGCGCCCTCGTAGGTGCGGCTGTCGTAAGTGCGCAGGTTGGCGGCGGTTTTGGAGCCGGTGGCGTGCTCGAACTTGACATCCTTGAAGTCACTGGCCACTTTGCGCATCGGCGCCATGTAGCCGAAGGTGGTGCCAAAAATCAGCTGCTGGCCCTGCTCCGCCATGTCGCGGATGATGCGCCCGGCATCGGCCGAATCAGGCACGTTTTCGACAAAGCTGGTCACGACCCTTTCGCCAAACTCGGCCTCAACCGCCTTGCGGCCCTTGTCATGGGCGTAAGTCCAGCCGGCGTCGCCGACCGGGCCGACGTAGGCAAAGGCGATTTTCAGCGGCTCGCTGCCAGCCGGAACAAAAACTGTGGGCAGCGAAGCGGGTGCGTGTTCTTCTTTTTTGCCGCAGCCCGCCAGCGCTGCAGCTGCCACGGCCGAGAGGGCCGCCAGCTTGAACAGGGGGCGTTTTTGCAAATCGGTCATCTCGTGTCGCTTTCTCAAGGCCATTTTTCACCCAGTTTATCGGGCCGCTGACAGCCCGGCGCGGCATCGGCTAGCATGGCCCGATGACCCTGCCTGCCGAAACCCTCGAACACATCGCCGCCCTGACGCTGGCGCATTACGCCAGTAACGCCAGCGCCTTCTGGGAAGGCACGCGCCACCACGACGTGAGCCAGAACATCGCCGCGCTGCTGCAAGCGATTGACGCGCCGCCGCCGTTCAAGCTGCTCGACTTCGGCTGCGGGCCAGGGCGCGACCTGAAAACCTTCAAGGAACTGGGCCACCAGCCGACCGGCCTCGAAGGCGCGGCGCCGCTGGCGGCAATGGCCCGCGCCCACAGCGGCTGCGAAGTGCTGGGGCAGAACCTCCTGAACCTCGATTTGCCACCCGCGCAGTTTGACGGCGTGTTTGCCAACGCGGTGCTGTTTCATGTGCCCAGCTTGGCCTTGCCGACGGTGTTGAAGCAGCTGCAGGCCAGCTTGAAACCGGGCGGCGTGCTGTTCAGCTCGAATCCGCGCGGCGAGGGACAGGAAGGCTGGAATGGCGAGCGCTACGGCGCCTACCACGACCTGCCCGCCTGGCGCGGCTTCATGAGCGCCGCCGGTTTTGTTGAACTGGGCCACTACTACCGCCCGGCCGGTCTGCCGCGTGCGCAGCAGCCGTGGCTGGCCAGCGTCTGGCGCAAGCCGCTGGACTGAAGCCGCCCACACCCAGACCCAGACCCACACCCGCGCCAGCGCCGTGCGTCAAGGGCGCTCGACGCGCTGGCGGATGTTCTCGACATCGACATCGTGCAGATAGACCGGGATGTTCTTCCACATCGCATGGTAGCCGTAGCCGCCGTTTTGCAGCTCGTCGAGCGCCTGCGCCTTGCTCCAGCCCTGGTACAGGATGCGGTACATCGCCGACACCAGCCCGGTGCGATCCGCGCCGTGCCAGCAGTGCAGCAGCACCGGCCCTTCTTTTTCAGCGGCGCGAATCGCCTGGAGCGCGGCGACGACATTGTCATCGTCCACGGCCCAGGTGTAGATTTTGATGCGTGTTTCCTTGATGCCGCTTTTTCGCAGCCAGTCGTCATCGGAGTGAAAAGCGCGCAGGCCGACCACGTTTTTGATGCCCAGCGCTTTGAGCTGAGCCACATCGGCCTGACTCAGCTGCGCGCTGCGGTACAGCGTCGGCGTGACACGAAACAGGTTCGGCGAGCTGCCGACAGGCACGGCCCATTCGGGACGGCCCGCCACTTCCTGCGCAGTGGCTGCGCAGGACAGGCTGGCAGCCGCCGCGCCCAGCATCAGACAGACCAGGGCGCTGCGGCGACTTGGGATTTTATGTTTCAAGAAAGCTCCAGAGTTGATTGAAATTCGCGTCAAACCCGCCCTTTTCAGGGCAGGACGGCACCGCCTGAACACCGACAGCATTCTTTGCCACTGGTGAATCAACAACATTTTAGTTTTATAGAGTGTCATGAAGTAATTTATGCCTGCCTTACAGGCCATCTTGTCGGCCACTTCAGTGGTGCGGCTCCAGAATGCGTAAGTTAATTGAAATAATACTTACATGGAATTTATGATTTTCAAAAAATAAAACACCCATCACACAGCAGAAATGCATGTTATTATTTTTCATCATTCAGCAACAAGCAGAAATACTACCAACCAGAATTATAGTGACCCAAAAAACGTAAGCTGAGTAACGACAGTCGATTAACTCATCAGAGCATAAAAAATAGCCCCCGCCAAACAGTAAGATTTACTCATCGTGCAAAACAAGAGGAATTAAAAATTCCCGGCCGCATGAAAAGTCAAATCAAATCTGTCGCACTTGGGAGGTGGCTATTAATGAACTCTGCAGTAAATAACGACTGCGTCGCTGCGTCCCCGGCCTGTGCGTCTTCATTATGGAATTTTGTCCCTACGCGGCTGCGCCGGGAAGTGAGCGCGCTGCAACACCTGCTGCAGCAAAGTTTCAAAGCTTGCCGCCCCCTTTGTAAGTACCTGCCAATGCGCCTGCCGGTTTTGGCACTGGTGGCGCTCTGGCTGAGCGGCTGTGCGATGGCGCCCGGCTTGTCGATTGGCAGGGGCTTACCAAAAACCGGCACGACTTCTGCGGCGGCCAGTGGCGACCAGGTGCCGCCCGGCGCCTTGCTCAGCATTACCCCCGAACTGATCGCCCAGCAGCGCGCCTTGCGCAAAGCGGAAGTAAGCAGCGGCGTGCAGCGCCTGTTTGCCAAGGCCCGGCCCTACGGCATCGGCCCCGGCGACGTGGTCAACATCGTCGTCTGGAACCACCCCGAGCTGGTGCTGGCCCCCGCAGGCGCGACGCTGACGACGGACGCCTCCGGGCTGGCCTCGGTCGGCAACGGCTACAACGTCAGCCCGCAAGGCCTGATCCAGTTCCCGCTGCTCGGTGCCGTCAAGATAGGCGGCCTGACCGAGCACCAGGCCCAGGCGGCGCTGACCCGCAGCCTGTCCAAGTTCCTCAAGAACCCGCAAATCACGCTGCGCATTCAGGCCTACCGGGCCGGGCGCATCTATGTCGATGGCGAGGTGCGCACGCCCGGCCTGCAGGCGATCAACGACATTCCGATGACGCTGCCTGAAGCCATCAGCCGCGCTGGCGGGCTGACGCCGCTGGCCGACCGGGCCACCGTCGCCGTGACACGCGGCGGCACCACCAGCCTGATCAACCTGTCGCAGCTCAGCGCGCTGGGCGTAGACCCGTCGCGCATCCTGCTGGCCCCCGGCGATCTGGTGCGCGTCGCCAGCCGCGAGGACACCAAGGTGTATGTGCTGGGCGAAGTCACCACGCCCAGGGCGCTGCCACTGCGCAACGGCAGCCTGACGCTGAACGAGGCGCTGGGCGAGTCCGGCGGCGTCAATCCCGTCTCCGGCGATCCGCGCCAGATTTACGTCGTGCGCAGCCGCCACGGCGCGGGCAGCAGCGCAGGCAGCAGCGACGCGGGCGCCAGTGCCAATGCCAGCCCGGCAGCCCCGGCCACGCCCGCCCTGCCCGAGATTTACCACCTTGACGCGAGTTCTGCCGCCGCCTACGCGCTGGCCGAAGGCTTTGAACTCGAATCGCGTGATGTGGTGTTTGTCGATCCGGTGCCGCTCGTGCTCTGGAACCGCGTCATCAGCCTGATTCTTCCCAGCGCCCAGGCCACCAGCGCCGTGCGGGATACCACCAAGTAAACCCACACAGCCGATCTGCCCGCCATGAACACACCTAACACTTACGCCTGCGCCATGCCTTTGGCAGCGCCTCGGGAAAACGATGAAATCGACCTGCTGCGCCTGCTCGGCGTACTGGTGGAGGCGCGCTGGCTGATTGCGGGCGTGACAGCACTCGTGCTGCTGCTGGGCGGCGCTTATGCCTTGCTGCTGCGCCCGGTCTATGAGGCCTCATCGCTGATTCAGGTCGAAGAGAGCAAGCCCGGTATCTCCAGCGCCCAGGGCGCCTTGCGGGAGGCGTCCAGCCTGTTCGACATCAACTCCCCGGCCACGGCGGAGATGGAAATCCTACGCTCGCGCCTGGTCGTCGGCCAGGCCGTGGACGATCTGCAGCTGTATGTCACGGCCGCGCCGAACTACCTGCCGCTGGTCGGCGGCTGGCTGGCCCGGCGCGCCACCGCGCTGTCCAAGCCCGGATTCCTGGGCATCGGCGGCTACGTCTCGGGCAACGAATCGATTCGCCTTGGCCTGCTCGAAGTACACGCCAGGCTCGAAGGCAAGCCGCTGCTGCTGGTGGCGACGCAAGACGGTTTTGTGCTGCAAGAGCCCGAAGGCCGCTTGCTGACGCAGGGCAAGACCGGCACAGCGGTGAGTTTTGGCAGCGGCGAGGACAGGGGCCGCATCCTGGTCAGCGAGCTAAAAGCCAAGCCCGGCGCGCATTTCACCGTCGTGCGCCATTCCCGCCTGGGCGTGATAGAGAAGCTGCAAAAAGACCTGTCCATCGCCGAGCAGGGCAAGCAGTCGGGCGTGATTGCGGTGCAGCTGCAAGGCACAGACCCGCAGAAAATCGCCCGCACGCTGAACGCCGTCGGCACCAACTATGTGCGCCAGAACATTCAGCGCCGCTCTGCCGAGGCGGAAAAATCCCTGACCTTTCTGGGCGAGTATTTGCCGGAGCTTAAAAGCCAACTGGAAGAATCCGAAGTCCGCTTCAACAACTTTCGCAACCAGAACAGCACGTTTGACCTGGGCAACGAAGGCAAAAGCTACCTCGATACCGCCGTCAGACTGCAAGGCAGCCTGCTGGAACTGCAGCAAAAGCGCCGCGAGCAAAACACGCAGTTCACGGCTGCGCACCCGATCATCCAGACGCTGGACGCGCAAATTAGCGCCGTCAGCAAGGAAATCGCGGGCCTGGCGCGCAAAGTCAAAGTCCTTCCCGGCATTGAGCAGGATCTGCTGCGCCTGACACGCGACGTGAAGGTCAACAGCGAGCTGTACCTGAACTTGCTGACCAGCGCCCAGCAGCTGCGCCTGGCCAAAGAAGGCAAGGTCGGCAATGTCCGCGTGGTCGATGCGCCCGTCGTGCCGGAACACGCGATCCGGCCGCAGCGGGCGCAAATTCTGGCCATCAGCCTGATGCCCGGCCTGCTGCTCGGGATAGGGCTGGCATTTTTGCGCAACAGCCTGCGCCCCGGCCTGAAAAATCCGACAGACATTGCGCCCGCCACCGGCCTGCATGTGTTTGCCACCGTGCCGCATTCCCCCGCGCAGGACAAGCTGTCCCGGCTGATCCAGAGCCAGGCGCCCGGCAATCACCTGCTGGCGCTTGCGCAGCCCGACGACCCGGCGGTGGAAAGCCTGCGCAGCCTGCGCACCGCGCTGCAATTTGCCATGCTCGACGCCCCCAGCAATGTGGTGCTGTTCACCGGCCCGACGATGGGGATCGGCAAATCCTTCACCAGCGCCAACTTTGCCGCCGTCCTCGGCGCGGGCGGCAAGCGCGTGCTGCTGATTGACGCCGACATGCGCAAAGGCCACCTGCACCAGTTCTTTGGCATCCAGCGCGGCCTCGGCCTGAGCGAGCTGATTACCGGCAACCGTTCGCCAAGCGATGTGGTGCTGCGCGCCGTGGCCCCGCAACTCGATCTGATCACGACCGGCACGCTGCCGCCCAACCCCGGTGATTTGCTGGTGTCGCCCGCCACGCTGCGGCTGCTGCAAACCCTGTCCGCCCAGTACGACCTGGTGCTGATAGACACCCCGCCGGTGCTGGCCGTGTCTGACGCGCAGGTGCTGGCGCCGCACGCGGGCACGGTCTTTCTGCTGGCCAGGGCCGGGCTGACCTCGCTCGACGACCTGCAGGAAAGCGCCCAGCGCCTGGCCCACATCGGCGTGCCGGTCAAAGGCGTGGTGTTCAACGACCTGGACATTCGCCGCCAGCACTACAGCGGCTACCGCTACACCCCCTCCCCCTACAGCCAGCAGAAAGGCCAGTAAGACCATGCAAGCCCTCATTTTCAGCCTCATGCCACTGCCCGTCCTGATGGCCGGGAGCACGGCACTGCTGGCCGCCGTGATGCTGGTGCTGTCCCAGGACTGGCACGGGCACTACACGATGGACTCGGCCAGCGGCATTCAAAAATTCCACACCCAGCCAACGCCGCGTGTCGGCGGCATTGCCATTGCGCTGGGCATTGCGGCAGGCTATCTGAGCGCCGATGCGAGCAGAAGAGCGCTGCTCGGGCCGCTGGTGCTGGCCGGGATTCCGGCGCTGGCCTTTGGCCTGCTCGAAGACCTGACCAAGCGCGTCAGCGTGCGCACCCGGCTGCTGGCCACGATGGGCGGCGGCGTGCTCGGCTGGATGCTGACCGGCTACTCGGTGACTTACGCCAATGTCTGGGGGCTGGACTGGCTGCTTGGTTTTACCGCCGTGTCGGTCGCCTTTACCGCCTTTGCTGTCGGCGGTATTTCCAACTCCATCAACATCATTGACGGCTTCAATGGCCTGTCGGGCGGCACGGCGCTGATTATTCTGGCCGCTTTTGGCGCGCTGTTCAGCGCCTTCGGCGACACCGACATGGTGCATGTCTCGATGATTCTGGCCGCCGCCATCGCCGGTTTTCTGGTCGTCAACTGGCCGCTGGGCAAGCTGTTTCTGGGCGACGGCGGCGCTTACTTTGTCGGCTTTTCGCTGGCCTGGCTGTCCGTGCTGGTGCTCAACCGCCACCCGGAAGTCTCCGCCTGGGCGCCGATGCTGATGTGCGGCTTTCCGATGTTTGAAGTGCTCTTCAGCATCGCGCGCCGCCACCGCCGCCAGATCAGCGTCAGCGGCCCGGATCGGCTGCACCTGCACAGCCTGGTCAAGCGCCGCCTGGTGCGACGCCTGTTTCCAAACGCCTCGCCGCTGCTGAGCAACTCGGCCACCGGCGCCCTGATGTGGTCAGCCTCGCTGCTGCCCGCCGTGATGGCCATTCAGTGGCGCAACAGCACGCCCCTGCTGATGCTCGGTTCCGCCCTTTGTGTGCTGCTCTACCTGGCCATTTATGCGCGGCTCACCCAGTTCCGATGGTGCTTCAGCCCGGCCACGCTGCTGGCAAAAACCGCTTGACCGCTTGAATCCATCGCCCCCCGTTTCCGTTCGCCTGCTTTTTTTGTTTGACCCCTTTCACCTGAAAAAATATATGCAAAACCCTACAAACAATCTGTGTGTCGCCGTGATCGGTCTGGGCTATGTCGGTCTGCCACTGGCCGTCGAATTTGGCAAAAAATACCCGGTCATCGGCTTTGACATCAACGCCAAACGCGTCGCCGAACTGCAAAGCGGCGAAGACCACACGCTGGAAGTCTCCCCCGAGGAGCTGCGCCAGGCCACGCAACTGGTCTTCAGCACCGACCGCGCCACGCTGGAGCTGTGCAACATCTTCATCGTCACCGTGCCGACGCCGGTCGATAAGGCCAACCGCCCGGATCTGACGCCGCTGATCAAGGCCAGCGAGACGGTCGGCAAGGCGCTCAAGCAGGGCGACATCGTCATCTACGAGTCCACCGTCTATCCGGGCGCCACCGAAGAAATCTGCGTGCCGGTGCTGGAAAAGTTCAGCGGCAAGAAATTCAACGTCGATTTTTTCTGCGGCTACAGCCCCGAGCGCATCAACCCCGGCGACAAGGTCAACACGCTGACCACGATTAAAAAAATCACCAGCGGCAGCACGCCCGAGGCCGCCGACATCGTCGATGCGCTGTACGCCAGCATCATCACCGCCGGCACGCACCGGGCCAAAAGCATCAAGGTCGCCGAAGCCGCCAAGGTGATCGAAAACACCCAGCGCGACCTGAACATCGCGCTGGTCAACGAGCTGTCGGTGATTTTTGAGCGCCTGGGCATAGACACGCTGGACGTGCTGGAGGCCGCTGGCAGCAAATGGAATTTCCTGCCCTTTCGCCCCGGACTGGTCGGCGGCCACTGCATCGGCATTGACCCGTATTACCTGACGCACAAGGCCGAGGAAGTGGGCTACCGCCCGCAGGTGATTCTGGCCGGGCGCCGCATCAACGACAACATGGCCCGCTACGTGGCGCGCAGCACCATCAAGCTGATGCTGAAAAACGGCATGGACGTGCCGCGCTGCCGCATCGGCGTGCTGGGCATCACCTTCAAGGAAAACTGCCCCGACATCCGCAACAGCAAGGTGGTGGACATGGTGCGCGAGTTTGAAGCCTGGGGCGCCAGCGTCGTCGTCGCCGACCCCTGGGCCTGCGCCGAGGAAGTGATGCACGAACACGGCGTGCAGCTGGGCGCGGTCGATGCCGACCACCTGGTCGATGCGCTGGTCGTCGCCGTCGGCCACAACCAATACCGCCATGCCACGCCGAAAGAGCTGCGCACCTTCTGCCGGGGCAGCCAACCGGTGCTGACCGATGTGAAAAGCCTGCTCGATCGCCAGCACGCCGCCGCCGCCGGTTTCACCGTCTTTCGCCTGTAAACCCACCCCTCAAGGCTCACAACCATGAAAAACTTTGCCCTGATCGGCGCCGCTGGCTACATCGCCCCGCGCCACATGCGCGCCATCAAAGACACCGGCAACCGCCTGTCCGTGGCCTACGACATCAACGACTCCGTCGGCATCATCGACAGCATTTCACCGGCGAGTGAATTTTTCACCGAGTTTGAGCGCTTCGAGAATTTTGCCCACACGCTCAAGCGCCGCCCCGACACCGCGCTCGACTACGTCGCCATCTGCTCGCCCAACTACCTGCACCACCCGCACATTGCCGCCGGTCTGCGCCTGGGCTGCGACGTGATCTGCGAAAAGCCGCTGGTGCCGACCCCGGAACTGCTCGACGAGCTGACGCAGGTGGAAAAAGACACCGGCAAGCGCGTCTTCAACATCCTGCAGCTGCGCCACCACGGCGCCATCCGCCAGCTGCGCGACAAAGTGGCGGCCGCCCCGCAAGACCACAAATTTGATGTCGATCTGACCTACATCACCTCGCGCGGCAAGTGGTTTGCCGAAAGCTGGAAAGGCGATCCGCGCAAATCCTTCGGCATCGCCACCAACATCGGCGTGCATTTCTACGACATGCTGCACTTCATTTTTGGCCGCCTGCAGCGCAACGTCACGCACTACCGCAGCGACACCAAGGCCGCAGGCTACCTCGAATACGAGCGCGCCCGCGTGCGCTGGTTTTTGTCCATCGACGCCAACGACCTGCCTGACGAGGTGAAAGGCAAAAACTCCACCTACCGCAACATCGACATCGGCGGCGAGCAGCTGGAGTTTTCGGACGGCTTTACCGACCTGCACACCACCAGCTACCAGGAAATCCTGGCCGGCCGGGGCTACGGCCTGGAAGATGCGCGCCACTGCATCGAAACCGTCAACGTCATCCGCACGGCGACGCTGGCGAGGCCCGGCGCCGACGCCCACCCTTACGTCAGCCGTCTGCACTAACCCGCCAGCACCAAGCGCATTGAATTGGAGTACTTCCATGTCCATGATTAAAAAAATAACCGCAGCCGTGTTGGCCCTAGTGATCCTGGGCGGCGCGTGGGCGTGGATATGGGCACCCCTTGAAAACTACAAGGAAGATGGACTGCTGTATATCAAGAATGGATTGCGGTTTGCCTTCAACTACAAAGAATATCGCGGCGGCCCGGCAATGGTTAACCAGACCTTTATTGTCGATGACGAATTTATCGTATTTACGGACAAGCTGATTTATGAAAATGGCGCCCCGGCAAGCCTGTACTTTAAAAGTGATTCCCCTGTTGAAGTTGAGCTGGAAAAATTCTCCAACGACACCCATGAAACAGTGTGGTTCAAACAAATAGAGGCAGAAAATTACACCAGGGACGTGATTGCCACGACATTTGAAGGTTTTGACCGCCGCGATTTTGATGCCTATCATTTTCAGTTAAAAAATTCAGATGCCGGATGGTTTCAGTTGAAGGTAAAAAACGCCAGCGAAACGCGATACCTTCCATTTTTTGTCGAGGGGAAAAAAGAATCCGACATCCTGTTTGTTGAATCAACCGACACGATGCAGGCCTATGTTGCCGCCAATGGGCTGAGAACTTATTACAAGCAGGGAAAACGCCATCTGGCACAAGACTTCACCCGCCCGGAAGCGTACCCGATGGATTATCAGTTGAAGAATTTCAAACAATCATCCAGCCTGACCGAGAAAGACTGCAAGGATCATCTTGCCAATGCCGATCTTTCAATCAAGTCCGGGCTGGATGCCAAGAAAATAACTTACGACAACTCATCCGACGAGTACCTGGATAACTATAAAAATATTTCACGCTACAAATTAATTATTTTTGGGGCACACAATGAATACTGGAGCCCTGAAAAGATAAAAAACATCGAAAAATTTCTTCTCAGTGGCGGCAGCGTACTGGTGCTGGGTGGCAATACCGCTTATCGCTTTGCCAGGAAAGTCCATTCCATGAAAGTTTTCTGGGGACAAGGCTTCCTGAAGACCCGATATGAAAATTTCATCTATAACCATCTGGGCGCCTACTATGACTCCAATGGCTATGACACCTATTCATCATTCAAGTTCATCAATAGTAGCTCGCCCTTGATGAAGAAACAAAATGCCAGCATCGAATTTGGCGAAAAATCCACCATCGTGCTGTGCGAAAAATTTGCACATGGCGCCAGTGGCCATGAAACCGATAAATTCATGGGGACGCGCAGCGGATTTTCTGTGATTGCATCCGGGAATAATTCAGGCTCTGGCGGTGCAGATATTGTTTTTAAAAAACTAGATGCAGGCGGCTATGTCCTCAATTTCAGCTCCGTGAGTCTCTGGCATGGCATGGATGATCCCGTCATTCAAGAAATGATCAGGAATTTCATTGAGCTGGCCAAGAATTCGCAACCAGAAAAATCTATACAACCCCTTGCTCGCAATGAGGCTCCCGCATGACTTACACAATCCACCCCAGCGCCATCGTTGACGACGGCGCCCGCATCGGCGAAGGCTCCCGCGTCTGGCATTTTGTGCATGTCTGCGCAGGCGCCCAGATTGGCAAAGGCGTGTCGCTGGGCCAAAACGTCTTCGTCGGCAATCAGGTAGTAATTGGCGACGACTGCAAAGTCCAGAATAATGTCAGCGTCTATGACAACGTCACGCTTGAAGAGGGGGTATTTTGCGGCCCCAGCATGGTATTTACCAACGTGTATAACCCACGCGCCCAGATCGAGCGTAAAAATGAATACCGAAATACCCTGGTTAAAAAAGGGGCGACGCTGGGCGCCAATTGCACCCTTGTCTGCGGCGTAACGATAGGTGAATACGCGCTGATCGGTGCTGGCGCAGTAGTCAATAAGGATGTACCTGCTTACGCGCTGATGGTGGGCGTGCCTGCCCGGCAAATCGGCTGGATCAGCGAGTTTGGCGAGCGGCTGCCCCTGCCATGTAATGGAGAAGGAATAGCCATATGCCCGCACACCGGTGCCAGTTATGTCCTGAAAGGCGTAGAACTCATCAAAGAGCGTTCACTTTAAAGAATAGAAACTCAGCCATGAAAAAAATAATTTACCGCTTGTTCAATAATTTCCTGATGCCATCCCGACTCGATGAGCTGGAGAAACTGTTGCTGGCCGCCATTTTTGAGGGTTATACCTTTGTCTCCATCAGACATTTTCTAGACTTGGCAAGAAATGACAAGCTAGATAAGCGCACCCGCTACCTGATGCTGCGGCACGACATTGACACCGATGTAAAAACCGCCAGGGCGCTCTGGCAGCTTGAATGCCGAAATGGTCTGCGCGGCAGCTTTTATTTCAGACTACAGACGGCAAACATCGCGCTGATGAAAGAAATCCACGCCAGCGGCGCGGAGGTCGGCTATCACTTTGAAGAAATAGCCACAGTGGCCAAGAAAAAAGGACTCAAAGGCACCATTAACCTCCCCGTGTTAAAGAAGGATGCTGGCGAATTGTTCTGCAACAACCTGGCTGCCTTAAGACAAAAAAGCGGCCTGCCCTTGTGCGGCATCGCGTCGCATGGCGATTTTGTCAACCGTCGGTTGGGAATCACCAATTTTGAGTTGCTGACGCCGGAAATTCGCAAGTTAATGAATATCGATTACGAAGCCTACGATGCAGAACTGGTTAACCACCTGTCATCGCGCTTTGCAGACCTGGAATACCCAGGAATCTGGAAACCGGGAAGCCCGCTGGACGCCATTCAGCGGGGCGACCAGGTGATCAAGCTGCTGATTCATCCGAGACAGTGGTACAGCAGCCCGCTGGTCAATGCGCAGGATGATTTAAACCGTATCTATGAAGGCATTCGTTATTGGGCGACCTGATCCCTATTAAAACTTCACACTGCCAACGCTTTCTTTTCAAGAATAGCCAGATATATGGCAACTATTAAATCATAGGAGTAAGTAATTCATGTTCCCAGAAGGAGAAAAATTCGCCTTCACAGTATGTGACGATACCGACAATGCAACCGTAGCAAACGTAAAACCAGTATACGACTTACTATATAACTGCGGCATCAAAACAACAAAATCCACCTGGGTATATCCTCCGCGTGGCTCTTGCAAGGGTTCATCAATTCAAGATGAAGAATACCTCATTTTTATTCACGAACTTCAAGATCGAGGTTTTGAAATCGGACTACACAATGTCGGAGACGGATTATTCACCCGACAAGAAATCAGCGACGGGTTTGACATATTCAAAGAAAAAATTGGATATTATCCAAAAATTCACTCCAACCACTCAGCCAATCTTGACAACTTATTTTGGTGGGAGAATCGCTTCGTATGGCCCATAAACATAATGTACAAGCTATTTCACAATAGCACAGTTAAACGCGGTGGCGAATTACAAATCAATAACTTCTTCTGGGGAGATTTAACAAAGCTCCATATCAGATACATCAGAAACTTAACATTTAACAATATAAATACTATTGCCAGCGACCCAAAAATGCCTTACCAAATAAATAAGACATCAGAATTTTCAAACTTATGGTTCAGCTCATCTGACGGAAGAACGGTCAATGAATTCACAGAACTTATATCACCTAAAAATATTGATCATCTCGCCAAAGATGGCGGCGCATGCATTATCTACACGCACTTCGCTTCTGGTTTTGTAAATGAGAAAGGAGAAATCAATTCACAATTTGAGAAAAATATCCGATACCTTTCCCAAAAAAATGGCTGGTTTGTTCCCGCCTCTACCCTGCTAGACCATCTGGCAAAAAAACAAACAACCATCGACCCTGGTTATCTCTACAAGCTCGGCACGAACATTAGATGGGCCACCAACAAGTTGACAAAAATATTACACAAAAACTTTTAGTACCTTTTATTTAAATCTGAGAAATTTATGATCGAATTTATTGACCTCAAAACCCAGCAGGCACGCATCAAGGGCCAGTTGGATGCCGCCATCGCGCGGGTGCTCAGTCATGGCCAGTACATCCTCGGGCCGGAAGTGGCCGAGCTGGAAGAAAAACTCGCCGCCTATACCGGCGCCAGCTACTGCATCAGCTGCGCCAACGGCACCGACGCGCTGCAGATCGCGCTGATGGCGCTGGGCGTCGGCCCCGGCTGCGAGGTCATCACGCCGGGCTTCACCTACATTGCAACGGCGGAAACCGTCGCCCTGCTCGGCGCCAAACCGGTCTATGTGGACATTGACCCGTACAGCTGCAACTTGGACCCGCGCCTGCTCCAAGCCGCCATCACGCCCAGGACCAAAGCCATCATCCCAGTCAGCCTGTTCGGCCAGTGCGCCGACTTTGACGCCATCAACGCCATCGCCGAAAAATACGCCATCCCGGTCATCGAAGACGCGGCCCAGAGCTTTGGCGCGACCTACAAGGGGCGCCAAAGCGGCAACCTGAGCCGCATCGCCTGCACCAGCTTTTTTCCCAGCAAGCCGCTCGGCGGCTATGGCGACGGCGGCGCCATCTTCACCAGCGACGAGGCGCTGGCGAAAGTCATGCGCCAGATCGCCCGGCACGGGCAGGACTGGCATTACCACCACATCCGTGTCGGCGTAAACAGCCGCCTGGACACCCTGCAGGCGGCCATCTTGCTGTGCAAACTGGCCATTTTTGACGACGAAATTGCGCTGCGCCAGCGCGTGGCCAGCCGCTACGACCAGCTGCTGCACCAGGCCGGCATTGCAGCCACGCCCTGCATCGCGCCGCACAACACCAGCGTTTATGCGCAATACACCCTGCAGGTGCCGAACCGCCAGGCGCTGCAGGAAACGCTCAAGGCCGCCGGTATTCCGACCGTCGTGCATTACCCGGTGCCGCTGAACCAGCAGCCCGCCGTGGCCGATCCGAACGCCGTGCTGCCGGTCGGCGACGCCGTGGCGCGGCAGGTGCTGAGCCTGCCGATGCATCCGTATTTGAAAGAGGCCGATCAAAACAGAATCGCCGACCAGTTGCGTATCGCCCTGGCCTCTGAAATCGCCGCATGAGCATGCTCGCCATGAATCTGCCCACCTTCTGGAAAAACGTCATCACCGTACTGGGCGGTACGGCGATAGCTCAAGTCATTCCGATTGCCATCCTGCCATTGCTGACGCGCATTGTGCCCGCCGATGAACTCGGGACCTATTTTGTCTGGTTTGGTGCCACGTCTATTTTGATCGTGATTGCTTCGGCTCGCCTGGACATGGCCGTTTTTTCAGCCAAGAGTGAGGCGCAAGTTAACGGAATATTCCAGGCCGTGCTTGTTATTAGCTGTGCTGTCGGCATCGCCGGACTGTTGACGGTTATAGGCTTTCAGCAATTCCCCAGCAAGCATTTACTCGATGGCGCCGCCAGCAGATATTCAGTGGCATGGGCCGTCTATGCAGTCATTATGGCCAACTGCCAGACCTTGCTGGCGGTTTATGTGTACAGAGCTCAGTTCAAGCGCATGGCCAGTGGAAAAATACTCCTGGCAGGCTCAGTGGCACTGGCTCAATTGGCACTCAGCCTGGCGGGCGCAGGACTTGGTGGACTGGTCTATGGGCAACTCGCCATGTCCTTCATCGTCACGATGACTTTGATGTACCGCGCTGGACTTCGGCCTTTATCACTTTTAGCCAATGTAAACAGTGCCGGTCTGAAAGACACCCTGAAAATTTACTATCGCTTTCCGGTAATTGCGATGCCGTCAGATTTCATCAATGCCTTTGCCGCTCAGATACCTCTTTTTCTTATTGCGATCCGTTTTGGCACGGCATCTGTCGCGCTGTATGCGCTGACGCTTCGCGTTCTCGCAGGGCCTATCGGCTTGCTTGGCAATTCGATACTGGCTGTATTTAAAGAACAGGCGGGAAGAGATTACCGCGACAAGGGCAACTGCCTGGAAGCTTACTACTACGCTTTTCGGTCACTTCTATTATTGGCAATTATCCCCTTCACCCTTTTGTTTTTTTTCGGTGAACAGGCCTTTGTGTTTATTTTCGGAGATGACTGGTCGATGGCAGGCCGCTTTGCAGAAATTCTGGCGCCGATGTTTTTGATGAAATTCATTGCCAGTCCTTTGAGTTACACCCTCTACATTGCCGACAGGCAGCTACATGATTTAGGCTGGCAAATTGCCTTGCTTTTAATGACTTGGGCCGCGTTTGATTTGACGGGCAGCCTGCTGAGTGCCGTTCAGGTGTATTCATTCGGCTACAGCGCGTTATACGTCATCTATCTGTTTATTTCATACCGTGCCGCTCGGGGAGTTCACTCATGATTGTTATCGTTGATTATGCGTGTGGCAACATCGCTTCGGTGCTGAATATGATTCGAAAAGCGGGTGGTGACGCCATCGTGTCCGACTCGCATGAAGTCATCAAGCAGGCCACCAAACTGATCCTTCCAGGTGTCGGTGCTTACGATCACGGCATGAGTCATTTGCATGCCAAGCAATTACCCGCCATTTTGCAAGACCGTGCTGCCGCTGGCGTACCGCTGCTCGGGATTTGTCTGGGCATGCAGCTATTAGCCCAGGGAAGCGAAGAAGGCAAGATGCCCGGCCTTGGCCTGATAGACGCAAAATTTAAACGGTTTGCTTTTGAAGCGGATTCAACCATGCGAGTGCCGCATGTAGGCTGGAATACAGTTCAAATCCAGAAATCCAATCCCCTTATTCCTGACAATCAGGAAGAGAACCGTTATTACTTTGTTCATTCCTACTACGCGGCCTGCGCAGATGAATCCGATATTTTGACGATGACTGAATACGGGCACCGTTTTCCATCAGCGTATTCAAAAGAAAACGTTTACGGTGTTCAGTTCCATCCCGAAAAAAGTCATCGGTTTGGCTTGTCTTTAATCAAACAATTCCTGAAGGTCTGACATGCTGAAACATCGCGTCATTCCCTGCCTGCTGCTGAAAAATGGTGGTTTGGTGAAAACTCAGAAGTTCAAGGAACCCAAATATGTCGGCGACCCTATCAATGTTATTCGTATTTTCAATGATAAAGAAGTCGATGAACTGATCGTTCTCGACATTGAGGCAAGCAAGGCAAATCGGGAACCTAACTATGAACTGATAGAACAGTTTGCCGGTGAGTGTTTTATGCCTCTTTGCTACGGCGGGGGTATCAACACGGTCGAACAGGCCAAACGGCTGTTTTCTTTGGGCGTGGAAAAAGTTTGCATCCAAACCCGTGCCTTGGCCGATTTACAACTCATTCGTGACATTGCAGATCGATACGGCAACCAGAGCGTTGTGGTTTCAGTCGATATTAAAAAGAACCTTCTCGCCAGTTACCGCCTGTATTCATCGTCTTCTGGAAAAATGCTGGACGAACCCTGGCGCGACTTTCTGAATAAGGTGGTCGCTGCCGGTGCCGGTGAAATCATGCTGACGGCGGTTGATCGTGACGGAACATTGAGTGGCATGGATCTTTCACTGATTCGTGCAGCCACACAATCGTGCCCCATTCCCGTCATCGCCGCAGGTGGCGCGGCCACATTATCTGATCTGCGTGCTGCCGTCGATGCGGGTGCGAGCGCAATAGCCGCAGGCGCAATGTTTATTTACTATGGACCACACCGCGCCGTACTGATTACCTACCCGAACTATACCGATCTTGTTACTTTACTGGATAAATAAATGAAAACCAAATATCAAATCTGCACCCGTTGTGTCATGGACACCAGCGATCCAGTCATTAATTTCGACAGCCAGGGGGTGTGCAACCACTGCCGTGAGTTTGACGAAATAAGCGCCAAAGGGTGGTTCCCAAATGAAGAAGGTGCGAAACGTCTTGCGGTAATGCTTGATGAAATCAAGGCAGCGGGCAAAGGCCAAACCTATGACTGCATTCTTGGCCTGAGTGGCGGCATTGACAGTTCTTACCTGGCACTCAAAGTGCATGAATGGGGCCTGCGGCCTCTGGTTATCCATGTGGATGCCGGCTGGAACAGCGAGCTGGCAGTCGCCAACATCGAAAAAATCGTTAAATTCTGCGGTTTTGATTTATATACCCATGTCGTTGACTGGGAAGAAATGCGCGACCTGCAGCTGGCATTTCTGCGCTCTGGAATTGCAAACCAGGATGTTCCGCAGGATCATATTTTTTTCGCGAGCACTTATCACTATGCAACCAAGCACGGAATCAAGTACGTGCTCAGCGGCGGAAATTTGGCCACCGAGGGTGTTTTCCCCGATGCATGGCACGGGAGTGCGATGGATGCCATTAACCTCACGGCCATCCATAAAAAATTCGGCCAGGGTAAGTTGAAAGATTATAAGACCGTAAGTTTTTTAGATTACTACATCTGGTATCCATTCATCAAAGGATTGCGCACCCTTCGCCCTTTGAACTACATGCCGTTCAATAAAGAAGCTGCTGTCGCAGAGCTGGAGCAGAAAATCGGCTGGCGCGCCTATGGGCTCAAGCACGGCGAATCAATTTTCACGAAATTTTTTCAAAACTACTATTTGCCAACCAAATTCGGCTATGACAAAAGACGGCCCCATTTTTCGAGCCTGGTAGTTTCTGGACAATTATCCCGCGAAGAAGCGCTTAATAAACTGGCAGAGCCCTTGTACTCTCCGAATGAGCTTGAAGAAGATACTTCTTACCTCTGCAAGAAACTGGGACTCAGCCGCAATGATTTCAATCAGTTTCTTGATGCAAAAAAACACAGCCATCTTGAATATCCGAACTGG
>JAPLPS010000160.1 GCA_026400075.1 Polaromonas sp.
ACGGCCAGAACGTGATCGCGATGCTGGTGGCCGAGGACGAAGAGCAAAGCGTGCTCACAGCCACCGAGAACGGCTACGGCAAGCGCACCTCGATCAGCGAATACACGCGCCACCTGCGCGGCGGCAAGGGCATGATCGCCATCCAGCAAAGCGAGCGCAACGGCCGCGTCGTAGCCGCCACGCTGGTGCGCCCAGAGGACGAGATCATGCTGATCACCGACAAGGGCGTGCTCGTGCGCACCCGCGTCAGCGAAATCCGCGAAATGGGCCGCGCCACCCAGGGCGTGACGCTGATCGGCCTCGATGAAGGCTCGCAACTGAGCGGCCTGCAGAGAATCGTGGAAAATGACGCCTCGCTGGACGATACCGATACCGTCACTGATACAGAGGTCGAAGCGGGCATCCCTGACGATGCCAGCACCGACGACGCCAACCCGGAAAGCAATTCATGAAAAAACTGATCACCACACTGGCCCTGGCTGGCCTTGCCTGCAGCACGGCGCTTCACGCCCAGACAACCGACCCGAAAACCGAATGGGCCGCCAAAGTCGTCGCCCTTCAGCAAGGCCCAGAGCTGGAGCGGCTGGTGTCCCAGCTCGCTGGCAGCAGCACCCAGGAACTGATCGCCAACTGGGCGCCCAGGCTTGACGCCAATGTTGCCAAGACCCAGCAGAAAAAAGCCTCGGCCGACATGAATGCCGAACTGAAAAAATATGCCGATGACGCCAGCAAGATCATCAGCAAACAGGTCAGCAAAGTCAGCGCCGACACGCTGGTGCCTGCTTATGCCGAGCGCTTCACGCTGGACGAGCTCAAGCAGATTGCCAGCTTTTTTGAGTCCCCTGCGATCAAGAAATACCAGACAACCGCGCCTGAGCTGGGCAATCTTTTTATCCAGAAACTCGTTGACGCTTCACGCGCCGATGTGGCCGCTCGGGCCAAGCAGTTTGATGAAGCCGCGCTGAAAATTGTCGGCAGCAAACCGGCCAAGAAATGACGCGCCCGTTCAATTTTTCAGCCGGACCGGCCGTTCTGCCGGAAGAAGTTCTGCAGCAAGCCGCTAGCGAAATGCTCGACTGGCACGGCAGCGGCATGAGCGTGATGGAAATGAGCCACAGGGGCAAGGAATTCATCTCGATTTACGCCCAGGCCGAAGCCGATTTCCGCGAACTGATGGCCGTGCCAGCGAACTTCAAAATCCTGTTCATGCAGGGCGGCGGCTTGGGCGAAAACGCCATCGTGCCGCTGAACCTGTCACGCGGCGGCGCGGCCGATTTTGTCGTGACCGGCAGCTGGAGCGCCAAATCGCAAAAGGAAGCGCGCAAATACTGCGATGTGCAGATTGCCGCCACCAACGAAGGCAGCCAGCACACCAGCATCCCGGCGCCCACCAGCTGGCAGTTGCGCAGCAATGCCAGTTACGTGCATGTCTGCACCAACGAAACCATTGACGGCCTGGAATTTCACAACCTGCCCGACCTCAAAGCGCTGGGCTGCGACGCGCCGCTGGTGATCGACTTTTCGTCCCACGTCGCCTCGCGTGCGGTGGACTGGTCGCGGGTCGGCCTGGCCTTTGGCGGCGCGCAGAAAAATCTAGGCCCCGCTGGCTTGACGCTGGTCGTCGTGCGCGAAGACCTGCTCGGCCACGCGCTGGCCATTTGCCCCAGCGCCTTCAATTACAAGCTGGTGGCCGACAACGACTCGATGTTCAACACGCCGCCGACCTACTCGATTTACATCGCGGGCCTGACCTTTCAGTGGCTCAAGCGCCAGCAGGAAGGCGACGCCACCGGCATCGCCGCGATTGAAAAGCGCAACATCGCCAAAGCCAGTCTGCTGTACGACGCGATTGACAGCTCCGCGCTGTACTTCAACCCGGTCAGCCAGGATTGCCGCTCGCGCATGAACGTGCCGTTTTTTCTGCGCGACGAGTCGCGCAACGAGGCTTTTCTGACCGGCGCCAAAGCGCGCGGCCTGCTCCAGCTCAAGGGCCACAAGTCCGTCGGCGGCATGCGCGCCAGCATTTACAACGCCATGCCGCTGGCCGGTGTTGAAGCCTTGGTGCGCTACCTGCAAGAATTTGAACAAAAACACGCTTGAGACATGACCGCTAACCTCGCAGATTTACGCGTCCAGATTGACGCTTTGGACAAGGAATTGCTCACCCTCCTGAACCGCCGCGCCTTGGTGGCCGAACAGGTGGGCGAAGTCAAAAAACGCGAGGGAACGCCTTTTTTCCGGCCGGACCGCGTCGCCCAGGTGATTGAAAAAATCCAGCAGGCCAACACAGGCCCGCTGAAAAACGAGCATGTGGCCGCCGTCTGGCGTGAAATCATGTCGGCCTGCCTGGCGCTGGAATCGCCGATTCGCGTCGCCTATCTCGGCCCGGCGGGCACCTTTACCGAACAAGCCACGCTGCAGTTTTTCGGCGCCAGCATCGAGCATGTGCCCTGCGCCACGATTGACGAAGTGTTCCGGGCCACGGCAGCGGGCAGCGCCAGCTACGGCGTGATTCCGGTGGAAAACTCCACCGAGGGCATGGTCTCGCGCTCGCTCGATTTGCTGCTGCACTCGCCGCTGCACATCGTCGGCGAGGTCAGCCTGATGGTCAAACACAACCTGCTGCGGCTGTCCGATTCGCTGGACAACATCGAAGTGGTGTTTGCCCATCCACAGGCGCTGGCCCAGTGCCAGGGCTGGCTGAACACGCATTTGCCGAATGTCGAGCGCCGCGCTGCGTCGAGCAATGCCGAGGGTGCGCGTCTGGCCACGACCAACCCGGCCTGGGCCGGTATCGCCAGCGAGCGCGCCGCTACCCAGTTCGCGCTGCACACGGCCGCCCACGCGATTCAGGACGACGCGTTTAATCGCACCCGTTTTGCCGTCATCTGTCTGCCGCAAACCCTGCCCGCGCCGCCCGCCTCCGGCAAGGACTGCACCAGCGTGGTGGTGTCCGTGCCGAACCGCCCGGGCGCCGTCCACGACATTTTGGTGCCGCTGAAAAACCACGGCGTCTCCATGACCCGCTTTGAATCGCGCCCGGCCCGCTCCGGCCAGTGGGAATACTATTTCTACA
>JAPLPS010000022.1 GCA_026400075.1 Polaromonas sp.
TTGCGCACGTAGCGCACCGACAGGCGGGCGCGGTAGCGGTAATTCCAGGACGGGCCTTCAATCGGGCGCAGCATGTTGCCCGCCGTGAGCTTGCCGATGTGGCGCAGGTTGTCCTCTAACACGCGCTGCTTGACGGCCACCTGCGCGCTGACATGCAAATGCTGCATCTTGCAGCCGCCGCAGGCGCCGGTATGCATGCCAAAACTCGGGCAGGCCGGGCGCACGCGCTGCGACGACTCGTGGTAAATCGTCGTCAGCATGGCTTTTTCAAAGCTGGGTTTCTTGCGGTACACGTTGGCCGTGACCTGCTCGAACGGCAGCGCGCCCTCGACAAACACCACCTTGCCGTCGGCGCGGTGGGCGATGCCCTGGGCTTCAATGTCGAGCGACTCGATGGTCAGCAAATCAAGCGGATAGTCTGCCAGTGCGGCAGGATGCGGTTTCTGGGTTTCTTCGGTCATGACCCGATTGTCTCAGGCTGCGGGCCGGATCAGGCGGGTCCGTTTAAAAACCAGTCGGCCATAAAAAAAGGAGTCCGGCCAATGCGGGACTCCTTTTTAGAGAAAGATGCGCTTATCGGGCGGGCAGGTAGCGCGCCGGATCAACCGGCTTGCCTTGGCGGCGGATTTCGAAATGCAGCTTGACGCGATCCGTGTCGCTGCTGCCCATTTCGGCAATCTTCTGGCCCTTCTTGACGGCCTGGTCTTCCTTGACCATCAAGGCCCGGTTGTGCGCGTAGGCGGTCAAAAAGGTGTCGTTGTGCTTGAGGATGATCAGGTTGCCATAGCCGCGCAGACCGGCACCGGCATAGACCACTTTGCCATCGGCCGAGGCCGTCACGGTATCACCGGCGTTACCCGCGATGTCCAGCCCCTTGTTCTTGACCTCGCTGAAACCGGCAATCAGCGCGCCCTGGGCGGGCCAGCTCCAGTTGACGCTTTCGTCGCTGGCAACAGGCGGCTCAAACGGAAGCGGCACCGCAGGCCGGGCAATCGGCACAGCAGGAGATGCGCCAGGGCCGGGTGGCGCGACGCGAACCACCTGGCCGACTTCGATCAGGTTGGAGTTGCCAATGCCGTTCCAGCGCACGATGTCGGCCACATTCTGGCCATGCTCGCGCGCAATGCGAAACACCGTGTCGCCCGGTTTGATGGTGTAGTAACCGGGCTTTCCGGCATTTTCAATGCCGGGCAGTGGCCGGGCGCCCTCGGTGGTGGACGAGGATGTCTGGGAGGAACGCGATGTCTGGGAGGATCTGTCCTCGACCGCCACATCGGTCAGGGATGAATGGGCGCAGCCAGCCAGCAAGACGACCGCCGTCAGCGCGCAGGGCAGCGTCAGCCGGGAAACCCAGCCAGCCCGGCGCTGCACGCCAGTGGCAAGAACAAAAGGCACCATGTTTGACCGTATGTTTGTACTCATTTTTTCTTTCGTCTTGATTCTGAAAATTCAAGCGGTTCCTGATTTTAAGGCGACAAAGTGAACGGCTTCGAGCACCGTTTGCCGAACGCCCTGCGGCGTCTTGTCAATGACCACCAGCATCTGAGCGCCCCCCAGCGTTTGCAGGGGCGCAACCAAGCGCCCACCCACCGCCAGTTGCTCTATCCACGCCAGAGGAATCGTATCACTACCAGCGGCCGCGACAAGGATGGCCGCATACGGCGCACCCTTGGGAAAGCCGCCCGAGCCATCGCCAAACAGCAAATGCACATTGGGCAGGCGCAGCAGGCGCAGGTTTTCCCGCGCCCTGTCGTACAGGGCGCGCAACCGCTCCATGCTGTAAACCTCGCTGGCCAGCTGGCTGAGCACGGCAGCCTGGTAGGCGGAGCCGGTGCCGATTTCCAGCACCCGCCCGAGCTTGCCGCTGGCGTCCTGCAAGCCGCCCTGCTGCGCCAGCTCCAGCATGCGCGCCACGACGCTGGGTTTGGAGATGGTCTGCCCCAGGCCAATCGGCAGGCTGGTGTCTTCATAAACCTGATTGGCCAGCGCGCTATCGACAAACAGGTGGCGCTCGACCCGCTGCATCGCCGCCAGCACCCGGCCGTCCGAGATGCCCTGAGCCTCCAGCCGGTTCACCATGCGCGTGCGAATCGCCTGCGAGTCCATGCCCAGCCCGGTCACTGCCCCGTCGCGCTGGGGGCGGGCCGGAACCGGCGGCTTGAAAAAACCAGGCATGCCAATCCGCCTTAACGCGGCTGGGTTAGCCGGGCGGCGGTTTGCGCCCAGTAAGGCAGGCGCTCGTGATCGGTCAAATCGACATGCAGCGGCGTCAGCGACATATAGCCCTGGCTGGTCGCGTCGAAATCGGTGCCTTCGCCCGCGTCCTTGGCCGCGCCCGCGCCGCCAATCCAGTACATGGTCTCGCCGCGCGGGCTGGTCTGGGTGATGACGCGCTCGGCGGCGTGGCGACGCCCGAGCCGAGCAACCTTGACGCCGCGAATCTGCGCGTTGGGCAGGTTCGGAATGTTCACATTGATCAGCCAGGGCGCCACCGTGGGCGCCGCGCCGTGGGCCACGGTTTCCAGCGACGGCAGCATCTGCTGGACCAAGTCGCGGGCGCGCTGGGCGGCCACGTCGATATGCGCCCAGCCTTTTTCCGTCTGCGAAAACGCAATCGCCGGAATGCCAAACAGATAGCCCTCCATCGCCGCGCCGACGGTGCCGGAGTAAATCGTGTCGTCGCCCATGTTGGCGCCGTTGTTGATGCCCGAAACCACCAGATCAGGCCGGTAGCCGAGCAGGCCGGTCAGCGCAATATGCACGCAGTCGGCGGGCGTGCCGTTGATGTAGCGAAAGCCGCTGGCCGCCGTCTGCACATACATCGGCGTGTGCAGCGTCAGGGCGTTGGATTTGGCGCTGTTGTTTTGCTCAGGCGCCACCACCTCGACATCGGCAATGGTTTTAAGGGCTTCGTACAGGGCAACGATGCCGCTGGCCTGGTAACCGTCGTCGTTGCAAATCAGGATTTTCATAGCGCGATTCTAAGGTCACGGCCGAGATAACAGCGCGCCCGACCCTCACGCTAGCCACTTAAAATCAAGCCAGGCTGGCAGAAAAATGCTTGCGGTAGCGCGCTGGCAAATCGGCAATGCGCATCATCATCGGCAGGTCGGCCGAGTTGAAATCGGGATCCCAGGCCGGTGCGCCCAGCACCTTGGCGCCCAGGCGCAGATAACCCTTGATCAACGCGGGCGGCTCGACCATCAAAGTGTCATCGAGCTGCGCCACCGGCAGCGCCAGGCGCGGCGTGACCTGGTACTCGATGGCCGCCAGGTGGGTTTGCTTCAACTGGCGCCAGATGCTGGCGGCCGCATGCCCGCCGGAGATGCCGTTGTGCTCCATCGGAATGCTGGCGCAGCCGATCATCGTGTCTAACTGGTTGCGCGCCATGAACTCGGCGAGCGCGCCCCACAGCGCCAGAATCACGCCGCCATGCCGGTAGTCGGCATGCACGCAGCTGCGGCCCAGTTCAACCATGCGTTCGCGCAAAAAGCGCAGCCGGGTCAGGTCAAACTCGGTGTCGCTGTAAGTGCTGCCGACGCGCTTGGCCTGCGCTGGCGTCAGCACGCGGTAGGTGCCAATCACCTGCTCGCTGGCCACGTCGCGCACCAGCAGGTGCTCGCAGTAATCGTCAAACAGGTCGATGTCGTGGCCGGGCACGGTTTTGGGCAGGCGCGCGCCCATCTCCAGCGCGAACACGTCATACCTCAGGCGCTGGGCTTGCCGGACTTCATCCTGGTGCCTGGCCCAGCTGACCGAAATTTTGCCCAGTGAAGACTCCGGGACAAGGCCCGCAGCGGTGTTGACTGCATGAGAGCTTTGATGAAGTGACCCCCGTGGCATTGCGACTGGCGACAATGCAAAGGTGGGATTGGGCAGCTCTTTCATGACTAACTCCTTGTTTTTGGAGAATATGCAAACCGTAAAAAAGCCCCGGCAAAGGGGCTGAAATTTTTAGATGCCGGTGAAAACGCCCTGCAAAGCCGCTGAATGCTGCGCTCTGCTGACCTGAAGGAAGGCAGCGCCCCCGGTTGAAATCCCGTCCAGCCAGGGCTGGGTGCCCGCCTTGAAGCGCAGACCGCCGGGGCTGCTGGCCATCGCCTGCGCGGTGCAGCGCAGGATGCGCAGGCGCTGGCGATCCAGTTCATGACGCCCCGTGCCGTCGGCCAGTGCGTGTCCTTGAGAGGGTTTAGCAGCGGGATTCAACTTCATCACCATTCCTTGATTTCATCGTTCAGCTTATGGCCTGAGTCTGAAACAAGGGCGTGACGGGTGCGTGTCAATTCAATGGCAGTTATGTGACATCGCACCGCCAGATAAAAATCGCTGCCACGCGCCTACAGCGTGCGCTGGTTTACCCGCTTGGACAGCGCCTCGGCGCTTTCGCGGCGCTCGCTGTAGCGCTCGACCAGATACGGCGACACGTCGCGCGTCAGCAGCGTGAACTTGACCAGCTCTTCCATCACATCGACCAGCCGGTCGTAGTAGCTGGACGGCTTCATGCGCCCGGCCTCGTCAAACTCCAGAAACGCCTTGGCAATCGACGACTGGTTCGGAATTGTCAGCATGCGCAACCAGCGGCCCAGCACGCGCAACTGGTTGACCGCGTTGAAGGACTGCGAGCCGCCGCAGACCTGCATCACCGCCAGCGTCTTGCCCTGCGTCGGGCGCACCGCGCCTTGGGCCAGCGGAATCCAGTCGATCTGCGCCTTGATGATGGCGGTCATCGCGCCGTGGCGCTCGGGCGAGCACCAGACCATGCCTTCGGCCCATTGCGCCAGTTCGCGCAGCTCCTGGACTTTCGGGTGCGTTTCGGGCGCGTCGTCGGGCAGCGGCAGGCCGCGTGGATCAAAAGTGCGGGTTTCGGCGCCCATCGCCTGCAGCAGCCGGGCCGCTTCTTCGCTGGCCAGACGGCTGTAGGAGCGCTCGCGCACCGAGCCGTAGAGCAGCAAGATGCGCGGCGCGTGCAGGCTGGCGGGCGTTTGCAAGCGCTCGGCGGACGGCACGGCGAACAGTGCCGGATCAATATTGGGCAAGTCCACGGCCAGCGTGGGCGGTGTTGTCACAAGCGGCATATACAGTTTCTCCGGTTCAATTTTTTTCACCCTTGCCGGGTGCGGCATGGTTTTAATTCAACATTTCAATTATAGTTGAACTATGGAAATAACAACGCCCTGCAACCCCCTGCCCACGCTTGAAGAAGGCGTGGCCGTCAAAGCCCTGGCCGCCTTGGCCCAGACCCAGCGCCTGCGCGCTTTTCGGGCGCTGGTGGTGGCCGGGCCGACGGGCCTGACGCCCGGCGCCATCGCCGAACAGCTGGGCGTCATGCCCAGCGCGCTGTCTTTTCATTTGAAAGAGCTGGCCCATTCCGGGCTGGTCAGCAGCGAGGCGCGCGGGCGCAACCTGATTTACCGCGCCAGCATCCATCAGATGAACGCGCTGCTGGCTTACCTGACCGAGCAATGCTGCGAAGGCCAGTCCTGCGGCGTCAGTGTCGGCGTCGGCGCGGCGCCAGCTTGCTGACGTTTTCATACTTTTTCAACCCGCCTTCATGGGCTACACCGCCCACTCATTCACTTTTTAATCCTCGCCATGACCACACGCCCGCTTCACGTTTTATTTCTCTGCACCCACAACTCGGCGCGCAGCATCCTGGCCGAAGCCATCCTCAACCACATCGGCCAGGGCAAGTTCAAGGCCTTTTCGGCGGGCAGCAGCCCCCGGCTGAACCAGCAGCCGCACCCGCTGGCGCTGGAAGTGCTGCAGCACGCCGGGATTTCCATCGACGGCCTGCGCAGCAAAAACTGGGATGAATTTGCCCAGCCCGACGCGCCGCACATGGACTTGATCATCACCGTCTGCGACAACGCGGCGGGCGAAGCCTGCCCCTTCTGGCCCGCCCATCCCGCCACGGCGCACTGGGGCTACGCCG
Source organism: Polaromonas sp. (assembly GCA_026400075.1). Taxonomy (GTDB): domain Bacteria; phylum Pseudomonadota; class Gammaproteobacteria; order Burkholderiales; family Burkholderiaceae_C; genus Polaromonas. Next base: position 5,933 of record JAPLPS010000022.1, read on the forward strand.
ATCCGTCCGCAGGCGAGGGCAGCGAGATGGAAAAGCACGAAGCCTTCCGCCAGACCCTGCTCGCGCTGCACCGGCGCCTGTCGCTGCTGGTCAGCCTGCCAGCGGAAAAACTCGAACGCGCACTGCTGCAAAGCAGCGCCCGCGAACTGCCGCTTCACGCCTGAAACGCGCCGCCAAAGAAAGAAAAACATCATGGGCTTGTTTGAACGCTTTTTGACCATCTGGGTGGCGCTGGGCATTGCGGCGGGCGTGGGCCTGGGCCTGCTGGCGCCCGGCGCTTTCCAGGCGATTGCCGCGCTGGAAGTCGCGCACGTCAACCTCGTCGTGGCCGTTTTCATCTGGGTGATGATTTACCCGATGATGATTCAAATCGACTGGTCGGCTGTCAAGGACGTGGGTAAAAAACCGCGCGGACT
>JAPLPS010000082.1 GCA_026400075.1 Polaromonas sp.
TTTCGAGCCCGGCCCGGACGTGGCCAAAGTGCTGCGCATCCGGGGCGTGCAGACCGGCTTTCTGATCTGCGAAGACGGCTGGAACGACCACGGCCAGGACTATCCGCTCAATCCCTTTGAGCGCCTGCGCGACGCCGCGCCCGATCTGGTGATTTCGATCAACGCCAGCCCGTCGCACACCGGCCAGCGCGAGCTGCGCCAGCGCCTGTTCAGCGCCGCCAGCCGCAACAACCGCCTGCCCATCCTCTACGTGAATCAGATCGGCGGCCACGACCAGCTGGTCTATGACGGCGCCTCGTTTGCCGTCGAACCGCAGGCGGGCGTGGTTTTTGAAGCGGCCCGCTTTGCCGAAGAAGTCACCACGCTGCGCTTTGAAAACGGCCACTTTTTGACGCTGGACGGGGCCGCGCCCGCGCCCGTCGCCGCCGAAGGCCTGCCGGTGCTGGCGTTTTACCGGCGCCAGATCGTGCTGGGACTGCGCGACTATGCGCGCCGCTGCGGTTTCAGCCGCGCCGTCGTCGGCTCGTCCGGCGGCATCGACTCGGCGCTGACGCTGGCGCTGGCGGTCGAGGCGCTGGGCGCGGCCAATGTCAGCGCCATCACGATGCCGTCGGAATTCTCGTCCAGCGGCTCGGTCGATGACTCGGCGGCGCTGTGCCGCAACCTCGGCATCGCGCTGCTGACGCACCCGATTCACACGCTGGTGGCAGCCTTTTCCGGCGGTTTTCAAACGGCTTTCGGCCAGCCGCTGCAAGGCATCGCGCTGGAAAACCTGCAGGCGCGGGCGCGCGGCACGGTGCTGATGGAATATTCCAACAGCTTTGGCCACCTGCTTTTAACGACCGGCAATAAGTCCGAGCTGTCGGTCGGCTACTGTACGCTCTACGGCGACACCAACGGCGGCCTGGGCCTGATTGGCGATCTGTATAAAACAGAAGTGTTCGCGCTGTCGCGCCACCTGAACGAAGCCGCTGGCCGGGAGCTCATTCCGCCAGCCATCATCGACAAAGCGCCGTCCGCCGAACTGGCGCCCGGCCAGAAGGACGAAGACAGCCTGCCGCCCTACCCGGTGCTCGACGCGCTGCTCAAGCTGCTGATCGAGGGGCCGCTGCTGGCGCCCGACGAACACGAAAAAGCCGTGAATTTTGTCGCCGAACTGAAAAAACAGCCGGAAAACCGCGCCATGATAGAGCGCATCCGGGGCTTGATTGCGCGCAATGAATACAAGCGCCGCCAGGCTCCGCCCATCATCCGTTTGCGCGCCCGCGCTTTCGGCACCGGGCGGCAGATGCCGATTGCCGCCAAGTTTGAGTGATTGTTTTATGACTTCTTCCAGCACTTCCGCCACTTCCGCCGCCTCCACCGCGTTCACGCACGACGTTTCGGTCTGCATTGGCCGCTTTCAGACTTTTCACCTCGGCCAGCTGGCGCTGATTCGCCGGGCGCTGGCGTCGGCGCCGCTGTGCGTTGTGGCGCTGGGCTCGGCGCACCAGGCGCGCACGCCGAAAAACCCGTTCACCTGGCAAGAGCGCGCCGAAATGATCCGTCTGGCCCTGCCCGAGGCCGACCGCAGCCGGGTCCAGTTCCTGCCGGTGCGCGACTATTACGACCAGCAACGCTGGGTCAGCGCGGTGCGTCAGGGCGTGATGGCACTGGCGCAGGCAACGCCCAGCACCTCGTTTGTGCTGGTCGGGCATTTCAAGGACGCCACCAGCCAGTACCTGAAAGGCTTTCCGGGCTGGGCGCTGGACGCGCTGCCGCTGCAAGGCCATATCGACGCCAGCGCGCTGCGCGACGCCTATTTCGGCAACGCGGGCGCGGCGCTGGACGCCACGCTGGCCGCGCTGACCAGCCAGGCGCCGGCCAGCACGCTGGCCTTTTTGCGCGCCTGGGCGGCGCTGCCTTATTTTGAAACGCTGGCGCAGGAGTGGAAAAGCCTGCACCAGGAAAAAGCCCGCTGGGCCAGCGCCCCCTACCCGCCGGTGTTTGTCACTGTCGATGCCATCGTGCGCTGCAGCGGCTGCGTGCTGCTGATCGAGCGCGGCCGCGCCCCCGGCAAAGGGCTGCTGGCCGTGCCCGGCGGCTTTATCGAGCAGCGCGAAACCGTGTACCAGTCGGCGCTGCGCGAGCTGGCCGAGGAAACCAGCATCCGCCTGCTCGAAGGCGACATGCAGCACGCGCTCAAAGCGGTGCAGGTGTTCGAGCACCCGGATCGCAGCCAGCGCGGGCGCGTCATCACCCACGCGCACCTGTTTGATCTGGGCTCGCGCCGCCCGCCCGAAGTGCAGGCCGCCGACGACGCCGCCAGCGCGCGCTGGGTGCCGATTGAAGAACTCGCCAGCCTGGAAGACCAGTTCCACGACGATCATTTCCACATGCTGGACTTCTTTTTCTCGCTGACGCCGCGCCTGTAATAGGATGTATCCATCGCGGCCAAAAAAGCCCGCCCGGCAGAAACTCTGTCCGGGCGCTGGCGCTTTTTGCGGCCCTTGATTCAACCTTTCCACGGAGACCGCCATGCCCCCCAGCAAACCCAACCCCGCCACGCCCAAAAACCCCGATCCGGCCGCACCGGCTGAGGCCGTCTCCTACTTTGCCCACGTCAAACTGTGGCTGACCGGCCTGGTCGGCGTGCTGGTGGTGCTGCCCTCGCTGGTCAATGCGGGGCTGGATGTGTATTCCTCGCTGCTGAAACTGCCGAAAACCGAGGCCGAGCGCATCAACGAAAAACTGTTCCGCGACAATTTCGGCAAGCAGCCGGTCGCGACGATTCCGGTGCCGATCAAGCAAAACAACGGACTGGTCGAGGTGCGCTTTCAAATCTATGAAAAAGGCGATGTCTTTGTCCAGTTCGGCAACTTCAGCCAGTGGTTTCCGTTTCCCTCCACCGAGGAAGGGGCGAAAAAATCAGCGGGCTTTTCGCTGCTGTCCAGCGCATTTGCCGAGACGCCTGCGCCGCAGCCACCGCAAGGGATGGGGCAGTACCAGCAAATCGACAAGATGCAGGACGGCGCCATCCTGCGCGAGACAACCTATGAGAACGGCGTTGTCCAAAGCCAGGTGATTGACACGCGCAGCGGCGATATTTTGGATTCTTCTTCGCGCAAGATTGAGCAAAAGCCGCTGCCCCCCGTGCCCAGCCCCGCGCCGGTCGTGCCCAAGGTGGTGCCGATTGACCTGGACCATTACCGCAGCGTCGCCCGCGACAAAATAAGCAGCAGTGCGCCAGTGAAAGGGGCCACCGCCTTGTGGCAGCAAGCGCTCACCAACGAGCTGGCCTGGTGCGAGAAAAAAGACTGGGGCATCAGCCGCTACCTGTGTACCTACCGCGCCAGAAGCAAATGGTGCGATCAGCCCACTGGCGCAGAGCAGATCAAGGCATGCGCTAACTAAGCCCGGCCGCCCGCGCCTGCACACCCAGCACCCGCAGCCGCTTGGCCATTGACAGGATATGCCTGTCCTTGCTCAGCAGCAGCGCCTGACTGGCGACGGCCAGGTCGATGAATTTCTGGTCGTCGGCGTCGCTGCAGCTCAGGCGGCATTTGCTGGCCGCTGGCAGCAGGCGGGCGTGGCGGTCAAACGCGGCCAGCACGTCGTCGGCGCCGAGCTGGTAAAACGCCAGGCGCGGCACGATTTGCGGGTAAGCCAGCACCCGAGCCAGCTCGTCGCGCATCGGCTGGGTGGCAATCCAGTCGATCTCGCCCGCTTCCAGCGCCTGCCTGACGGGCTTGGCGGCGGCGTCGTCAAAAATGAAGACATCCAGAATGATGTTGGTGTCCAGCACGACGGGCGGCTTGCGCGCTGGCGTCGTCGGCAACAACTCCAGCGGTTCCACGTCCGGGGCGGCAGTCACGGCGAAAGTCACGGCCGGGCTCACGCTTTCGGTGGCTGCGGCGCGGCGGCGTCGGCGCCGGGCTTGGCGCGGGCCGATCCGGCGACCATGTCAAAGCGGAACAGGCGGCATTCAATCGGGCCGTTCCACATCGGCACGCGGCGCGACTCTTTTAATCGCATCTTGTTCGGCAGTTTCAGATCGGGCGTCAGGATGTGGGCCGTCCAGCCTGCGTAGTTTTTCTTCCAATGCGCGGCCAGCTGCGGGAAGAAATCGGACGCTTCTTCGCCCCAGGCGTTTTGCGCCTGCTCGCGGCCGGGGTTGGCCGAACGATCCCGCGACGGCTCAAACGCGGACTCCTCGCGGTCGTCGCGGCTGGCGCGCTCATTGCGCTCGGCACGCAGCGGCTGGCCGAACTCATCGACGCTCTGGCCCTGGAACTGCGTGCGGCGCTGCTCGCGGCCCTGCACGCCGCTGATACCGGCCACACCGGCCACGTCGATACGCTCGCCATACGGCGGATTCACCAGCATCACGCCACTCGGCGCGGGCTGCATGCGCTGCAGCGCGTCGCCGCCGCGCAGCTGCACGGCGTTGGCCACGCCAGCGCGCTCGGCATTGCGCTCGGCAAAATCGACCATCCGGAACGACACATCGCTGCCGAACACCGGCGCGGTCGGCTCGGTAATCGCCGCTTCGGCCTGGTCGAGCAGGCCGTCCCAGACATGGCCCTGAAACGGCAAATATTTCTGAAACGCAAAGCGGCGGTTGATGCCCGGCGCAATATTGCAGGCAATCTGCGCCGCTTCAACCACGATGGTGCCCGAGCCGCAGCACGGGTCGTACAGCGGCACGCCTTGTTTACAGAGCTCATCCCAGCCGCTGGCGGCGATCATCGCGGCGGCCAGCGTTTCCTTCAAAGGCGCATCGCCCTTGTCCTCGCGCCAGCCGCGTTTAAACAGCGGCTCGCCCGAGGTGTCGATGTAAATCGTCACCGTATCAGTCGTCAGGTGGACATAGACGCGCACGTCCGGCCAGCGCGTATCGACGCTGGGGCGCACGTCGTTGAACTTGTGGCGAAAGCGGTCGGCAATCGCGTCCTTGATTTTCAGCGCCGCGAAATTCAGGCTTTGCAGCGGGCTGTGCTGGGCGGTGATTTCCACCTTGAAGGTCTGGGTCGGCGTGAACCAGATTTCCCAGGCCACGCTGGCCGCCGCGTTGTACAGATCCTGCTCGCTGCGGTACTGGCCGTGCTGCAGCTCGATCAACACGCGCTGGGCCAGGCGGCTGTGCAGGTTCAGTTTCATGGCGTCGCGCCACGAGCCTTGCAGCTGCACGCCAGCGCGCCAGGCTTTGCCCGCGATGCCGGTGACGCGCTGGATTTCGGTGGCCAGCAGGTTTTCCACGCCAGCGGCGCAGGGGAGAAAGAGTTGAAGTTGGTTCATGTTTTTTTACAGCGCCTTGCGCAAATTGGTGGGCGCGATGCGCAGCGCTTCGCGGTATTTGGCCACGGTGCGGCGGGCGCATTCGATGCCCTGCTCCTTGAGCATTTCGGAAATCTGGTTGTCGCTGAGCGGCTTGTTCGGGTTTTCTGACGAGACAAACTGCTTGATGAGGGCGCGCACTGCCGTGCTCGACGCGTTGCCGCCGGTTTCGGTGCCGAGTCCCGAGCCGAAGAAGTATTTCAATTCAAACGTGCCAAACGGCGTGCTCATGTACTTGGCGGTGGTGACGCGGGAAATGGTCGATTCGTGCAGGCCCAGTTCGTCGGCAATTTCGCGCAGCACCAGCGGGCGCATGGCCAGCTCGCCGTGGCTGAAGAAGTTCTTTTGCCGCTCGACGATGGCGTTGCTGACGCGCAGAATCGTGTCAAAGCGCTGCTGGATGTTCTTGATGAACCAGCGCGCTTCCTGCAAGCGTTGCTGCAGCGCCTGGCCGCTCTGGCCTTTGTGCTGCTTCATCACGCTGGCGTAAATGTCATGCACGCGCAGCCGGGGCATGACTTCCGTGTTCAGCGCCACCTTGAAGCCGCGCCCGGATTTGGTGACGATCACGTCGGGCACGACCAGGTTGCGCTCGACATTGGCAAAGCGCCGCCCCGGCTTGGGGTCGAGCCGGGCAATGAGGCCCATCGCGCCCTTGATGATGTCTTCCGGAAAACCGCACAGGTTCGCCAGCCGCTTGACATCGCGCTTGGCCTGCAGCTCCATCGGCTGCTTGCACATCGCCAGCGCGGCGCGGGCTTCCTCGCTGTCCGGGCTGTCCTGCAGTTGCAGCGTCAAGCATTCGGCCAGACTGCGCGCGCCGACGCCAGCGGGCTCCATGTGCTGCAGCAGTTTCAGCGCCATCGAAAAGCACTGTTCCAGCTCCTCGGCTTCTTCCAGATCGTCACGCGCCAGACCGGCGGCCAGCGAGGCCAGCGTGTCTTCGAGGTAGCCGTCGTCGTTCAGCGACTCGATCAAAAAATACAGCGCGGCGCGGTCTTCTTCGGACAGGCGCAGGCTCAGCGCCTGGCGGTGCAGGTAATCCTGCAGCGAGACATGGGCGCCGGTCAGATCTGAGGCTTCGGCGTCGCTGTCGTCCAGGTTATTTTTGCGCGCCGGGGCATCGCCGCCCCACTCGCTGTCGTCGGGCGAGGAATCGACTGAGCCGTCGCCGTCCCAGCTGTCTTCGAGGCTGGTCTCCGAGCTGAGTTCGGCCGTGGTTTCGGTTTCGGCCTTGCTGGCGCTGCTGGCGTCTTCGGCCGCATGGCTGGGCGCGGACTCGGTGGTGGACTCGAACTCGCGGCTGTCCTGGCTGACGGGGGTGTTCGTGTGCTCCAGGCCGAATTCCTCGCGCGGCGCCGCTTCTTCGGCCATTTCAAGAAAGGGATTTTCATCGAGCATCTGCTCGACTTCCTGGCTCAGCTCCAGCGTCGAAAGCTGCAGCAGCCGGATCGACTGCTGCAACTGCGGCGTCAGCGCCAGATGCTGCGAAACCCGAAGGGAAAGGCCCTGTTTCATGTGGTGCCGTCCAGCAAAATTGGTATAAACATTGAAAGCATCATCACATTCGGAAATGTTCGCCGAGATAGACGCGGCGCACATCGGCGTTGTTCACGATCTCGTCGGGCGTGCCGTTGGCCAGCACATGGCCGTCGCTGATGATGTAGGCGTGGTCGCAGATGCCCAGCGTTTCGCGCACATTGTGGTCGGTGATCAAGACGCCGATGCCGCGCGCTTTTAAAAAACCAATGATGCGCTGGATTTCAATCACGGCAATCGGGTCAATCCCGGCAAACGGCTCGTCGAGCAGGATGAAACGCGGCTGGGTTGCCAGCGCACGCGCAATTTCGACGCGGCGGCGCTCGCCGCCAGACAGCGCGGGCGCAGGCGAGTCGCGCAGGTGCTCGACGCGCAGGTCTTTCAGCAGCGTATCCAAACGCAAGTCGATCTCGGCGCGACTCAGCGCCTTGCCCGCAGCGTCGCGCTGCAGTTCGAGCACGGCGCGCACGTTTTCCTGCACCGTCAGCTTGCGAAAGATGGACGCTTCCTGCGGCAGGTAGCTCAGGCCGAGGCGGGCGCGCAGGTGAATCGGCATGTGCTCGACGGACTGGCCGTCAATCGAGATGGCGCCCGCGTCGGCGCGCACCAGGCCGACGATCATGTAAAACGAGGTGGTCTTGCCCGCGCCGTTCGGGCCGAGCAGGCCGACGACTTCGCCTTTTTGCACCGTCAGCGACACGTCGCGCACGACCAGGCGGCTGCCGTAGGATTTTTTCAGCCCCTGCGCGACCAGGCGGCTGGCGACTTCGGGGCGGGCGGCCGGTGCCTGTGGCAGCGGCGCGATGGGGGGAGGTGTCACCGCTTGCATGGGTTTCACGGGGCTTTCTGGCTGGCGCCGCTGCCCAGCGTCGGGCTGACGCGCAGCCGGGGCGCGACTTGCGGCGCGGCCGGTGCAACGGGGGCAGCGGGGGCCGAGGCGGCGCTGCGCGGCGACAGCATCGCGCGGACTCGGCCGGAGGGGTTGGCCGCCGAGCTGTTCTGCGCGCCGCTATCGACGCTGAACACGTCGGTGTTGTTGTTATAGACAATCAAGGCGCCGCTGGTTTCATCGGCCAGCGTGGCGCCCTTGAAGCGGCGCACCACAGCCCGGTTGATGAACTTGACCTGGTCGGTGTGGCCGTCGTACTCAATGCGCTCGCCCTCGCCCTCGATGAACTCATCGACGCCGTCGCGCTTTTTGCGGTAATAGGCCAGCTTGCCGGGCGCGGCCGTCGCAATGGCTTTCTGGTAGCCCTGCGCGTCCTGGCTGACGTTGACCTGCCCGCCGCGAATCACGGTGCTGCCTTTGGTGATGACGACATTGCCGGTGAAGACGCTGCTTTGGTTCAGGTCGTCATAGCGCAGCGCGTCCGCCTCGATATTCATCGGCTTGTCGCGGTCAGCTTTTTCGGCGGCAGCAGGCAACACGCCTCCAGCCGCCAGAGCGGCGGCCAGGATCAGGGGGAGAAATGGAATTTTCATGAGGCATGAATCTTGCTGTGAGTTCATGTCATTGTAGCCATGCTGGCAGCGCACTTGCACTGCCTGAGCAATTATTGATTTTTTTCGTCAGGCCCGGCCTGCCGCTGGCCTGGGCCTAATGTCGAGTCACGAGCCCTGTGACGCATGACAGAGTCGCTGGTGCCATCGCCTTCACGGCTCACTTTTGCCGTGGACGCGACAGGCCCGGCTGCACTGCCTGGAGTCGGCCAGAGCGCAACTCAAGCACCGCCTTGCTCACTGCGCGCGCCACATTGCGCGCTTCTTCCTGCACGGCCTCATCGCGATCCAGCGCCTCGTGGCTGCTCGCATACGGCTCGTAGTAGCCGATGTAGCGGTCCAGTCTCGCCTGTGCGCCAGCATCAATAAAACCCATCCAGTCGAGCCAGTCCGATAGCGCGCGGCGCGCGTCATCGATACCAGCCACGTCGCCATGAACGATCAGCCCGTAGGTGCGCCCGGCCAGATGCTGGGGATAATCCCAGCCAGCCATTTCGAGTTCTTTCGCCTTGCCCGCCTTCTTGCCGGAGGTCGAGGTAGGGTCGGCATTGCCGCCATCGGCGCACACCAGGCGATCAATCATCAGTTTCAAGGGGCTCGGGCTCTGGTACCAGTACACAGGCGAGACGATGATCACGCCATGAGCGCCAGCCCAGCGCTCATAAATCTCGGCCATCCAGTCATTGGTCTGGTTGAGCGCGTGGTTCGGGTAGCAACTGCATGGCCAGTGGCACAAGGGCATCGCGGTCGATACACAACCCTTGCAGGGGTGGATTTGGCGGCCATATTCGGAGGTGAGCAAGCTCAGGTCCAGGACATCGACCTCGATGTCGGCCTGCTCCAGCGTCTCGCGAGCGATTTGCAGCAAACGGAAGGTCTTGGACATCTCGCCCGGGCAGGTGCCATCGTTGCGCGCCGAGCCGCAGATCAGCAGCACCCGGCTCGGGCTCACCGGGTCAGCCCAGCGCCGTTGCGCGTCCATGATGCGCTGCCGGGTGGCCACCCACTCGGTTGACAGGTCGTAGTCCGGGTCGGCATAAGCCGGGCCAGCCTTCTGCGTGAACGGGGCCTTGCGGCCTTCGGTGTAGGCCACCCAGGCAATCTCTTCAAGTCGCGCAAGCGACTGATCTTCGGCACGAAACGCCGGATCGATGAAGGCGGCACGAAAGCGGACACTGAACTCCGCACGCACGAGCGGGGCCGGTGCCTGGCCCTTGCGAATCTCAATCATGGTCGCCTCCGCAGGTCAGCGGGGCAGGTGCATATAACAGCAAAGGCTTTCATGATCAGTCCTTTTCGTTTGACAAACGCTGAAGTGCGCTGGGACGAGACTAAATTGCATCTTGATATCCCGCTCCCTAAAGGAAACACAAAGCGGCGCGCTCCGGCAAAGCGGCGCATGTTGCGCTGCTGCTGGCCATCAGGCACGAGTTCGTATTTGAAGGCTTGGAGGCTTGGAGGCACTCCATACTGGAAATTCTAGGCAGTAGTTTGGCTTACGGGTAAGGATGTTGAAACCTTCGGTTTCCGCGCCCAGCGCTGCGTTCAGCCGCTCAACCCGGCGGCCAGGGCCTGAACGATCTGGGCAGCGGGCGCCTCGCGGCAGCCGCTGCGGTTGGTGCCCGACCACAGCGGCGTGAAGTCGTCGCGTCCCTGCGCCTCGGCTTGCGCGCGCAGCGGCGCCAGGGCGCTTGACGCCAGCGGAAACGGCGGGGCCGCCGCGCTGACGGGGCCGAGTTCGCGCATCGCCCGGTTGATCAGCCCGCGTGCCAGCCCGCCGGAAAACAGGTTCGTCAATTCAGTGGGCGCGGCCAGATCGCGCAGGCGTGCGCGGTGCAGGGCGCCGGTGGCCGCCTCCGCGCTGAGCAAAAAAACCGTGCCCGCCTGCACCGCCGAGGCGCCGTGCTCCAGCGCGGCCCGCACGCCAGCGGCGTCGCTGATGCCGCCTGCGGCAATCACGGGAATGCTCAGCGCCTTGGCGCAGCGCGCCACCAGGGTGAGCGTGTCCGTCTGGCCGCTGATGTCGGTGCTTAAAAAGTGGCCCCGGTGTCCGCCCGCCTCCAGGCCTTGGGCGATTACCGCATCGGCGCCGTGCGCCTGCAGCCACAGCGCCTCCTCCACGGTGGTGGCGGTGGACAACACCAATGCGCCCAGGCGCTTGACGCGCGCGAGCAGCTCCGGCGCCGGTAATCCGAAATGAAAACTCACCACCGCCGGGCAGAAGCGCTCCAGCGCCTCGGCCGCTTCAGCGCTGAAGGGCTGTCGGCTGGCGCCTGCCGGGGCTTGGGCTGGATCCAGCCCGAGCTCGTCGCAATACGGTTTGAGAACGGACTGCCAGCGGGCCAGCTGCGCCGCGTCCGGCTGCGGCGGCTTGTGGGTGAAAAAGTTGACGTTGTAGGGCCGCCCGGCCGCCTGCAGCGTCTGCAGTTCGCGCTCCAGCGCCTCAGTCGTTAGCATTGCCGCTGGCAGCGAGCCCAAAGCGCCTGCCTCGCTGACGGCCAGCGCCAGACGCGCATCCTGCGCCCCGGCCATAGGCGCTTGAATCAAGGCCAGCGCTGTGCCAAGAAAATTTTTGTCAATCATGCGGCGGCTCCGTTTGCTCGTGGGTGTTGGCCGGTAGGCGGTTTTCGTGTCGCGTCTTGCCTCTGAAGCCGGTTTTCTCCAGAGACAGGCCTACCAACTGTTCGTTGAAGACGCGACACCCGCGTGGGCTATTTAGCCTTGCTGCGCCATTGCGCGATCAGCGCGTCAGTGACCTGCAAGGCGCGCTGCAGGTTTCCGGCCTGGGTGGCGGATGTGAAATAGCGCCCGTGAATGCCCAGAGACGGCACGCCGTCCACGGCATAGGCCTCTTGCAGCTGGGTTGCCTTGCGCACCTTGCTGGTGATGGCGAAGGATTTGTACAGCTCGGCGAAGCGATCCTTGGCAATTCCCTGCTTTTCGGCCCAAGCGAGCAGCTCCTCAAAGGTGTTGAGCGGCAGCTTTTCGACGTGAATCGTGTGGAACACTTTGGCATGCAGCTCATCGAGCTTGTTCAGCGCTTCCAGCACAAAAAACAGGCGCTGCTGCGGCTCGAAATCGGCCCGGAAACCGACCGGGACGCGGCGCAAAAACACATCCTTGGGCAATTTTTTCGCCCAGGCATTGAAGGTCGGCTCAAACGCATTGCAGTGCGGGCATTTGTACCAGAAGAACTCGACCACTTCGATCTTGCCCGCAGGCGCGACGAGGGGCGCGGGCACGTCCAGCGTCAAAAACTCGGTCTCGCCTTCAATGGGCTTGATCTGGGCCAGCGCGGGCAGCGCCATGCCCACCGTGCTGGCGGCGGCGACAGTGGCTGCCGAGAAAGAAAATTGACGACGTTGCATGAAAAGTTCTCCGGAAATAAATGTTTCAGGGTGTTTGACACAGAACCGGGCAAAAGTTCAGCCCGCCGGATTCCCTAGCGCTGCACCCGAACCAGCGTCGCGTCAATCGAGTTATCGCCGAGCTTGTCGGTCATCTTTTCGGCCTCTTCTTTCCTGTCGAACGGCCCCAGGCGCACGCGGTACACCGTGCGGCCAGCCTGTTCACGCTCGGAGACCTGGGCGTGAATGCCCAGCGACTGCAGGCGGGCGCGCTGCTTGCCAGCTTCCTCCTCGGTGCGGAAGGCCCCGGCCTGCACAAAGTAATGGAAGGGATCGGCGCCCGGCTGCGTCGCGGGCATCACTTCGGTGGGCCTGGCCTTGGCGGCGGGCAGCGCCGCAATCGGATCAATTGACAAATCGCCAGGCTGGCTCTTGGCTGGCGCAGCAGGCAGGGCCGGACGCGCCGTCACCGCTTTCGCCAAATCGCCGATAGGATCGGCTGAGGTGGGGCGCGCCTTGGGCTGCGCACCCGGCGCGGTCACGGTTCTGGCCAAATCACCCAGCGGGTCGGCAGAACCAGCCTTGGCCGCCGAGGGCGCACTGGCGGGCACGGCCTTGAGAACGCTGACGGGGGCGCTTGCAGGCGCGCTGGCTGGTGCGGCCGGGTCAGCGGCAGCCGCTTCACTGGCGGCCAGCGCCTTGGGCCGGGCCGGATTCTTGCCCGCCAGCGTCGCGTTCGGATCCCAGTCCTTGTTCTTCATCGTTTCAGCGGCATCGCTCTCGGCGCTGCCGGACAAGGACTTGGTGTTGAACGGCACCGGCATCTTGGTGATGTAAACCGCCACGGCCAGGGCCACGCCCAGTCCGACCAAGCCGCCCAGGATCAAGCCCAGCAGGGTGCCGCCTTGTTGTTTATTTTTCATATTTTTTTCCTTTTTAGCCGCCGCCTGCATCACACTGGGTGGATGGCGGAGGGTTTACATTTTCCGGGGCGCGCTGACGCCCAGCACGGCGAGGCCATTGTGCAGCACCTGCGCGGTCGCGGCCACCAGCGCCAGGCGCGCCAGTTTGACGGCTTCGTCATCGACCAGAATGCGCTCGGCGTCGTAATAGCTGTGGTAGCAGGCGGCCAGCTCGCGCGGGTAAAACGCCACATCGTGCGGCGCAAAACCGCTGGCCGCGTGGCTGAGCATGTCGGAGTATTTCGCCAGCAGCAGCATCAAGGCCTGCGCCTGCGGGCTGACCAGCGCCGACAGGTCCACGTCTTTCAACTGGCTTTCCTCGCCGCCCTGCGCCGCCCAGGTGGTCAGAATCGAGCAGATGCGCGCATGCGCGTACTGCACGTAATAGACCGGGTTTTCGTTGTTCTTGGCCAGCGCCAGGTCGATGTCAAAGATGTATTCGGTGTCCGGCTTGCGGCTGAGCAAGAAGAAACGCACCGCGTCGGCGCTAGTCCACTCGATCAGGTCGCGCAGCGTCACGTAGCTGCCAGCGCGCTTGGAAATTTTGACTTCTTCGCCGTTGCGCACCACGCGCACCATCGTGTGCAGCACGTAGTCGGGGTAGCCGGGGGCCACGCCCGCGCCCGCCGCCTGCAGACCGGCGCGCACGCGGGCAATCGTGCCGTGGTGGTCCATGCCCTGGATGTTGATGGCTTTGGTAAAACCGCGCTCCCACTTGGCCAGGTGGTAAGCCACGTCGGGGACGAAATAGGTGAACGTGCCGTCGCCCTTTTTCATCACGCGGTCTTTGTCGTCGCCGTAGTCGGTCGATTTGAGCCAGAGCGCGCCGTCCTGCTCGTAGGTTTTGCCCGCTTCCTGCAGGCGCGCTACGGCGGCGGCGACGCGACCCGAGCTGTACAGGCTCGATTCGAGGTAGTAATTGTCAAAGCGCACCGAGAACGCCTGCAAATCCAGATCCTGCTCGTGGCGCAGATAAGCCACGGCAAACTGGCGAATCGAGTCCATGTCGTCCACGTCGCCCGAGGCGGTGAACTCGCGGTCGTCAGACTTCACCGTCTTTTTGGCCAGGAAGTCGGCGGCGATGTCGGCGATGTATTCGCCGTTGTAGAAAGCCTTGCTGGCCGGATTGGCCGGGTCGGTCGGCCAGCACTCGTCGCCCGGCTTGAAGCCCTTGGCGCGCAGCTGCGTGCTGGTGGCCAGCGTTTGAATCTGCACCCCGGCGTCGTTGTAATAAAACTCACGGTGAACCTGCGCGCCCTGGGTTTCATACAGATTGCAAATCGCGTCGCCCAGCGCCGCCTGGCGGCCGTGGCCGACATGCAGCGGGCCGGTCGGGTTCGCCGAGACGAACTCGACAATCATCTTGCGTTCAAGGTCAGCGGGCTGCGTGCCGTACTGGGCGCCCGCCTGCAGCACCTCGCGCACGGTTTCCTGTTTGGCGGCAGGCTTGAGGCGGATGTTGATAAAACCGGGGCCGGCAATTTCAATCGCCTCGACCCAGCGTTCAAACGCGGGCGCCTGCAGCAGCAGCGCGCGCAGCGCTTCGGCCGTCTGGCGCGGGTTTTGTTTCAGCGGTTTGGCCAGTTGCATGGCGGCAGTGCAGGCAAAATCGCCATGTGCCGCCACTTTGGGGGATTCAAAGGCGGCTTTGTCACCGGCACCGGGAGAGAGTTGTTCCAGCGCGACAGCCAGAGCCGAGAGCAGGTCTTTTTTAATCGTGAGCATCGGCAGATTTTACGGTTACGCCACCCAGAAATTTGCCAGAGCGGATGTTATGTGCTGGAATTGAAATAGCAACTCAAGATTTCATCTCTTTACTTTTGGATACTTATGAAAAAGCTGTTGTCCCTGACCGCTGTCGCTTTGCATCTTTCGATCAGCCCGTCTGTCAACGCTCAGGATTTCCCCGCCGTAGAAGAATTCATATTGCTGGCCGAGCTGACACCGCCCGCGATCCGGCCCCTGCCTACCCCGCCCGCCATCGCGGCGCTCGCGCCCCTGCCGACGGCGCAAACCAAGATTCGGCCAGCCGTGCGGCTGCGCAGTCTGGCCAAGCCGATAGAACCGATCATGGCCTTGTCGTCCACCCTGGTCAGCAAGCCGACCAAAGCCCGGCAGGCCGACCCGCTGGGCGAGCTGGTCAATGCGCTGATGATGGAATCCCTCCCGCTGGACGATCTGCTCAAGCCGCAGGCAGCCCACCCGGTGGCCGATCTGGCCAAGCCACGGACAGCCGACCCGCTGGGCGAGCTGCTCAAACCGCTGGCCGCCCGTCCGGTGGCCGATCTGGCCAAGCCACTGGCCGCCCGCCCGATGGCCGATCTGGCCAAGCCACGGACAGCCGACCCGCTGGGCGATCTGGCCGATGTGCTGGACGCGCCCTTGGTGCTTGAACCAGTCCCGCCCGCGTCCATCGACTCGCTGGACGATCTGGCCAAAACGCGAGAATAAAGTCCCTGCTTTAGCGCTTCAGCGCTGCAGCCCATCGTGCAGCGCCACCAGCGCCAGCGTCAGCTTGTGGCCGGGGTCCATATAGATCATCGGCAGCGACTGCTCGTGGGATTCGCGGATTTTTACCGACGATGGCAAGTAGGGCTGCAACACCGGCAGGCCTTCGGCTATCAGCTCGCTGACGATGCGCTGGGGCAGGTTGGCGCGCGGCTGGAACTGGTTCACGACGATGCCCTCGACCTGCAGTTGCGGGTTGTGGTCGGCGCGGATTTCCTGCACGCTTTCGAGCAGGCTGTACAGCGCCTTGCGCGAAAAATCATCACAGTCAAACGGCACCAGACAGCTGCGCGCCGCGATCAAGGCCGAGCGGGTGTAGAAGTTCAGCGCGGGCGGCGTGTCGATGTAAATGCGGTCATAGTCGGGGGCCAGCTGCTGCAGCGCTTCGCGCAGCTTGTAGATTTTCTGGCGCGATTCGAGCTTGGTCTGCAGCTCGTTCAAGTCCGGGCAGGACGGCATCAGGTGCAGGTTTTCGTGCGGCGTGGCAACGATGAACTCGGACGGCGCCACCGTGCGCAGGCTGAAACTCAGCGTGTGCTCAAAAAAACCGCCCGCGCTCGGCTGGCCCGGTGCTGACGCTGCGCCCATCAGGTAGGCGCTGGAATTGCCCTGCGGGTCCAGGTCAATGACCAGGGTTCGCAGCCCCTGGCTGGCGCTGATGGCGGCCAGATTGCAGGTGATGGTGGACTTGCCCACTCCCCCTTTTTGGTTGAAAACGACGCGCGGCATGGTGAACTTTCCTTGTGCCTTTTAGCAGTTGCCTTTTTTGGCCTGGCCGGGCGGGCAAAAGCGCCCACGGCCGCCGCCATCATCACCCTGTCTGACCGTCCCGATAGGATCCAGCACCACGGCGCCCGAGGGGGTGTAAACAGCGCAGCCGCTGAGCAAAGTAGAGGCAGCCAGAAGCAGGGAAAGCATGATTTTCATCGGAAGTAGTCCTTAAAGTGTCAAAGCAAACGGGTTTTGACAACCCGCTGCGCTTGTATTGTGAGCTACATTCAGCCCAGCGCCGGGCCATGCTGCGGCCCGGCCCGCCAAGTCTCACGCAAGTCAGCCGCGCCAGAAAGCGGGCTGGCTGTAGTGGTGCTTTAAAAAATCAATCCACAGCCGCACCCGCAGCTGCAAGTGGCGGCGCTGCGGAAACACTGCATAAATGCCGTTCGGCGGCGCGGCAAAATCTTCGAGCAGCGCCACCAGCCGCCCGGCGGCGATTTCCGATTCCACTTCCCAGGTGCTGCGCCAGGCGATGCCGCAGTCGGCCAGACACCAGTCGTGCAGCACCTGCCCGTCCGAGCAGTCCAGCGGCCCGCCCGGTTTCAAATGCACCAGCTCGCCGCCGACGGTGAACGCCCAGCCGCGCGTCTGCGAGGCGTCGCTGGACAGCGTCAGACAGTCAAATTTGGCCAGCTCGTTCGGGTGCTGCGGCGTGCCGTGCAGTTTCAAATAGCGCGGCGTGGCCACGCACAGGCGCCGGTTGTCGGCCAAGCGCACGCTGACCAGCGACGAGTCCGGCATGTCGCCAACGCGCACCGCGCAGTCAAAACCCTCGCCTGCCAGATCGACGACGCGGTCGCTCAGGTTCAGCGTGATGGTCACGTCGGCGTGCTGCTGACGAAATTTGGCCACCAGCGGCGCGACATGGCGGCGGCCAAAACCGGCGGGCGCGGTGATGCGCAGATGGCCGCTGGCCTTGACGCCGCCCGCCGACACGCTGGCCTCGGCATTGGCCAGATCGGCCAGCAGGCGCTGGCAGTCTTCGAGAAAGGCGCTGCCCTCGTGCGTCAGCGCGATGCGCCGCGTGGTGCGCACCAAGAGCTTGACGCCCAGGCGCTCTTCGAGCGCGTCGAGGCGCCGCCCCATGATGGCCGGGGCCACGCCCTCGGCCCGCGCCGCCGCCGTCAGACTGCCGCGCGCGACGACGGCGACAAAGGATTCGAGTTGCTTGAGTTTGGCCATGCGGGATTATGGACAAAAATGGGGGGAATCAGGCAATGTTGGCTTGTAATTGCAACAGATTTAACTGCATGGCGGAAACCTGGCAAACACTACACTTTAATGCAGCCAACGTAGCTGAGCTAAGATGACGAAATCTAAATACAGTTAAACCAAAAAATACCAAAAAAAAATCAACGTATTCCCTCAAACATCGTTACGCTTTCATCTAACAATTAGCTCACTGATCCGTTTATCACCCAGGAGAAATCAATGGAAATACAACAACAAGCAATAAAAAAACTAGCCAATTCGATGAGAATTTATGTTGAGACACACATTAATTTTCAGCACCTGATACACATCGATCAAGAAGAGGCAATTGATAATCTGGACCGAGCTTTCGAGGCAAAGCTCGAAGCATTTCATAGTCTATATGACGTATCAAAGAATGATGTTGATTTTTTCTCATCTGGAGACACAGCAGCAATAATTCTTCTGCGGAACTCTGTCCATCATCGAGACCATCTTCTTTTCAAAAGCTGGAACCAAGAAATGGTTTTAAATGAGGGACACAAAAAATACATGGGGGCTGAATTTCTTCTGGCCAATCACTACGTTTCAGACTCACCCGTCAAGATGCGTTACTTCTATAAGCTTGAGGACTTTTACTTTCGGATTGACAATAAATTGAAGTCACCATATCTAGAACAGAGAATGAAACCAAATAACAGAGAAAAGTTGTTAAAACAACTAGATGATGATCTTCATTTTTCAGCGATCAAGAAGCACGTAGCGGAAGGTCGCTATCCTACAAAACAAGTCTACATAAATGTGATGCCGATTTTCATTTCTGCAGTTTGCAGAACCTTCAAAGCCATGAAAGCAAATGGAGTAGAGTTCGTTGGATTTGATGCCCAAGCATATGAAGAGCCTTTCACCAATGAACTCGCGGTGAATTTTTCAAAAATCACTTACGAGACAGTACGTATTAGATAAATTTCCAGCAAAAAATCCCTCCTTTTGCGCACAACATCACCAAGCACAGTGAGCACAAACCTGTGCGGATTCAAAGGTTAAACCGCAGCCGCCACAAACTCAAAAAACCTGACCGTATTTGCGCCATGCGCAAGCATCACATCCGCGCCCAAAGCGCACCCAAGCCACGACAGCACAATCACCATCGACTCCAGCCGACCACTGCGCCACATCGACAGCGAATGCCGCCGCCAAATCCACGGCACGCCCATTGGATTAGGCCAGTCGGTCAGCAAATGCATCATGCCGCCCGAGGCAAATCCCAAAGCCACCGGTGCCCACCAGACTGAGTTGAGGCTCACATAAGCGTAAATCAGCAGTGTGACCCACGGAATACCCCAGTGCGTCACGGTGCGGTGCTTGATCCACAGGCGCGCCGCGCCACGGTATTCTTTTTTGCTGCGCCACCAGGCAATTTCCAGCCAATCCGGCGCCGTTCCGCCCCATCGCCCCGCCAGCGCGGTCAAGAGCGCCAATACATAATAAGGGCCGCCTGCGCCCGCATTCACCACGATGGCTGCCGCGAGAAGGCCAGCTGCAATGCCGGAGCCTTGATGGGCTTTTTTAGACGCCATATTTTCCTTCAATTAAAATAAGGATTTTACAGAACAATCCTTCACAGCAATGAGCGACAGACGCAATTGCGGCAGACTATTTAAATTTTTTTATTTCCGGGCCTCATGAAGTTCCAAATCACATTTATTCAACAAAAAAACTGCCCTTAAAAAATAAAATCCAAAAACCACGGCGTGGCCACCATTCATAGCCGTGAAATAACAAGCTTCGCCGAAAAACCTGGGAACGATTGAAGGCTACTGCGGTTTTTTGCCGGATTTTTTGGCATCATCCGGGGCATGAATTCCCGCCTCACCCTGTCCCCTTCCCTTTCCTGCGTCATGCCGGCCTTCAACGAGGCGAGCAATCTGGGCGTGGTGCTGCCGCAGACGCTGGCCGCGCTCGGGCAGTTGTCGCCGCGCATCGAGCTGGTCGTGGTCGATGACGGCAGCCGCGACGACACGGCCCGCGTGATGCAGGCGCTGTGCGCAGTCCACCCGGAGCTGGTCTATGTCCAGCTGTCGCGCAACTTCGGCAAGGAGTCGGCGCTGACCGCCGGGCTGAATCTGGCACGCGGCGATCTCGTCGTGCTGATGGATGCCGACGGCCAGCACCCGCTGGCGCTGCTGCCCGAGATGCTGGCCAAATGGCGCCAAGGCGCCGACGTGGTGTATGCGGTGCGCAAGACCCGCGATGACCAGTCGGCGCTGCAGGCCCGTCTGGTCGGGCTGTTTTACAAGCTCATCAACTGGGGTAACCGGATTGAGATTCCGGCCAACGCGGGCGACTTTCGGCTGATGGATCGCCAGGTGGTCAACGCGCTGAAGGCGCTGCCCGAGCGCAACCGCTTCATGAAAGGCCTGTACGCCTGGGTCGGCTTCAACAGCACGGCGATTGACTACGAGCCGCTGCCGCGCGCCGACGGGCTGACCAAGTTTGGCCTGGGCGGCTCATTTTCGCTGGCGCTGACCGGCATGGTGGCGTTTTCGACGGCGCCGCTGCGGCTGCTGACCTGGGTCGGGCTGCTGCTGTCGCTGGCGGCGCTGTGCTTTGGCAGCTGGGTGGTGCTGGAGCACTTCATCTCGGGCGCGGCCGTGCCCGGCTACGCGACGCTGGCGGCGGGCATGATGTTTTTGAGCGGCATCCAGCTGCTGAGCATCGGCATTCTGGCCGAGTACGTCGGGCGCATTTACGACGAGGTCAAGCTGCGCCCCAGCTATATCGTGGCCCAGCGCAGCGGCCAGGGTCTGGGCCTGGGCAGCTGATGGCCGCGCCCGCTTTTTTGTCCAAATCCGCGCAGAGCGGGCTGTGGTTTCTGGTCGTCGGCGCCAGCGCGGCGCTGACGCATATCGCGGTGTTTGCGCTGGCGCAGCCGTATCTGCTGGCCGAGCTGGCGAATGCGGCCGGGTTCATGGTGGCTTTTGGCGTCAGTTTTGGCGGCCACCGGCGGCTGAGTTTTCGCGATGCAGGCACCACGCTGGGGCAAAGTTTTGCCCGCTTTGCGCTGACCGCGCTGGCCGGTTTTGCCGCCAACGAGGCGGTGTTTGCGCTGCTGCTGCGCGTGGCGGGCTGGCCCGCGCTGCTGGCCCTGCTGGCCGCGCTGGTGGCCGCCGCCGGGCAGACGTTTTTACTCAGCCGCTTTTGGGCTTTCCGGCGCTGAAGGCGGAGCGCCCTGCGGCCGGTACAGCGACCAGACCTGACCCTCGAACACCAGGGCAAAGCCTTCGGGCGGGAATTCTTCGTCGCTCAGCAGCCAGGAGGCGTTCGGCTGCGCCTTGGCCTGCGCCAGCGCTTCGCGTGTCTGCAGCATGCGGGCGGCCTGCGGGTCAAAAGCGGCGCCTTCGAGCAGCTCGCTTTTCCAGTTGTCGCCGACGCTCTTGCGCAACGCGGGCCAGTCCTGAATCACCACCATAGGCGCTTCAGCCTGACGGTAAAACGGCAGATCGTAGGCAAAGTCAGCGCCGATCAAATACAGCGGATCCGACGGTTTCGCGCCAGCGGCCTGCAGCGCCTGCGCGACTTCCTGGGTGGAGCGTTTGCCGGTGTAGCGCGCCGCAGCGATATTGCCCCCCAGCGCCAAGGCAATGCAGGCAGCGCACAGCCCGACGAACCAGCGCCGCTGCGCAGGCAGCTCCAGCTTGAACCAGGCCACGGCAGAGTCCCAGCCCAGCGCCGCCAGCAGCGCCAGCGGCGGAATCACCGGCAACACGTAGCCGATGATCTTCGAGCTGGGAATCGAAAAGAAGCCGAGGATCGCCAGCAGCCAGATCCAGCACAGCGCCGTCCACGCACGCGGGGCGCCATCCTGCGCCGCTTTTCCCGACCCAGACCCCAAGACCAAGGCCAACGCCGGGCGCCGCAACTGCGCCAGCGCCTGACTGAACGCCAGCAAGGCCCACGGAAACAACAGGATCAGCAGGCAAGGCAGGTAAAACCACCAGGGCTGGCGGTTGTTGAACGTGGTGGCGCTGAAGCGGCTGACCTGCTGCGCGCCAAACATATAGTCCAGCATGCCGGGAAACTGCTGCCCAGCCAGCCAGAACCACGGCACGGCGATCAGCGCAAACAGCACCAGCCCCGAGAGCCAGGGCAAATACAGCACTTTTTTCAGCTGGCGCGTCCAGCCCAGCCAGATCAGCAGCACCAGCCCCGGCAACGCCAGGCCGATCATGCCTTTGGACAGCACGCCCAGCGCGCAGGCGACAAAGCCCCAGCGCGCCAGCGCCGCCTGCGGCCTGTCGCCGTGCATAAAGGCCAGCGCAAAACACCAGATGACCACGCCAATCCACGACGCCACCAGCATGTCGTGGTTCACATACTGGCCGCCCATCAGAAACGACAGGCTGCTGCCCAGCATCCAGGCGGCGCGCCGCGCCACAACTTCGCCGGTGAACTGGCGCGCGCTCAGGTAGAGCGCCAGCAGCATCAGCCCGGCGTGCAGCGCGGGCACCAGGCGCAGCGCCCAGGCGTGGGCGCCAAAGACGGCCAGCGAAATCCCTTCCAGCCAGTACAGATAGGGCGGCTTGTGGAAAAACGGGATGCCGTTCAGGCGCGGCGTCAGCCAGTCGCCGCTTTGCAGCATCCAGCGGCCAATCTCCCCGTAGCGGCCCTCGTCGGGCACGGCCAATGGCCGCCAGACGGCCAAAATCAAAAGGAGCAGAAAGAGTGCGGCCAGCGAGAGCCATGATTTACGTTGTTCAGTCACGCGGGGCAGTGTAACTGCGCGCTCTGCCTGCCCGCCCCGCCCGCCGTACCCCGCGCCAGCGCCACGCCCGCCCCTTCCAAGGCCTGCGCAAAAGCGTCGCTGGCCAGATAGGCATATTCCCAGGCGCGGGCCGGGCCAATCTCGTCGCCCGCCTCGGCGTGCAGGGCCGGGTGGCACATGACGATGGCCGCTTCGGGCGCGTCCTGCAACCAGCGCGCCATCCGCTGCGCATAGCTTTCGGCGCTGCCGTCAAAGTCATAAATGCCGGACAGCGCCGGGGCGCAGGCGATGCCCGCCGCGCCCGCCAGCCGGGCCAGCGCCGCCGCGCCCATGCCAGAAATCAGCCGCGTCTTGAAGCGATTGTCCGTCGCCGTGCCGGTGGACAGGCGCAAATAGGGGCGCAATTGAGGCCGCCGTTCAGCGCCGCCCGTGGCCGGGTAGCGCGCCTGCAGCGCCTCGACCAGCGCCTCGCGGATACCGGCAAACTGCTGCACATGCTGATGCCCGTCGATATGATCCGGCGGCGCCTGCCAGACGGCTTCAAACGCATCGAGCTGGCGCTCAATCACCGCCCGCGCCGCCGCCCGGTCAAAGCCGCCGAGCAGCGCCCGCAGCATCGCCCCGCGCAGCGACAGCCCGTGCCCGGCAGCGCGGGCAAAGTCGCTAGTCCAGTCCAGATGCAGGCCCACGTCGATGCGCCCGCGCAAGTCCTGCAGCAGCGCCGCGTCAGCCGCCCAGCGCGGCGACAGCACCATGACACTGGTGGCGCTCAGGCGCCCGGCGCGGGCCAGCGCGGCAATGCCCTCAGACGCCGCCGCGTGGATGGCGAAATCATCGGCGCACAGAATCAGGCGTTTCACCGCTTCAACCACCGGCAGCGCGCACCGCCGACACCGCCGCCCGCAGCCCGAGCAAATAGCTGTCCGCGCCAAAACCGCAAATCTGCCCCCTGGCGATTTCGGCAAACACCGAGACATGGCGGAACGGCTCTCTAGCGTGGATGTTGGACATATGCACTTCGACAATCGGGCAGGTCAAAATCGCCAGCGCGTCGCGGATGCCATAGCTGTAATGCGTCCACGCGCCCGCGTTAATCAAGACCGCATCGACGCCGTCGGCGTAAGCCTGGTGAATGCGCTCACACATCGCGCCTTCGCAGTTGGTCTGGAAGGTGTCGATCTCGGCGCCCAACTCCTGGCCCAGCGCGCTCAGGCGGGCGTTGATTTCGTCCAGCGTGACGGTGCCGTATTGCTTGGGATCGCGCTTGCCGAACATGTTCAGGTTGATGCCGTTGAGCGTGAGAATTTTCATCAAGAGTGTCCTTGGGGCGGATTAAAGATCGGGCTGCGATTGTGACAAACGGCGCGCCGAAAGAAAGCTGACTCAACCCAGCAAACCCCGCTCCAGCCCCTTGATGCAGGCCACCAGCGTGCGGTTCACCGGCGTGGCGACGCCGACTTTTTCGCCTTCGCGCACGATGGCGCCGTTGATGAAGTCGATTTCGGTGATCGAGCCTTTTTCCAGGCTTTGCAGCATCGACGGCTTGAACTCGGGCGGCAGGCCCGCGCCCGCCAGGCGCCACGGCTCGGTCGGGTCGGTGATGCTCAGGCGGATGCCGCTGGCTTTGGCGACAGCCATCGCTTCGGCGACGGCGGCGGTCGCGGTGGCCTGCAGTTCCGGCGACTGGTACAGCGGGCCGTAAGACAGCCGGGTGATGGCGCTGAGCGCGCCGGTGGCGGCGTTGACCAGCAGCTTGTCCCAGATCACGCCGGTGATGTTGCGGCTCACGCTGGTGTCGAGACCGGCGCCGTTGAACACCTCGGCCACGCGCTGGGCGCGCGCCGACACGCCGCCGTCGGGCTTGCCAATCACTGTCAGCTTGTTGCGCGTGCCCGCAATCACATGGCCGGGCGCCAGCGGCGAGCCGCCGACATAGGTTTTGCCCGCCAGCAGCCGTTCGCGCCCGACGATGGCGGCCAGAACGTCTTCGTGGCCCAGGCCGTTTTGCAGCGATAGCACCACGGTTTGCGACCCGAGCAGGCAGGTCGCCGCTTCCATTGCCTCGGCGGTGTGAAAAGACTTGACCAGCACGATGACCAGATCCGCCGCCCCGCCCGTCACCTGCTGCGCCGTGGTGACAGCCTGCACCGCCACGGTGCGATCCACGCCGCCGGTGCGCAGCGTCAAGCCGTGGCGGCGCATGGCCTCAATCTGCGCGGCGTTGCGGTTGATCAGCCAGACGTCGTGACCGGCCTCGGTCAGCACGCCGCCCATCGCGCAGCCCAGCGCACCGGCGCCCACAATTCCAATTTTCACAAGCAGCTCCTCAAAAAATAGCTGAGCGGATTTTGGCCGAGTTCGGCCGCTCTCCACAATTGCTCCACAGTTCCTGGCCACAGTCGGCGTACCGATTTCAGCCAGGAGACCTGCCACCATGACACACAAACTGATCCGAGCCTTCAAAGGGCTTTTAAAACCCGCCTCGCCACCCGGCCCCGCCCTGCTGCAGCGCCTGAAGCTGCGCGCCGTGCTGGCGCTGCTGCCCCTGGCGCTGGCGGCCTGCGGCGGTGGCAGCGACAGCCCGTCCACCACGTCGGCCGCCGAAACAGTGACAACGGTTCCCGGCGACCGGGTTCAGCTGGGCCGGATGATCTTTGGCGACATTAACCTGTCCGAGCCGCGCGGCACTGCCTGCGTGGCCTGCCATCAACCAAACCGGGGCTTTGCCGGGAATCATGGCGGCACCTTCGGGGTGGCCGTGGGCAGCCAGCCTGGTTCTATCGGCCTGCGCAATGCGATGACCAACAGCTACAACGCCTTCGTGCCCGGCTTTTCGTTCGAGACCCTCGACGGCGTGACCGAAGCCAAGGGCGGCCATTTCTGGGACGGCCGGGCCGACACGCTGGCGCTGCAGGCCCTCGGCCCCCTGCTCAACCCGCTGGAGATGAACAACCCCGACAGGAAGACAGTGGTGGACAAGGTGGCTGCCTCCAGCTACGCGCCGCTGTTCCAGCAGGAGTTCGGCAGCGGCATCTTCAACGATACCGAAGCCGCTTTCACCCAGATCGGCGTGGCCATAGCGGCGTTTGAAAAGTCCGCGCCGCTGCAACCCTTCAGTTCGAAATACGATGCGATGGTGCGCGGCCAGGCCAGTCTGAACGCCGCCGAGAGCCGGGGCATGACGCTGTTCCGGGACACCGGCCGGGCCAATTGCGTCGGCTGCCACCAGATGGATCCGGCCAGCGGCAAGCCTGAAAACTCGCTGTTTTCCGATTTCGGCTACTACGCCAGCGGCATTCCGCGCAACACGGCCATCCCGCGCAATGCCGACCCGGCGTTCTACGACCTGGGCCTGTGTGGCCCCGAGCGCACGCCGCCCACGCTGCCCGCCACGGTGGCCCCGGGCGTGACCCTCGACAACTTCTGCGGCAAGTTCCGCATGCCCACGCTGCGCAACGTGGCCGAGCGCCCGGCCTTCATGCACAACGGCTTTTTCCGGGATTTGCGCGAGGTGGTGCGCTTTTACGCCACCCGCAACAGCGACCCGCAGCACTGGTACGGCCCCGTCGGCGTGGCCAACGACCTGCCGACGCGCTACCTGGCCAACATCGAAACGGCCAAAGCCCCGTTCAACCGCAAGGCCAGCGACGGCGCGGCCCTGAGCGAGGCCGAGACCGACGACATGGTGGCCTTTTTGCGCACGCTGAGCGACGGCTACGTCGCGCCCTGAACCGGCGGCGCGCCAACAAGCTCTACCATCACGCCATGCGCTTGCGGATCGCCCATCAACTCTCCTTGCTGCTGGCGGCAGCGGTGGTGCTGGCCGTGCTGGCGGTGGGCGGCCTGAGCATGTGGAACCTGCGCAGCGGTTTCATCGACTATCTGCGCCAGCGCGACGAGGAGCAGCTCACCCGCTTGATGCAGCTGGTGGAGCGCCACGCGGCGACCGACCCCAGCATGGCCTGGATCGGCAATGACCCCGACGCCATGCGCCGCCTGATGGACGAGTTCAATGGACGCGATACCTCCGGGCGGCGGCCAGGTCCGCCGCCCCACGCCCTGGGCGGCCCGCCTTTCGGGAAACCGGGCCGCCCGCCACCGCCACCGCCGGGCGGCCTGCCCGAACGGGTGAGCATCCTGGACGCCCAGGGACGCTGGCTGGCTGGCGCCCCCTTGCTGGCAGCCGCGCCGCGCGCGGTGCGCGCCATCAAGGTCAACGGCGTCGAAGTGGCCCGGATCGAGCTGCGGGAGGAACCCGACCCCGAGGGCGTGGATGCGCGCTTCCTGCAGCGCCAGTACACCGGCCTGGCCGTGGCCGCGCTGTGTACCATCGCGGCGGCCCTGCTGGTGGCTTTCTGGGTGGCCGGGCGCTGGAGCCGTCCCTTGCTGGCGCTGCAGCGCGCCAGCCGCGACATTGCCCAGGGCCAGCGCAACGCCCGCCTGCAGCCCACCGGCGCACTGGAAATTGCCCAGCTGATGGAAGACGTGAACACCATGACCGACGAGCTGGCCCGGCTGGAAAAAGCCCGGCGCCTGTGGATTGCCCAGATTTCGCACGAGCTGCGCACGCCGCTGGCGGTGCTGCGCGGAGAAATTGAATCGATTGAAGACGGCGCGCGCCAGCCCACGCCCGAGGTCATGGCCAGCCTGCGCGACGAGGTGCTGCAATTGACCCGCCTGGTCAACGACCTGCACACCCTGTCGATGGCCGAGCTGGGCGGGCTGCGCTGCGAATTCCAGCCGGGCGACGCCAGCGCCGCGCTGCTGCGGGTGGCCCAGCGCTTTGCGCCGCGCGCCGGGCAACGCGGCCTGCGCCTGGACATCGCGCCCGCGCCAGCCATCACGGCCTGCTGGGATTTCGGCCGCATCGAGCAGCTAATGAACAACCTGCTGGACAACAGCCTGCGCTACACCGCCGCGCCCGGCCGACTAGTCCTGCGCTGGCGGCAAGTCGGCCAGCTTTTGGAATTGACGCTGGAAGACACCGCGCCCGGCGTGACGCCCGAGCAACTGCCCCAGCTGTTCGACCCGCTGTTCCGGGCCGACGCCGCGCGCCAGCGCCGGGGCGGCGAGCCCCACGGCAGCGGCCTGGGGCTGTCGATTGCTCAGGCCATCGTACATGCGCACCGGGGCCGCATTGAGGCCAGCGCCAGCGCGCTGGGCGGCTTGTCCATCCGCGTCAGCCTGCCGCTGCAGGCAACTAAAACAAGCTGAGCGCCATGACTGATCCAGCCCGCCTGATCCTGATCGTCGAGGACGACGCAAAAATCGCCGACATGCTGGCCAACTACCTGCACATGCACGGCTTTGCCACCCGCATCGTCGGCTGCGGCCTGCAGGCGGTCAGCGAATTGCGCGCCCCGGCCAGCGAGCGCGACGGCCCGGCCCTGGTGCTGCTGGACCTGATGCTGCCCGGCCTGGACGGCATGGGCGTGTGCCGCGAGGTGCGCCGCTTCTCGGGCGTGCCGCTGATCATGCTCACGGCCAGGGTGGACGAGATCGACCGCCTGCAGGGCCTGGAGGGCGGCGCGGACGACTACATCTGCAAGCCCTTCAGCCCGCGCGAAGTGGTGGCGCGCGTCAAGGCCCTGCTGCGCCGCGCCGAAGGCCAGCTGTCCGCCGCCGTCCCGCCCAGCCCGGCCGACGCTTCATCTCCGGCGCTGGCCGCCACCGGCTTCGGCATCGACGAAGACGGCCAGCGCGCCTGCTGGCAGGGCCAGGCCCTGAACCTCACGCCGGTGGAGTTCCGGCTGTTCCGGTTGCTGTTCTCGCGCCCCGGCCAGGTGTTCGGGCGGGCGCGGCTGCTCGAAGCGCTGCACCAGGATTTCCGCGATGTCAGCGACCGCGCCATCGACAGCCACATCAAGAACCTGCGCCGCAAGATCGAGCAGCTTGCGCCTGCGCAGGGCGCCTGCATCGTGTCGGTCTATGGCGTGGGCTACCGCTTCGAAGCCGACGCACGGGCCGAAACCGCTGTCACCTGAAAAAGCATTGGCCTTATTTTTGTCACAGATAAATTGCCGTTTACCTGATTAATAGTCGGTCAGGTATCAAATACAGTAGGGGGATGGACACTCGCCCCCCTTCCACGCCTTCAGCCCCCGCTTCGCGCAGCCAGGGCGCCGCCAGCGCCCCGCTCAAGGCCGTGCTGTTTGACGCCTACGGCACGCTGTTTGACGTGTACAGCGTCGCGCTGCTGGCCGAGCAGCTATTTCCCGGACGCGGCCAGGCGCTGAGCCTGCTGTGGCGCGACAAGCAGATCGAATACACGCAATTGGTCACCACCAGCAGCGGCGGCGCGAATTACCGCCCTTTTTGGGAGTTGACCCGCGCCGCGCTGGTTTATGCGCTGAAACGCCTGGTGCCGGACGCCCGCGCCGACTGGGCCAGCGGCGGCTTTGAAGCCAAAGTCGAGCAGCTGATGAACCAGTACCGCCACCTGTCGGCCTTCCCGGAGAACCGCGAGGTGCTGCAGGCGCTCAAAGCGCAGGGCATCGTCACCGGCATCCTGTCGAACGGCGACCCGGCGATGCTGGCCGTGGCGGTCAAGTCTGCCGGGCTGGGCGACCTGCTGGATCACGTCATCAGCGTAGATGCGATTCGCAAGTACAAAACCCACCCCGACGCCTACGCGCTGGGCCTGCAGGCGACCGGGCTGCCCGTGCGGCAAATCGCCTTTGTCAGCTGCAACAGCTGGGACGCGCTGGCCGCGACCTGGTTCGGCTACCAGACGCTGTGGGTGAACCGCAACCAGCTGCCGTTTGAAGAGCTCGGCACGCAGCCGGTTTACAGCGGAACCAGCCTGCGCGACGTGCTGGCGCTGCCCGGCCTGGCGCCGCAGCCTTTGAACGGCGCGGCGCGATGACGCCTGCCGACATAGCCCTGCTGGGCGCGGGCGGATTTGTCGCTGGCGCGATCAATGCCGTGGCGGGCGGGGGCACTTTTTTTTCGTTTCCGGCGCTGCTGGCGGCGGGCCTGCCGCCGGTCGTGGCCAACGCCAGCAACTCGGTGGCGCTGTGGCCGGGCAGCCTGGCCGGTGCCTGGGCCTACCGGCGCGAGCTGGCCGCTTACAAGCGCTATTTGCTGCCTATGGGCGCGGCCTCGCTGCTGGGCGGCATCGTCGGCGGCCTGCTGCTGCTGGCGGCGGGCGACGCGCGTTTTTCAGCCTTGATTCCGTGGCTGCTGGCCTTTGCCACGGCGCTGTTTGCCTTCAGCCCGCAGATCTCGGCGGCCCTGAAGCGGCGCCGTCCGGCCCGGCCTGTGCGGGCTGATGGCGGCTACGGAAGCGGCACGCCTGCGGGCTGGCTGGTGCAGCTGCTGGTGTCGGTTTACGGCGGCTTTTTTGGCGCGGGCATGGGCATTTTGACGATGGCCAGCCTGGCGATGGGCGGCCATGAAGACGTGCAGCACATCAACGCGCTGAAAAACCTGCTCTCGGCCATCAACTACAGCGTCACCGCGCTGACCTTCATCGTCGCGGGCGCCGTCAGCTGGCCGCAGACGCTGGTGATGCTGCTGGCCGCCAGCGCGGGCGGCTACGCTGGTGCCCGCGTGGCGCGCCGCATCCGGGGGCCGTGGCTGCGCCGCATGGTGATTGCCGTCGGCGCCGCGCTGACGTTGTATTATTTTTACAAGGGCTGACCCGGCAGCGCCTTCCTGCCATTAACCCGCACCCGCCCCGGACGCCCCTGACTTCTTTGTTGTTTCTTGACAGACTCACGCCTTCACCCTCTCATCTGTTTTTAAAAAGGACTTGAACCATGACCGAACGCACTCCCGCCCACCGCCTGCAAGTGGCGACCGAGCTTTTCAACTTCATCGAAACCAAAGTGCTGCCCGGCACCGGCGTTGACAGCGGCGCTTTCTGGACCGGCTTTGATGCCATCGTCGCCGACCTGGCCCCGAAAAACATCGCCCTGCTGGCCGAGCGCGACCGCCTGCAACTGGAAATGGACGCCTGGCACAAAGCCAACCCCGGCCCGATTGCCGATATGCCCGCCTACCGCGCCTTTCTGGAGCAAACCGGCTACCTCGCGCCCCAGCCGCAAGACGTGACCATCAGCACCGCCAACGTCGATGCCGAACTCGCCGTGCAGGCTGGCCCGCAGCTCGTCGTGCCGATTCTGAATGCGCGCTACGCCCTGAACGCCGCCAACGCGCGCTGGGGTTCGCTGTACGACGCGCTGTACGGCACCGACGCCATCCCAGAAACAGAAGGCGCAGAAAAAGGCAAGGGCTACAACCCCGTGCGCGGCGCCAAGGTCATCGCCTTTGCGCGTGACCTGCTCGACCAGTCCGCGCCGCTGGCGACCGGCTCGCACAAGGATTCGACCGGCTACAGCGTGGTCAATGGCCAGCTCGCCGTGACGCTGGCTGACGGCTCCACGACCGCCCTGCGCGACCCGGCTGGCTTCGTCGGCTTCCAGGGCGAGGCCAGCGCGCCCACGTCCGTGCTGCTGGTACACAACGGCCTGCACATCGACATCCAGATCAACCGCGCCACGGCGACCGGCAAAACCGACGCCGCTGGCGTCAGCGACCTGATTCTGGAATCGGC
>JAPLPS010000307.1 GCA_026400075.1 Polaromonas sp.
CATAGACAGCGACGACCCGACCGCGCTGATCGGCCTGCCGCTCATTCGCACCTGCCGGATGATCCAGGCCGCTGGCGTCGTGCTGCTGGGCCGCCAAGCCGTACACGATCAAGAGGTGAGCGCATGAGCCATCCCGCCAAAGGAAAACTTTACCTGGTGCCCGCGCCCCTCGATTTTGGCTGTGCCGCGCTGGCGCCGCTGCAGGACGTGATGCCGCTGGGCACGCTGCACATCGCCGCCAAATTGTCGATGTGGATTTGCGAAAACGCCAAATCGACCCGCGCCTATTTGAAACGCGTCAACGAATTCGAGCCGCTGGCCACCCCCGTGCAGGCGCAGCAGATTCAGGAACTGCCGCGCGAAGTGCATAAAAAAGGCGACCACGCCGGTCAGTTCGACGCCCGGCCGCTGCTGGCGGCGGCGCTACAGGGCATTGACATCGGCCTGGTCAGCGAAGCGGGCATGCCCGCGATTGCCGACCCCGGCTCGTCGGTGGTGCGCGCTGCGCATGATCTGGGCTTGCAGGTGGTGGCGCTAACCGGCCCGATGTCGCTGATGCTGGCGCTGGCCGCCAGCGGCCTGAACGGCCAGAATTTTGCCTTTGTCGGCTACCTGCCGCAGGACGCTGGCGGGCGCGCCCAGCGCATCCGCGAACTCGAAGCGCTGGCGCTAAAAACCGGCCAGACGCAGATTTTCATTGAAACGCCCTACCGCAACACCGCGCTGCTGCAGGCGCTGGTGCAGACGCTGAACGGCAACACAAGACTCGCGCTGAGCTGCGGCTTGACGCTGGACAACTGCGTCTCGCGCAGCGCCCCGGCCAGCCACTGGAAGCGCGACAAGCCGGTGCTGCCGCTAGACCTGCCAACGGTGTTCTGCCTGGGCCGCTGAGCAAAAAGCAGATTCAACGCGGAACCGGCGCCACCTGCAACGCCTTCATCGCGCCCGCCCCCATCGCGGCGCCAAACTTCTTGGCCAGACGCTCGGCGACGTTGTCGCGGCGCGTGTAGTCGATGATGTCCTCGGCCTTGACCACCTCGCGGGCAACATAGTCCAGGCTGCCCAGCTCATCGGCCAGCCCCAGCTCGATGGCTTGCTGGCCGCTCCAGAACAGGCCGCTGAACATTTCCGGCGTTTCCTTGAGCCGGTCGCCGCGCCCGGCCTTGACGACCCCGATGAACTGCTGGTGAATCTGGTTCAGCATGCCCTGCGCAAAAGCGCGCTGCTTGTCCGTCTGCGGGCTGAACGGGTCGAGAAAGCCCTTATTCTCACCGGCCGTCATCAGGCGGCGCTCGACGCCGAGCTTTTGCATCAGCCCGGTAAAGCCAAAACCATCCATCAGCACGCCGATGCTGCCGACAATGCTGGCCTTGTTCACATAAATCTTGTCGGCGGCCACGGCGATGTAATAAGCGGCCGAAGCGCAGCTTTCTTCGACCACCGCATAGACCGGCTTTTTATACAGAGCCTTCAGGCGCAGGATTTCGTCGTTCATCATGCCCGCCTGCACCGGGCTGCCGCCGGGCGAATTGATCAACAGCACCACCGCCTTCGAGCCCTCATCTTCAAACGCTGCCCGCAGCGCTGCATTGATAAATTCGGCACTGGCGTCGGCGCCGTCGGCAATCTCGCCCTTCAACGACACCACGGCCGTGTGCGGCGTGCTGGCATCGCTCTCGGGCGCGCTGCGCTCCAGCGCCAGCCAGACCAGCACGCCAAAAAAGGCCAACCAGGACAGGCGCACAAAGGTTCTCCAGCGGCGCGTGGATTTTTGCTCCTCCAGCGCGGCAAAGGCGAGCTTTTCCAGCGTGGCCCGCTCCCAGCCGGGAGCACCCGCCGCGCCTGAATCCCGCGCTGACGGGCCGTCGGGCGCCTTGGGGAAGTCAAAAGAGGAAGGCACTTTGCCGGGTTGATTTGAATCGTTCATGGGGCTTAGTTTAGAGGGCTATTGGGGGCGCCGGAGGCTGTAAATCGCCAGCCACATGCCAAAAAATCAAACTATCCCGCTCTGAGACGCTGATTTTGACCAGCCCGCCCCGGCACGGGCCGCCCGCGCACTGTCCGGTGTCGGGCCGGTAGGCGGCGCCGTGGCTGGCGCAAAGCAGCCACTGGCCGCTGTCGTCAAAGATCCGGTTCGGCTGCCAGTCCAGCTCCATCGGCACATGGGTGCAGCGGTTCAGGTAGGCCTGCGCCTGTCCCTGGTAGCGAATGGCAAAGGCGCGGCAGGTCTGCCCGGCATACACAACCTCAAACGGCACGGCCAGAGCGCCTTCTTGCAGCTCGCTGCTGGCGCACACAGGCCAGAGGGCTTGTGACTCAAGCATGAGGGGGCTGAGCGGACGCCATGCCTCAGCCGTTGGCCAGCAACCACTCGTGCAGCGCGGGCACCGAATGGGCCACATGGCGCGGGCGCAAGGCCACGAAAGCCTCGGGCTCGTGCGCGCCGTAGCTCACGCCGACGCTGGGGCAGGCGGCGTTCAGCGCCATTTGCAAATCGTGCGTGGTGTCGCCAATCATCAGGACGCGCCCAGCGGGTATGTCGAACTCCGCCATCAGCTCGTGCAGCATCAACGGATGGGGCTTGCCCGCCGTTTCGTCGGCGGTGCGCGAGGCGTCAAAAACGCCTTTCAACTCGACGCTGTGCAGCGCTTCATCGAGTCCGCGCCGCGTTTTGCCGGTGGCCACAGCCAGCAAATGGCCGCGCGCCTTCAGCGCGTCAAGCAACGGCAACACGCCCTCGAACAGGCTGATGTCGTTGGCGTGAACCGCGTAATGGTGCTGGTAACGTCGGCCCAGTTCTGGATATTTTTCAGGCGACACGTCGGGCGCGGCGTGGGCCAGCGCCTGCAACAAGCTCATGCCGATGACGTAGCTGGCCGCCTCATCGCTGGGTGTCTGGCCGCCCACATCGCGCACCGCCGCCTGAATGGCGCGCACGATGATCTGGGTCGAGTCAAACAGCGTGCCGTCCCAATCGAAGGCGATCAGGTCAAAGTTTCTGGTGTGCATGTCAAAAGTTCCCAATTCTTCAGTCGCTCTGGGCTTCTGCCGAGCGGAACGGCAAAAACTGCTGCAATTCCGGCGGCAACGACGCTTGCAACTGAACCGCTTTGCGCGTTTTCGGGTGGTTGAACTTCAGGCTCCAGGCGTGCAGGAACATGCGTTTCAACGAAGTCGAGCCGTCCACCGAACGCTGCAGCGCCTTGTTCAATTCAAAATCGCCGTATTTGTCGTCACCGGCAATCGGGTGGCCTTCACCGGCCAGATGGACGCGAATCTGGTGCGTGCGACCCGTCTTGATCGTCACTTCGAGCAGCGTGAACGGCGTGGCCGGTGCCTGCGCGCTGGCCGGAATCGCCGCCTTGACCTTGACCAGCGTCACCGAGCGCATGCCGTCGGGATGGTCGTTCGGCACGATTTTGACGCGGCGCTCGCCGTTGGGCAGCAGGTATTTGTGCAGCGCCTTGTCGATGACGCGCTGGTTTGTCGGCCAGTTGCCGCTGACGAGGGCTAAATAAACCTTGTCAGTCTCGCGCTCGCGGAACTGCTCCTGCAGCAGTTTCAAAGCCATGCGGCGCTTGGCGATTAATAAAATGCCGCTGGTTTCGCGATCCAGTCTATGCACCAGTTCGAGGAAATCCGCCTCGGGGCGCGCCATGCGCAGTTGCTCGATGATGCCAAAGCTCACGCCGCTGCCGCCATGCACGGCGACGCCGGACGGCTTGTCGATGGCGAGCAAAAAGTCGTCTTCAAACAGAATCGGGAACTCGGCGGCGGGCGCGTAGCCGCCCACGGTCGAGCTGGCGCCGTGGCGCGCCACTTCCTGCGCCATCGCCTGGGCTTTTTGCTCGGCGCGCTCGGAGGTGCGCACCGGCGGCAGGCGCACGATATCGCCGCTTTCGACGCGGGTGTCGGCCTGGGCCCGGCCATTGTTGACGCGCACTTCGCCGCTGCGAATGATGCGGTAAACGTGGGTTTTGGGCACGCCCTTGAGCTGGCGGATCAGGAAATTATCGAGCCGCTGGCCTGCGTAATCCTCACTGACGGTGACCAGCGTGGCCTGAACATTTTTCGGCTCCTCCACGGGAATCGGCGCCACGGGCGCAGGCGCGCGCGGGGCATTGAAAACAGGCGCTCTGGAAGCGGCGATGGGACGGACGGGCGCTTTAAGCTGGCGTTTAGCCTTGGCTGAAGCTGCCCCTATAATGTGTTTCACTAGCGATACGCTGCATGTAGTTGATTTGCCGGGAGTTTAGTCCACGCAAATCCGGAGCCCCTGAAAAGGCCGCAAACAGCCTCGCTGGAAGGTCGATGCCACTGGTGGAAATTGCCCCTCAAGCGACGCGTGCCAGGCACCTCGCAGCAAGGCAAAACCCACGCAGACGAGCCGACGTTTTGCGAATACAACCACGGAATATTAGCGGTGCAGCCCCAGTCACACACTGAAAGCTGCACCCGGATCCAGCTGAGATCAAGTCCTTCAACGGGTAAGCTTCTGATGACAACACTGGTCAGTCTGATTTATATATGCCAGCGGTGCCTCCTGGCCCTGATTTGCGGCATGGATCGGCCTGCAGCCCTTGCGCCACGGGCGCCATCAGCTCCTTTTTTGGCAGCGTTTACCCGTCCAATACCTGCTCACTCCATCCACGCGCCTACGCCCAGACCACTTGGCTGACTGATTTTTTCAGTCATCCTGCGTGCCCTCGAAAGCTCTCCGGCAATTCCCCACGTTCGCAAGCGTTGCTCTTTGGTGTCGTTCGCCCATTTTCGGGATTTAGAACGAAGAACAGTTAGGAACACCCATGAAACGCATGCTGGTCAATGCCACCCAGGCCGAAGAACGCCGCCTGGCCATTGTCGATGGACAAAAACTCCTCGACTACGAAATTGAAATCGAAGGGCGCGAACAGCGCAAGGGCAACATCTACAAGGCCGTCGTCACCCGCGTCGAGCCTTCGCTGGAAGCCTGTTTTGTCGATTACGGCGAAGACCGCCACGGCTTTTTGCCGTTCAAGGAAATCTCGCGCCAGTACTTTACCCCCGGCGTGCCGGTCAACCAGGCGCGCATCAACGATGTGATCCGCGAAGGCCAGGAGCTGCTGGTTCAGGTCGAAAAAGAAGAGCGCGGCAACAAGGGCGCAGCGCTGACCACGTTTGTCTCGCTGGCCGGGCGCTACGTCGTCTTGATGCCGAACAACCCACGCGGCGGTGGCGTCTCGCGCCGCATTGAAGGTGAAGACCGCGCCGAGCTCAAAGAAGCGATGGACAAGCTGGAATACCCGGCCGGCGCCAGCATCATCGCCCGCACCGCCGGGATTGGCCGCAGCGCGCCCGAACTGCAGTGGGACTTGAACTACCTGCTCAAGCTCTGGACCGCCATTGACGGCGCTGGCAAGGGCGGCAAGGGCGCGTTCCTGATCTATCAGGAATCTAGCCTCGTCATTCGCGCCATCCGCGACTATTTCAACAACGACATCGGCGACATCCTGTTCGACACCGACGACGTTTACGAGCAAGCGCGCCAGTTCATGGCCCACGTCATGCCCGAGCACGAGCACCGTGTCAAGCGCTACCGCGACGACGCGCCGCTGTTCAGCCGCTTCCAGATCGAGCACCAGATCGAATCGGCCTACGCCCGCACCGTGCAGCTGCCCTCCGGCGGCGCCATCGTGATCGACCACACTGAAGCCCTGGTTTCGGTGGACGTGAACTCGGCGCGCGCCATCAAGGGCGGCGACATCGAAGAAACCGCCACCCGCACCAAGCTGGAAGCCGCTGACGAAGTGGCGCGCCAGAAGCGCCTCCGCGAGCTGGGCGGCCTGATCGTCATCGACTTTATCGACATGGAAGAAAGCCGCAACCGCCGCGACGTGGAAAACCGCCTGCGCGACGCGCTGCGCCAGGACCGCGCACGAGTCCAGTTCGGCACCATCAGCAAATTCGGCCTGATGGAAATGAGCCGCCAGCGCCTGCGCCCGGCGCTGAGCGAAGGCGCGTCCATCCCCTGCCCGCGCTGCGGTGGTTCCGGCCACATCCGCGACACCGAATCGTCGGCGCTGCAGATTCTGCGCATCATCCAGGAAGAGTCGCTGAAAGACAGCACGGCCTCGGTGCTGTGCCAGGTACCGGTCGATGTCGCCTCCTTCCTGCTGAACGAGAAGCGCTCGGAAATCAGCAAAATCGAAATGAAGCAGCGCATCCATGTGCTGCTCGTGCCGAACAAAACGCTGGAAACGCCGAACTACAAGCTGGAACGCCTGAAGCACGACGACCCGCGCCTGGACAACATCGAAGCGAGCTACAAGCTGGCCGAAGAGATCGAAGACCCGACGACGGTGACGCGCCGCAGCCAGGAACGCCACAACAAGCAAGAACCGGTCATCAAGGGCGTGCTGCCCGATGCGCCAGCCCCGATTGCGCCGCCCAAGCCCAAGCCAGTGCCCGCACCAGCCCCGGTTGCCGCCGCAAAACCGGCCCCGGCTCCGGCACCCCAGCCTGTGCCCGCACCAGCTCCGGCTGAAAAAGGCCTGTTTGGCTGGATCAAGAGCCTGTTCGCCGCACCGGAAGCCCCGGCGCCCGAGCCCGTGCCAGCCGCCGTCCCGGAAGTGAAAAAAGACGAGCGCAGCGCCGAAGCGCGCACCGAAGGACGCCCTGAGCGTGCCGAGCGCGGTGAGCGCCCAGAGCGCGCTGGCCGTGACACGCGCCGCAACGCCCCGCGCCCGGCCCGCCCCGAAGGCGCGCCAGAAGGCCGCCGCCCAGAACCACGCGACAGCCGTGAAGGCCGCGCCGAAGGCGCCCGCCCGGAACAGCGCCAGGAACGCCCCGAGCGTGCAGAACGCCCAGAGCGCCAGGAGCGCCCAGCCGCTGACAGCCGTGCCAACAGCCGCCAGGAAGGCCGCAGCGACCTGAGCGCCGAAGGCCAGCCGCGCCCGGACGCAGAAATCCGCGAAGGCCGTGGCGAGCGCAGCAACCGCCGGGGCGAACGCACCGAGCGTCCAGAGCGCAACGAGCGCATTGCCCGCGATGCCGTCGAGCAGGATCTGGCACTGGCCAACCAGGCCGCAATGGCCGCTGCGATGAACGGCGACGCCGCACCGCAGCGTCAGGAACGCCAGGAGCGTCCCGTGCGCCAGGAACGTCCAGCGCAGGAAGCCAGCCGTGACGGCGAGCGCCGCCCGAACCCCCGCACCGACAGCCGCAGCGAAGAAACCGACGAAATCCGCCGCGAACGCAGCGAGCGCGGTGATCGCAGCAACGAGCGCAATGGCCGCCGCAACGAGCCGCGCAACACGCGTCCAGAAGGCGTCGCCGCCCCGGTCGCAGGCGCTCAGGTGGACAGCTTTGAAGCCGCCCATCCGGCCCTCGCAGCCGCTCTGGAGCCAGGCGCCGAAAACGCCCTCCTGGTGACGCCCGCCGCCGATCAGGCAGCAGGCGCCCCCGGCATCGAAGAAGGCCAGGAGCGCCCGCAGCGCGAACGCCGCAGCCGTGACCGTTATGGCCGCGACCGCCGTGGCGAGCGTGGTGAACGCGGTGAACGTGGCGAGCGCCCTGAGCAGGCCAACGAGGCGCAAGCCTTCGAGCCAGCACTGGCCGCAGCCCCCACGGATCAGCCAGCGCCCGCCTTCCAGCCGGTTGCGCTGGAAGTTCCGGTGTCCACGCCTGCGCCCGCACCTGTCGCCGAACTGGCTGCAGCAACAGTCGCAGAAGCCGCGCCGGCAACGCCAGCACCGTCCGCTGAGCCAGCGCCTGCTGCAGAGCCTGTGGCTGTCGCGCCTGCGCCGGTAGTGGCCGCTGCGCCAGCCGTGCAGCTCGCCAAGCCCGTGCCAACGCCCGCTGCCAAACCAGCGCCAGCGCCGCAAGCCGCTGCCACCACCGGCGCCCTGCCGAAGGTGCAGGCTTACGACCTGCCGCTGCAGGACTTGGCCCAGGTCGCCGAAAGCTCCGGCCTGCAATGGGTAAACTCGGACGCGGCCAAAATTGCCGAAGTCCAGGCCGCCATCGCCGCTGAAGTCAAGCCGGTCCATGTGCCGCGCGAGCGCCCGCCCGTCGTGGCCGTCGAAGAAGCGCCGCTGGTGCTGGTCGAAACCCGGCGTCATCTGGACAGCCTGCCGCTGCCCTTTGAAAAGTCCGGCGACTAAAGCGCCGCCAGCCAGGGCCGCTTGAGCCCTGAACCCAGGGCCGCATTCTTTCGGGGATGCGGCCCTTTTTCATGCCCGCAAAAAAATCAGGAAGGAAAACAAAATGAAAAAATTCCCCAAGGGCCGAACCCTGGCCGAATTTCAGCCACTCCAGCCCGCCGAAACCGCGCTGCTGCAAGCCTGCGCAGAAGGGGAAGTTGCAGTATTGGGCCAAGAGCGCCCTGCCGAAAAAACAGAGGCAAATGCAATCAGAGCCAGCTTCATTCGCTTTTTGGCCTTGGGGGGTGATGACGAGGCGCCAGTCCATGAGCAGGGCGTACAGCTCATGGGCGCCTGGATTGAGGGCGAGCTGGACTTGAAAGGCGCTGTCACGGCAAGCGGCTTATTGCTTGTCTTCTCCAATTTTGAATCAGCTCCCGTGTTCAGGTGGGCAGAGGTCGCTGGCACATTGAACCTTTTTGGCAGTCTGGTTCCTGGATTATGGGCAGACGGTCTGCAATGCAAAGGCGGTCTCTTTCTTTCTGGTGGATTCAGCTCCACTGGGGAAGTCCGACTGCCAGGGATACAGATTGGTGGCGATCTCCAATGCAATGGAGCAAAGCTGGATAACAAAGCAGGCAATGCCCTCCTCGCTGATAGCGCTGTTATCAAAGGTAGCGTATTCCTGTCAGACGACTTCACGGCCACTGGCGAAGTCCGACTCGTCGGAGCGCAGATTGATGGAGATCTCGAATGCGAGGGGGCCAAGCTGGATGTAAAGGAAGGCATTGCCCTGTTAGCTAATAAGGCTGTTATCAAAGGCGACGTAAACCTGACGGGCAGCTTTATCAGCACAGGCGAAGTCCGGTTGCAGGGGGTGTGGATTGACGGCAGTCTAAGTTGTAAGGGAGCCAAGCTGGATGGGAAAAGTGGTGTGGCACTGGGATGTGACGGAATGCAGGTGACAGATTCATTCTTTTTTTGTAGTCTGGCATCACCTGTCAAAGGCGTCAGTCTCGCATCTGCCAGAGTAGGTCAATTAATTGACGATGCAGCCTCTTGGGGTGAGGAGCTGGTACTGGACGGCTTTGTTTATGACCACTTGGCAGGGGGAGCCCCTACCGACGCAGCAACTCGTCTGGCCTGGATCAAAAAGCAGAGCCGCAAATTTATTGAGAAGGAAGATTTCCGGCCCCAACCTTGGAAACAGTTGCAAAAAGTGTTGCACGCTATGGGCCATACGGAAGACGCCCGGCAAGTAGGCATTGATTTTGAAGACCGCTTGCGCGCACTAGGCCGCATCGGGCAAACGCCAGCGGACTGGCAAAAATGGCGGCGCACGGCTTACAGCCATGTCGCCAAAGCCTTCCATTTTTCATTCAAGTGGCTGATCGGTTATGGCTACCGCCCCTTGCGTCTGGGCGCATGGATGGTGGGCGTTTGGCTGGTCTGTGCGTTTGTTTACTGGTCGGCGGCCCTGCAGGGCGTGATGGCGCCGAGCAACCCGCTGGTGTTTCAACACATGCCGCAATACGATTCGTGCAAGCCCAATTGGTATCTGTGCGAAGCGCTGCCCGAGGAATACACCGGCTTTAGCCCCTTGGCCTATTCACTCGATGTACTGCTGCCGCTGGTCAACCTGCAGCAGGAACAAGACTGGGCAGCGCTGATTCCCACCCCCAAAGGCAGCTGGTATCAGGAGCTTGGCAACCTGTCGTTCAAGCACCTTGTGCGTCTGGTAATTTGGTTTGAAATCCTCTTCGGCTGGGTGGCCAGCTTGCTGCTGGTGGCCGTGGTTTCGGGTCTGACCAAACGCAGCGAAGATTGAGCCTGAAGCGCTGGCAGCAGGCGCCGGGAGATGCTTACGGCTGCGCCGCCCGCTTGTAAGCCTCGCCAGCGGCGGCTTCGTCGCCGCGCTGCTCGGCCAAAACGGCCAGCGTGTACCAGGCCTTGCGCTGCAGCGTGGCATCCTGCAGCGCGGGCGCGGCCTGCTCCAGCAGCTGGCGCGCCTTGCCCCAGAGCTGGCGGCTCAGGCAGGCCATGCCGGCCAGATACGAAAGCCGGGCATCCTGCGGGTGGCTATTCTGGGCCGCCTCGATGCGCGCCAGCCAAGGCGCGTCCAACGAATCCAGACCGGCTTCCAGCGCAGTAATCAGCTTGATGCACAGCCGCTCGCCCAGATCGGCGTCCGGCGCCAGCAGCTGCTCCCACACCGGCAGCAGCCAGAGGCGGGCCAGCGCGGCGTCGCCTTGCAGCGCCATCAGCCGGGCAGCGGCCTGCAGCATCAGTTCGGGCATGGCGCACTCGCTGGCGTCCAGCGACGCCCAGGCGCGCTGCAGTTGCGCCGGGTCATGCGCCTCGTCGAGAAACTCCAGCGCCAGGCCGCGCAAGATGCTTTGCGCCGCCAGCGGAGAAAACGCCCGGTGCTTGGCCAGCAGCCGGGCCGTCTCCAGCGCCTGGCGGGTTTGTCCGCCTTCCTGGGCGGCGCGCAGCTTCATGCGCAGCGCCAGCGTGCGCCGGGCCGCGCCCTGCGGCAGCTGGCTCAGCCAGTCAAGCGCGGCGCCAGCGTCACGGTCTTCGAGCGCCCAATGCGCGGCGCGAAACTGTACGCCTTCGCGCAGTTCCTGGGCGTGGCGCTGGGACGAGCTTTGCAGCGCCGATTGCAGATGCTGGTCGCGCAGGTTTTTTTGCTGCAGCGCCTGCGCGCTTTCGGCCACCAGCAGATGGGCCAGCGAGCGCAACTGGCTGGCCTGACTCTCACTGTGGCCGCTCGGGTGACCGGAAGTGTCCGTGGCCACGCCCAGGCTTTTTTCCTGCACCAGCGCGTTCTGCGCCGATTTGCTGGCGCGGATGTAGCGCCCGGCCATCAGGTGGGCCAGCGCATCCATCAGCGCGCCGTACATGGCACGCTCTTTTTGCTGGGCGCGCCAGCGCCGCGCTTCCACCGGCAGCGAAAACACGGCAGACGCCGCGCGCGAGGCCAGATGCAGCAGCAAAAACAGCCCGGCCAGCAGCAGCACCAGCAGGTTGAAGGAAATATCGACCCGGTGCGGCGGCCAGAACACCGTCACCACCGCATGGTTGTTGCCCGCAAACAAGGCCACGGCCACGGCGATGCCAAACAGGGCCAGAAACCAGAGAGCGGCGCGCATGTGTTTTTTCCTGCCCGGCGAAGTTAGCGGCCCGCAGCGGCGGTGGCCAGCGCGGTCATGGTCTCATCGAGCCGGGGTAGCTCGCTGGTTTTGAGCTGGCCGCGCACTTGCTCAAGCAGCTCGCTGGCGACCCGGTTCTGGCGCGAAGCTGGCTCAAAATACTTCAGCAGCCAGGTGTGGGCATAGGTTAAATCGGAGCGCGCCTGATCGGTCTGGCGCGACAGCAGCGCCAGCCGGGCGTTGAGCAGGCGCAGCTTCAGGTTCTCGCGCAGGAAAAAGGATTGCTCGGGCGCCAGCAGCGCGGCCTCGGGCTGGTCGATGCGGCTGACGCGCAGCAGCTGACGCGCTTCGGCCCAGACGCCGCCCAACAGCCGCTGCGACCAGGCCTGCAACGCCTGCGTGTCCAGCGCCTGCCACAGCGAACTTTCAGCAGCCGACGCGGCGCCTTGCGGCGGCAGTGCCGCCGGGCGGGCCGCAGGCGCAGCGCGGGCGGGCGTGGCGTTGCCGGTCAGCATCGCATTGGCGACCGGCAGGTCATCGATTAGAGCGGCCAGTTCATCGAGCTTCATCATCAGCGTCGGCACGTCGATGAAGCTGGCGCCCTTGATGCGGTCCATGTCGCGGGCAATGGCGCGCTGCAGCGGATTCAGGCGCGGCTGGGCGGCGCGCGTCAGGCGCTGCTCAGCCGATTTCAGCGCGGCCAGCAAAGGCTCGGCGCTGCCAGTCAGCTGGGCCTGCTGCTGGGCCAGCCGCAGCGCTGACTCGACATCGACGACCAGGTTTTCATCGCGTGAGCGCGACAGGCTTTGCATCAGCTCTTCGAGCTGGCTGCGCTGCAGGCTGACTTCGCTCAGCCGCGTTTCCTGCAACGCCAGCCGGGCCGACAGCAGGCGTGCGCCCTCCTGGGCCTCGCGGGCCAGCGTGCGCGCCTCGATGGACTGGGCGCTTGAATCGGTGGTGCGGCGAGCCAGTTCCTGCTGGATGATTTCGAGCTTTTGCCACAGCAGGCCGCTGGTCAACAGACCGGCAACGGCCAGCGCCGCCACCGCCAGCACCCAGGAGCGCGGCACCAGCCAGGCATCGGCAGGCGCAAGCAGCGGATCGGGCGCAGGCGCCACGGCAGGCTCAGGGGCAGGCGGGACGGCAGGCTCGGGCGCAGGCAGAACGCGCTCAGGCCCGGTTTCGACGGAAACCGGGGCTGGCTCGGGCACAGACGCGTCAGCAGCAACGGGCGGCGGCAAGGGGGGCAAGGCAGAAGGGCTGTCGCTCATGGAGGGCTTGATTTTAGCGACGCAAGGCTTACCCGGATGTCCTCAAGGGCCGGGCGTGACGCGATAACAACACCCCAGCCAGCGGCCCGCACCGCGTCCTCAATCCGGGGATGGGTGGCGATGGCGCTGGCGCCGCCCCAGTCCACATCTTGCAAACCGGGCAGGCCCAGCAAATTGGCCAGCGCCTCGGAGCTGCTGAACAACCAGACCGAGCCGTCAGCGCTGGCCTCTTGGGCGCGCTGCAGCCGGGCTTGATTGAAAACCGGCGCCTGACGCTGATAGACGCCGACAAAATCGACCTGCGCCCCGGCCGCCTGCCACTGGCGGGTGATCCAGTCGCGCCCCGAAGAAGCGCCCTGCCCGCCGGGACTTTGCCCGCGCACCACCAGCACGCGCTTGGCCGTCCAGTCGCGCTGACCGACGACCTGCCACAGCGCTTCGGAGTCGAACTGGGTCGCATCCAGCGCGGGCGCGTCAATCTGCGCCTCGGGAACACCGGCGGCCACAAGCGCCGCCACCGTGCCCGGCCCCGGCGCCATGCAGCGCAGGCCGGGCGGCAGGTCCAGCGCCGAAAGCTCCGGACTCAGCCCCGACCCGCCGCCCTGCACCAGCGCCGGATTCCCTTTGAAAAAATTTTCCACCGCGTGGCCGCTGACGAACAGGCAGGCGGCGTAATCAGGCAGCGCGCCCCAGGCCTGACGCAGCGCCTGCTGATTCGCGTCGCCAGACGCGGGCGCAATCTCGATCAGCGGCAGCGCCTCGGCGGCAAAACCACTTTGCTGCAATTGCGCGACCCAG
Organism: Polaromonas sp.; assembly: GCA_026400075.1. GTDB lineage: Bacteria > Pseudomonadota > Gammaproteobacteria > Burkholderiales > Burkholderiaceae_C > Polaromonas. Next base: position 13,342 of record JAPLPS010000307.1, read on the forward strand.
TGCAAGGCATCGCGCTCGGGCCGGGTGACAATGACGCGCAGCGCTGGCATATCGGCCTGGCGCGGCATTTAAACCGCCGGGGCGTTGCTGGCCCAGACGGCGCCGCCAGCGCGCAATTCAGCGGCGACAGCCTCGCCCAAAGCCTCGGCTTGTTGATAATTATTCACAAGGGCAATTTTCTGCACCTGCACCAGCGGCGCAGGCGCGGCGGCCAAAACGCCCGCCGAAGCCTCGGCCGTGGCCGGGTCGCCCCAGGCCGCGTTCAGCTGCAGCGACGCACCGCCGTCAGCCCCCACCGCCGTGACAAAAGCCGCCAGCGGCATCGAGCAGCTGCCGCCCATTGCCCGCGACACGGTGCGCTCGGCGGTCACGGCCAGCCAGGTGGGTGTATGCGCCAGCGTGCCCAGCGCGGCCAGCAGGTCGGCCCGGTCAGAGCGCACTTCAATGCCCAGCGCGCCCTGCCCGGCGGCGGGCAGCATCTCGGTCGGCTCAAAAGTCTGGCGGATGCGTGCGGCCAGCCCCAGCCGTTTCAGGCCCGCCGCCGCCAGCACGATGGCCGCATACTGGCCTTCGTCGAGCTTGCGCAGGCGCGTGTCCAGGTTTCCGCGCAGCGGTTCAATCTGCAGATCAGGCCGCAGCGCCTTCAGCAGCACCAGGCGGCGCAGGCTCGATGTGCCCACGACAGCGCCCAGCGGCAAGTCCGCCAGCGAGGCAAACTGGTTCGACACCAGCGCGTCACGCGGGTCTTCGCGCTCCAGCACGCAGGCCAGCGCAAAGCCATCGGGCAGGTCCATCGGCACGTCTTTGAGCGAATGCACGGCCAGATCGGCGCGGCCTTCGGTCAACGCGACTTCCAGTTCCTTGACGAACAGGCCTTTGCCGCCGACTTTGCTCAGCGAGCGGTCCAGAATCTGGTCGCCCTGCGTCGTCATGCCGAGCAGCTCGACCTGCCAGCCCAGGCGCGACTCCAGCAGCGCCTTGACATGCTCGGCCTGCCACATCGCCAGACGGCTTTCACGCGTGGCAATCACC
>JAPLPS010000196.1 GCA_026400075.1 Polaromonas sp.
CGTACAGCATGCCTTTGTTTGACATCAAAGGCGCCACCATGACGCCCGCCTTGTCTACCTCGACCGCCAAGCTCAGCCTGACTGGCGCAAAAACGCAAGAAACGTCGTTCCGCCTGCGTTTTAACTACGCTTTCTAAGCCAAGTCCACGAGGTTCGGGGGGCAACCCCCGGCCTGCAAAGGAAAAGTGAATGACATGAAAAACAATTTTGAAACCTGGCTGCCCAAACTGGTGATTGCACCGGCCTTTGTGCTGGGCTTTGCCTTTATTTACGGCTTTATGCTGTGGAACGGCGTGCTGTCGGTGACCGGTTCGCGCATGCTGCCGAACTACGACGAGTTTGTCGGCCTGGCGCAATATGAACAGCTGTTCGGGATGGACCGCTGGTGGGTGGCGCTGAAAAACCTCGGCATTTTCAGCCTACTCTACGTCGGCGGCTCGATGCTGATCGGCATGGTGCTGGCGGTTTTTCTGGACCAGAAGATACGCGGCGAAGGCGCGCTGCGCACAATTTTCCTGTACCCGATGGCGCTGTCTTTCATCGTCACCGGCACGGCCTGGAAGTGGATTTTGAACCCTAGCCTCGGGCTGGAAAAGCTGATGCACGACCTGGGCTGGGCCAGTTTTCACTTTGACTGGCTGGTGCAGAGCGACACCGCGATTTACTGCGTCGTGATTGCCGGCATCTGGCAGTCCGCCGGTTTTGCGATGGCGCTGTTTCTGGCCGGCCTGCGCGGCATTGACGACAGCATCATCAAGGCCGCGCAGATTGACGGCGCCTCGCTGCCGCGCATTTACTGGCGCATCTTGCTGCCGATTTTGCGGCCCGTGATGTTTTCAACGATTTTGGTGCTGGCGCATTTGTCGATCAAGAGTTTCGATCTGGTGATGGCGCTGACCAACGGCGGCCCCGGCTACGCCAGCGACGTGCCCGCCACTTTCATGTTTGTGATGAGCTTTACCCGTGGCCAGATTGGTCTGGGCGCAGCCAGCGCCACCATGATGCTGGCGACTGTCGCGGCCATCGTCGTGCCTTATCTTTACAGCGAACTGCGAGCCAAACCCCATGAGCACTAAAAACCTCTCCCGCGCGCTGCTCTACGCGGTGCTGCTTGTCGCGGCGCTGTTTTTTCTGGCGCCGCTGTATGTGATGCTGGCCACGTCCTTCAAGGACGCGGCGCAAATCCGCAACGGCAATTTGCTCAGCCTGCCCGATTCGCTCAATTTTGACGCCTGGAGCCTGGCTTGGTCGTCCGCCTGCACCGGCGTCGATTGCCGGGGCCTGAAGCCTTATTTCTGGAACTCGGTGACGATGGCGATTCCGGCGGTGCTGATTTCCACCACCTGGGGCGCGCTGAACGGCTACGTGCTGAGCCTGTGGAAGTTCAAGGGCAGCGAGCTGCTGTTTGGTTTTCTGCTGTTTGGCGTGTTCATGCCGTTTCAGGTGGTGCTGCTGCCGATGAGCCAGGTGCTCGGTTATCTGGGCCTGTCCAGCTCCATCACCGGCTTGGTGTTTGTGCATTGTCTGGCCGGCATGGCGGGCACGACGCTGTTTTTCCGTAACTACTACACCGCGATTCCGAAAGAGCTGGTGAACGCTGCGCGCATGGACGGGGCCGGTTTCTGGCGCATTTTCTGGCGCATCGTGCTGCCGCTGTCCACGCCGATTCTGATGGTGACGCTGATCTGGCAGTTCACCAACATCTGGAACGATTTTCTGTTCGGCGTGGCCTTCAGCGGCGCCGACAGCAAGCCGATCACCGTCGGTCTGAACAACATGGCTAACACGTCCAGCAGTGTCAAAAACTACAACGTCGATATGGCCGCCGCCGTCATCGCGGGCCTGCCCACGATGCTGGTGTATGTGCTGGCCGGTCAATATTTCGTCAAAGGTCTCACAGCTGGCGCTGTGAAAGGATAAAAAATCATGGCAGCTTCTCTCAAAATCGCGGGCATCCGCAAGGTCTATGGCAAGGCTGACAAGGCCGTCGAAGTGCTGAAGAAAATCGACATCGACGTGGCACCGGGCGAGTTCCTGATTCTGGTCGGCCCGTCGGGCTGCGGCAAATCGACGCTGCTCAACATCATTGCCGGGCTCGAAGAGCCCAGCGAAGGCCAGCTCTTGATTTCCGGCAAGGACGTGGTCGGCGTGGCGCCCGCGCAGCGCGACATTGCGATGGTGTTCCAGAGCTACGCGCTGTATCCGAACATGAGCGTCGCCGACAACATCGGCTTTGCGCTGGAAATGCGCAAAGTACCGAAAGCGGCGCGCACCAAGCGTATCGCCGAAGTCGCCGCGATGCTGCAGATCGAGCATTTGCTGGACCGCCGCCCGGCGCAGCTTTCCGGCGGCCAGCGCCAGCGCGTCGCGATGGGCCGCGCGCTGGCGCGTGATCCGCAAATCTTTTTGTTCGACGAACCCTTGAGCAACCTGGACGCCAAGCTGCGCGTCGAAATGCGCGCCGAAATCAAGCGCCTGCACCAGCTCAGCGGCATCACCAGCGTCTATGTCACCCACGACCAGATCGAGGCGATGACGCTGGGCAGCCGCATTGCGGTGATGAAAGACGGCATCCTG
>JAPLPS010000309.1 GCA_026400075.1 Polaromonas sp.
GTCGCGGATGTCGGGGTCGTCGTCAACGATGTGAATGGCGGCGCGGTGCATGGCGTTCCTTGGGCGATGTGGGGGCGGCGGGGGCCGTGGGTGAATTGGGCGGGGCGTCGGGCGGCGCTTCTTCTGCCAGCGGCAGCCACACGGTAAAGCGCGCCCCGCCCAGCGCATCGTCGCGGCCGACTTCGATGCGGCCGTGGTGCGCTTCGGCGATGGAGCGGCAAATCGCCAGCCCCATGCCCATGCCGCCGTCCTTGTGGCTGACAAAGGCGTTGAAAATCTCGGCCCGGTCTTCCTCGCGCACGCCGGGGCCGGAGTCGGCCACCGTCAGCACGGCTAGGCGGCTGGCCGGGTCGGTTTCGACTTCGACGCGCACTTGCGGCGGGCGCCCGCCCTGGCCCGCCCAGTCCAGCGCGTTGCCGCTCAGGTTGTTGACGAGGTGTTCCAGCAGCAGCGCGTCGGCGTCTATCCAGACGGCCTCTGGCGGCAGTGCCAGCGTCAGCGGGCGGTCGGGCGCTTCCGTGCTGCTGGAAGACACGCGGCGCAGCAGCGCGGCCAAGTCCAGCCGCTGGCGCGAAATCTCGCGCCGCCGCGCAAAGGCGTTGACATGCTGGATGATGCCGCCCGCGCGCTCGGCCAGCCTGGCCATGCGCGCCACGACCGGCTCCATGTCGGCCAGGCTGATGCTGCCGCTGCGCAGACGGTTCAGCAGCCCGGCGGCAAAGCTGCTCAGCGCGCCGAGCGGCTGGTTCAACTCGTGCGCCAGCGTCGAGGCGACTTCGCCGACGGCGACGAGGCGCCCGGAGGCTTCGAGCTTTTCCTGCTGGCGCGCGGCCATGCGCCGGGCGCGTTTGCGCTCGCTGATGTCGAGGATGGAACTCATCCAGCCGAGCTGCTCGCCGCTGGCGGTGTTCAGCGGGGCTTCGTGGATCAGCACGTCGATCAGGTGGCCGTCGCGGTGCTGAAACTGCGCTTCGACGCCCTTGCCGCCGGTGCCTTGGGCAATGATGTGCTGGTTGATCAGCGTCAGCTCGTCGGTCTGGTCTGGCGGCCAGTAGGGCAGCGGGGCGCTGCAGCCGAGCAGTTCGGCGGCGCGGTAGCCGACCATGCGGCAAAACGCTTCGTTGACGTAGAGGATTTTTCCGCGCTTGTCCCAGGCGCGCAGGCCGATGGTGACGGAGTTTTCCATCGCCGTGCGCAGCGCCACTTCGGCCTGCAGCAGCGCCTGCACCTGCTGGCGCTTGAGAAAGTCGCGGCGCAGCGCGTACAGGCTGACCAGCATGCCGCCCAGAAACACCAGCGCGACCAAAAGAAACATGCGCGGTACGGTGGCGGGCTGCACGCCCATTTGAATCACTTCGAGAAATAGCTCGGTGCCGGGCAGGTTCAGCGAGGCGCGGTAGGCGTCGGCGGGCGTCGGCGCGAGCGGGTTGACGCTGACGCCCATTTCGTCGGCTACCAGCCGCACGGCGTGCTGGCGCTGGAACCAGGCGGGCACCATGCTTTGCGCGGCCTGGTTCATGGACAGCGCGGCCAGGTAGTTGCCGGCAAATTTTCCGCGCTCAAAAAAGGGCACGGCCAGCCAGACCACGTCGCCGGGCTGGCCGTCGGCGCGGCGCATCGGCCCGGCGTAGGCGGCGCGGCGCAGGCCACGGGTGGTGTCCTGCATGATCGCCAGCAGCTGGGCGTTGGCCGGATGGGTGGCCCCGTCGAGTTGCCAGCGCGGCGGGGCGGCGCGCCGGTCTTGCGGCTGCGTGGCGGCGGGCAGCCAGCCATGCGACAGCACCACGCCGGGCGCGCGCCACAGCAGCCCGCCCTGCACCGTGGACTGACTGGCGCTCACGTCGCCCAGCACCGACTGGCGCGCCAGCACGATCAGGTCGTCTTCAAGGCGGCGAAAGTTGAACTGCGCGCTTTGCTCCAGCCACTGGGCATCGGCGGCGCGCTGGCGCTGGTCTTCTTCAGCCTCAAAGCCGTGCAGGTAGAGCACCAGCATCACTACCGCGCCGATCAGCAGCCCGAGCAGCCCGAACAGCCACAGCAGCGCGATGCGGTTGCGGCTGGCGTGGTGCGGCGTGGACTGTTGCAGCAGCGCAAAGTCAAACGAAGGCTCGGTGGCGGAAGTGGTGTTGAGGGGCACGGGGTGAGGGTGGTGGGGGTTGAGGCCGTCCCCGGATAATAGCCAGCATGTTGCCTGCTGCGCCGCCTTTTTTGACTGACCGGACTGTGACTGGCCGCCGCCGCTGGCTCGGCTGGCTGGCCGCGTCGGCGCTGGCCGCCGGGCCGGTCAGGGCGCAGCGCGCTGGCGGCCTGAGCCTGCGCTTTTCGCATGTCGTGGCCGACGAAACACCCAAGGGGCTGGCGGTGCTGCGTTTTAAATCGCTGGTCGAGCAGCGCTCGGACGGGCGCATTCAGGTGCAGGTGTATCCCGGCGGCCAGCTCTACGGCGACCACAACGAGATGCAGGCGCTGCAGCTCGGCGCGGTGGAAATGCTGGCGCCCTCGCTGTCAAAGTTCGGGCGCATCGGCTTTCCCGAGTTCGAGCTGTTTGATTTGCCGTTTTTGTTTGAGCGCGTCGCCGATGTGCGGCGCGTCACGCAGGGGCCGCTGGGCCAGCGCCTGCTGAAAAGCCTGAGCCGCCACGGCATGACCGGGCTGGGCTGCTTTGACAACGGCTTCAAGCAGATGAGCGCGAACCGCCCGCTGCGGGAACCGGCCGATTTTGTCGGCCTGCGCATGCGGATTCAGGCCTCGCAGGTGATTGCCGCGCAGATGCGTGCGCTCGGCGCGCTGCCGGTCAGTCTGCCGTTCAGCGAAACCCGGCAGGCGCTGGCCAGCGGCGTGGTCGATGGCACGGAAAACCCGCTTTCCAATTTCTGGACGCAGGGCATTCACGAGGTGCAAAGCGATTTGAGCCTGACCGAGCACGGCTACCTGGGCTACGCGGTGGTGGTGAACCCGCGCTTCTGGCTCAGCCTGGCGCCCGCCGACCGGGACTTGCTGGCGCAGGCGCTGGCCGAGGCGCTGGCCTACGGCAACCAGATCGCCGACGCGCAAAACGCGCAGGCGCTGGCGGCGCTGCGCCGCGACGGTCAGACCCGCATTCACGCGCTCAGTGCGCTGCAGCGCAGCCGCCTGCGTCAGGCGGTCGAGCCGGTTCATCAGGCGCTGGCCCAGCGCCTCGGCCAGCCCTGGATGGCGGCGCTGCGCGACGCGCTGAAACAGGCGGCAGCGGGCTAACCCTAGCTGTTGAACGCCACAGTTACAGATTTCCGGGTGCGCCGATAAGCTTGGCTTGAACCTGACCGGCTGGTGTACGCGCTCCTCCGGTCTTCCTGTGTTCTTTCCTGAAAGTCTGCCATGACACCTATTCGCACCGGATCACCCCTGACGCTGGCCGCCTTGCTGCTGGCGGGCGCCCTGAATTTGACCTTGTCTTTTCCCGCGCTGGCGCAGTTGCGCATCGGCCAGCCCTCGGGCTTTAGCGGCGCGGCCGCCGCTGGGGTCAAGGAAAACGCCGACGGGGCCGCGCTTTACTTTGACGCGCTCAACGCACGCGGCGGCATCAACGGGCAGAAAGTCGAACTGATCCCGGTCGATGACAAGTTTGACCCCAAGCTCACTGCCGAACTGGCACGCCAGCTCATCACCGAGCAGCATGTGCTGGCGCTGTTTCTGAACCGGGGCACGCCGCATGCGCAGGCGCTGCTGCCGCTGCTGGCGCAGTACCAGGTGCCGCTGGTCGGCCCCAGCAGCGGCGCCGTCGCGCTGCACAAGCCGGTCAATCCGTGGGTGTTCAACGTGCGCGCCACCTACCAGCACGAAGCGGCCGCCGCGATTGAGCATCTGGCGCGCATGGGCATTACCCAGGTCGCCGTGCTGCAGACCGACGACACCTTCGGCGCCGACGGCGCGGCGGGCGCGCAGCGCGGCTTTGCCAAACTGGGCCAGAAACCCGTGCTGCTGGAAAAATTTCCCCGTGACAAGCCCGACTTCAGCGCGCTGGTGCAAAAGGTGATGAAAAGCGAGGCCAAAGCCGTGTTAATCATCGGCTCGGCGGCCAACACCGCCGACGCGGTGGCCGTGCTGCGCGCCGCAGGTTCGCGCGTCAGAGTGGTCACGCTGTCGAACAACGCCTCGGCTGGTTTCATCAAGCTGCTGGGCGAGAACGCCAGGGGCGTGATCGTGACCCAGGTCTTTCCGAACGAGCGCGGCATCAGCTACCCGCTGGTCAAGGAAGCGCAGGAACTGGCCAAAGCCAAAGGCCTGAGCGGCGTGACCCCGGCGATGCTCGAAGGCTTTGCCGCCGCCAAGGTGCTGGCTGAAGGCTTGCGCCGCGCGGGCGCCAAACCGACGGGCGCCAGCCTGCGCGACGCGCTGGAAAGCATGCAGGACTTCAACCTGGGCGGGCTGTCCATCAGCTACAGCGCGGCCAGCCACAGCGGGCTCGACTTTGCCGACATCTCCATCATTGACGCCTCCGGCAAGTTCATGCGCTGACCTAGGGTTAACCCTAGCTGTTGAACGCCACAGTTACGTTTTGTGGCCTGGGCCGATAACCTTCGCCCATCCTCTTTCTGACCCTTTTCAACCTCTCTCGGAGACATCATCATGAAAAAAATCACCGGGCATCTTTATTTTTGGGTGCTGATCGGCATCATCGTCGGCGGCCTGATTGGCTTTTTTGACCCCAAGCTGGGCGCCAGCCTGAAGCCGCTCGGCGACGGCTTTATTTCGCTGATCAAAATGCTGATCAGCCCGGTGATTTTCTGCACCGTGGTGCTGGGCATTGCGGGCGCGGGCGACATGAAAAAAGTCGGCCGCGTTGGCGGCAAGGCGCTGCTGTACTTTGAAGTGGTGTCCACGCTGGCGCTGGGCGTCGGTCTGGTCGTGATGCACACGCTGCGTCCGGGCAGCGGCTTTAACGTCGATCCGGCTTCGCTGGACCCGAAAGCGGTGGCCGGTTACGCCAAGGCGGCGTCCGAGCAAAGCACGGTTGATTTCGTGCTGCACATCATTCCCAAGACTTTTGTCGATGCTTTCACCGGCTCGGGCGACTTGCTGCAAGTGCTGCTGCTGGCCATTTTGTTTGGCTACGCGATGATGCACATGGGCAAAATCGGCAACCCGGTGCATGTGCTGATTGAAGACATCTCGCACATTTTCTTCGCCATGATGGGCACCGTGATGAAGCTGGCCCCGATTGGCGCAGGCGGCGCAATGGCTTTCACCATCGGCAAATTCGGCCTGGCTTCGCTCAAGCCGCTGATCGCGCTGATGGGCAGTTTCTACCTGACCTGCGCGCTGTTTGTCGTGGTGGTGCTGGGATTGATTGCCGCCTACACCGGCTTTAGCATTTTCCGCTTCCTGGTCTATATCAAGGACGAACTGCTGACCGTGCTGGGCACTTCTTCTTCAGAATCCGCGCTGGTGCCGTTGATGCAAAAGCTCGAAAAAATGGGCTGCTCCAAATCCGTCGTCGGCCTGGTCGTTCCGTCGGGCTACTCGTTCAACCTGGACGGCACCAACATTTACCTGACGATGGCCGCTTTGTTTGTCGCCCAGGCGCTCAACATCGAGCTGACCCTGACGCAGGAATTCACGCTGCTCGGCGTGGCGATGCTGACTTCCAAGGGCGCTTCCGGTGTCACCGGCGCCGGTTTCATCACGCTGGCGGCAACGCTGGCGGTGATTCCCGGTATTCCGGTCGCCGGTCTGGCCTTGATTCTGGGCATTGACCGCTTTATGTCCGAAGCCCGTGCGCTGACCAACTTCATCGGCAACGGCGTCGCCACCGTCGTCGTGTCGAACTGGGAAAACGAACTCGACCGCGACATGATGGACAAGGCGCTGAAAGGCTGAAGTCCGCTGCGCGCCTGATCAACGGGTGCTGCTGTGTGCGAGGTTTTCGCACAGGGCAGCACCCGTTTTTGCGTCGCCACGGGGTTAACCCTAGCTGTGGAATACCACAGTTGTTGCCGGAGGTGTCCACGACTAACCTTGCCCCGTTAGCTTGAACCTTTATTAAAACCGGAGACCGCCATGAAATTCCAAATCAAATTCCTCGTTGCCAGCACCCTGCTGGCCGTCGGTCTGGCCGCCAGCGCCCAGACTGTCATCAAGTTCAGCCACGTCGTGGCCGCCGACACGCCCAAGGGCAAGGCGTCTGAGTTCTTTGCCAAGAAGGCCGCCGAGCTGACCAAGGGCAAGGTCAAGGTCGAGGTTTATGCCAACAGCGCCCTGTACAAGGACAAGGAAGAAATCGAAGCCCTGCAGATCGGCGCGGTGCAAATGCTGGCGCCGTCGCTGGCCAAGTTCGGCCCGCTGGGCGTGAAGGAATTCGAGGCGTTTGACCTGCCTTTCATTTTTGACGACCGCGCTGATCTGCACAAAATTACCCAAGGCGCAGTCGGCGCCAGCCTGCTGGCCAAGCTGGAGCCCAAAGGCATCAAGGGCCTGGCTTACTGGGACAACGGTTTTAAATCGTTCTCGGCCAACACGCCGCTCAAGAGTGTGGCCGACTTCAAGGGCAAGAAGTTCCGCATCCAGTCGTCCAAGGTGCTGGAAGAAGAGATTCGCTCGGTCGGCGGCATTCCGCAGGTGATGGCTTTTTCCGAGGTGTACCAGGCGCTGCAGACTGGCGTGGTCGATGGCACGGAGAACCCGCTGTCCAACTTCTACACCCAGAAGATGCATGAGGTGCAAAAACACCTGACGCTGACCAACCACGGCTACCTCGGCTACGCAGTCATCGTGAACAAGAAGTTCTGGGACGGCCTGCCCGCCGACGTGCGCGGCCAGCTCGATCAGGCGATGAAAGAAGCCACCGTCTATGCCAACAAAATCGCCCAGGAAGAAAACGACATCGCGCTGGCGGGCGTGAAGAAAAGCGGCAAAACCACCGTCTATGAGCCGACCCCCGAAGAGCGTCTGGCGCTGAAAAAGGCGATGGTGCCCGTCCACACCAAGATGGCCGACCGCGTCGGCAAGGAAACCCTGCAGACGATTTACAAAGAAACCGGTTTTGACCCGGCCAAGCTCTAAGCGGGCTTGAGGCTCACCGCACTTTGATGACTCACTGCTGGAGTTACACCTATGAAAATTCTTGATCACCTGGAAGAGTGGATAGTCACCTTCCTCATGGGCGCTGCGACGCTGATCATCTTTGTGGCGGTGCTGCACCGCTACGCGGCTGGCTTGGCAATACCCGGCGTGCAGGACTGGCTGCTGTCGCTGTCGCTGAGCTGGGCGCAGGAGCTGACCATCATCATGTTCGTCTGGATGGCCAAGTTCGGCGCCGCTTACGGCGTGCGTACTGGCATTCACGTCGGCGTGGATGTGCTTATCAACCGCCTGAGCGACGCGATGCGCGGCAAGTTCATCGTCTTCGGCCTGCTGGCCGGGGCTTTGTTTACCGGCATTGTGGCCACGCTGGGCGCGGGCTTTGTCTGGGAAAACGGCGCGCATTACGCTTTTGCAAAACTGATGGGCATGCCGCTGGACGCCATTCCCGAGGGGCCGACCACGCCCGATCTGGAGTGGCCGACCTGGATGGTCTATAGCGCCATTCCGCTGGGCACCAGCCTGATGTGTTTTCGCTTTTTGCAGGTCATGGTGAATTTCCTGAAAACCGGCGATCTGCCGCACCACGACCACGGCCATGTCGAGGGCCTGGAAGAAGAAACCCCCGTGGATGTGAACCCCTATGCCATGAACGACAACCTGCACCCCGCTGAACTGCACAACGGCAAAGGGAACGCCAAATGAACGCCGCCATCATCTTTACCCTGCTGCTGGTGCTCATGCTCACCGGCATGCCGATTTCGATCTCGCTGGGCCTGACGGTACTGACCTTTCTGTTTGGCTTTACCGAGGTGCCGCTCGAATCGGTGGCGCTCAAGCTGTTCACCGGCATCGAGAAGTTCGAGATCATGGCGATTCCGTTCTTCATCCTGGCGGGCAACTTTTTGACCCACGGCGGCGTGGCGCGGCGCATGATCAACTTTGCCTCCAGCATGGTCGGTCACTGGTACGGCGGCCTGGGGCTGGCCGGTGTGCTGGGCTGCGCGCTGTTTGCGGCGGTGTCGGGCTCGTCGCCTGCGACGGTGGTGGCCATCGGCTCCATCTTGCTGCCTGCCATGACCAAGGCCGGTTTCCCCAAGAGCTTTGGCGCTGGCGTCATCACCACGTCAGGCGCCTTGGGAATTTTGATTCCGCCCTCCATCGTGATGGTGATGTACTCGGTGGCGACCAACACCTCTGTCGGCGCGCTGTTCATGGCGGGCGTGGTGCCGGGCATTGCGCTGGCTGGCGTGCTGGGCGGCGTGACCTGGTACCGCGCCAGGAAGTTCGGCTATCCCCGGCTGCCCAAGGCGACTTGGGGCGAGCGCCTCAAGGCGTTTCGCGCCTCGGCCTGGGGTCTGCTGCTGATCGTCATCGTGATGGGCGGCATCTACACCGGCATGTTCACGCCGACTGAAGCCGCTGCGATGAGCGCGGTCTATGCCTTCTTTGTCGCCGTGTTTGTCTATAAGGACATGAAGCTCAAGGACGTGCCCAAGGTGCTGCTGAATTCGGCCAACATGTCGGCGATGCTGCTCTACATCATCACCAACGCGGTGCTGTTCAGCTTCATCATGACCAACGAGAATATCCCGCAGGCACTGGCCGACTGGATGCTGGGCAATGGCCTGGGCATGATTACCTTCCTGCTGGCGGTCAATGTGATCCTGCTGCTGGCGGGCAACTTCATGGAGCCGTCCTCCATCGTGCTGATCTTCGCGCCGATCCTGTTCCCTGTGGCGATGAAGCTGGGCATTGACCCGGTGCATTTCGGCATCATCATGGTGGTGAACATGGAGGTCGGCATGTGCCATCCGCCCGTTGGTTTGAACCTGTACGTGGCCTCGGGCATCACCAAGATGGGCATTACCGAGCTGACCGTGGCGGTCTGGCCGTGGCTGCTGTCCATGCTGGTCTTCCTGGGTTTTGTCACTTACGTGCCGATTCTGTCCACCTGGTTTCCCCGGATGCTGGGAATGATTTGACATCCTCCCCTGCCTGAAGGCAGGGGATTCCTGCGGTGCTACGCATGAGTTGCCTCTTGCATAGTCACTTCGGTGGGTTCCTGCTTCGCTGAGGCTGGTTGCGTCTTGTGCTTGCGCACAAGGCCAGAGCCGTCCTCTCCACAGGCTGCTGCGCGGTATCCCCGCGCCAATATGTTCATTGCGCCGACGACATCGGCGTGGTTCTCGTAGCCGCAATCGACACAGTCAAACTTCGCCTGCGTTTTGCGGT
>JAPLPS010000412.1 GCA_026400075.1 Polaromonas sp.
GCTTTAAATTCTCAAGAGTCCTTGGATTCAGAATATCTTTCTGGAAACCATCTAATGCAACATCTAAAAATTGAATGAGTACCCACAAAAAACCACAGCTAGCTACAGCACGCGAAATGAAACCAGTCAAATCTGGTCGAACCAACTTATCAATCAATTCCCTCGTGCTAGTATCCATAACTCTTGTGTGTTCTTTGTAGATTATTTATATGATTCCAGCTTAACAAGCTATTTAGCGCACTGAAACACCAAGCGCAAATTAAGCCACTGAATGCTACCTTAACTCACAATCTAAAACAAGAACAGTGTTAGATTTTTTATAAGATAGTAACTTCTTGGTGATCAAGCCATCTAGGTAAATCTAAAAGTTAGCGGATGAAAACGACCCACTGGCGCAAAAAAGCCCCAAAAAATCCGCCTAAGAAACCCCTACGCCCCCACCGCCTCAATGGTAATACTGACCGTCATGGATTCCTTGCCTCCGCCGCGCCGCACGCCCTTGATCGGCGGACAGGCGTTGTAGTCGGTGCCCACGGCCAGGCGCACATGGCGCTGGTCAATCAGGCAGTTGTGTGTCACGTCGATGCTGGCCCAGCGCCGGGCCGCCACGTCCAGGCACACGTCGGCCCAGGCGTGGCTGGCTAAATCTGGCTCGTTGGCGGCGTAAAAATAGCCGCTCACGTAGCGCGCCGGAATGCCCAGGCTGCGGCACACGGCAATCATCACATGTGCCTGATCCTGGCACACGCCCGCGCCCGCTTCAAACGCCTGCAGCGCGGTGGTAGTGACGTTGGTGCTGTCCTTGCGGTAGCCGACGGCGGTGGCCACGCCCTGGCTCAGCGCCAGAAGCTGGTTTAAATCGACCTGGCCGCCACTGGCGGGCGGCGTGACGAAGCGGCGGCCAAACTCAGCCAGCGCCGGGTGCGGCGCGGCCAGATCGGTGGCGCGCAAAAATAGATAGGGGTTGGGCAGCGTGGGCGCGTCGGTGAACTCGGCCACGCCCAGCGTATCCACTTCGCCCGCTGCGTTGACCAGACTCCAGTACACATTGTCCGACGGCTGGCCGGTGAAAGTGTAAGAGCTGACCGTGTTGCCGAAGGTGTCCGGCTGGTCAAACAGCTTTTGCGGCGCGCCCAGGCTCCAGACGTTCACCGTCTGCGCCGGGCCGGACTGCGGCGTGAGCCACAGCGTCTGCAGCGCGTACAGCAGCGGCTCGGTGTAGCGGTAATCGGTGGTGTGCCGGATGTGCAGTTTCATCGTCGCCGCCACCTTTCAGGTGTTGGCCTTTGGGCCGGGCTGGCCTTTGGGCAGGCAGTTTTTAGTGGGCGGCGGGCATCAAAAATTCGCGGCTGATGTGCGCGCCCAGCTCGTTGACCCGGTCCAGGAACTGGGTCAGGAAGGCGTGCAGGCCGGTCGCCAGAATCTCGTCGATGCGGGCGTACTGCAAATCGGAGCGCAGCTTGCCAGCGCGGCGCTGGGTTTCGCTGGCCGGGTCGCTGGTGACCATCGCCAGGTTGCTCATCACCTCGTTCAGGCAGCCGATCAGCGAACGCGGCATGTCCGGGCGCAGGATCAATAGCTCGGCCACGCGCTCGGGCTTGATCACGTCGCGGTACACCTTGCGGTACACCTCGAAACCCGAGACGCTGCGCAAAATGGCGCTCCAGTGATAAAAATCGACTTCCTGGGTTTTCACGACGGGTTTGCCGGGAAACTCGTTTTGCGCGGCGTGAAACTTCACATCGACCAGCCGGGCGGTGTTGTCGGCGCGCTCCAAAAAGGTGCCCAGGCGCAGAAAGTGAAACGCCTCGTCCTGCAGCATGGTGCCCAGCGTGACGCCGCGCGACAGGTGCGAGCGGAACTTGACCCATTCAAAAAACTGGCCGGGGTCGCGCTCAAAGTCGCCGTTGCGCAGCATGCGCACCACTTCAAGATAAGTCTGATTCTGGGTTTCCCAGACTTCGGTGGTCAGCGTGCCGCGCACGGCGCGGCCGTTTTCGCGGGCGTTGCGCAGGCAGGAGATGATGCTGGACGGGTTTTTTTCATCCCGCACCATGAAATCCATCACGTCACGCGGCGTGACGGTGTCGCCGTAGTGGGCGGCGTAGGCGGGGCGCAGCTCGCTGATGCTCAGCAGGCCGCGCCAGCCTGCTTCGGCGCGGGCGGCGGACTGCGGCAGCAGCGAGGTCTGGTAGTTGACATCGAGCAATCTAGCGGTGTTTTCGGCGCGCTCGGTGTAGCGCGACATCCAGAACAGGTGATCGGCAGTGCGTGACAGCATATTTTCAGACTCCTACGGCGGACAGGTTCAAAGCGGATTCCAGAGCCGAAGAGGACTGCGACTGCGACTGCGACTGAGATTGCGATTGCAGTTGGGACTGGGCAAGGGCAACGGCAGCGGCCACCGGCACGGGCACATCGTCTTCCAGAATCCAGGTGTCTTTGGTGCCGCCGCCTTGCGAGGAGTTGACCACCAGCGAGCCGTCTTTCAGCGCCACGCGGGTCAGGCCGCCGGGCACCATTTGCACCGTCTTGCCGCTGAGCACAAAAGGCCGCAGGTCGATGTGGCGCGGCGCGATACCGCTTTCGACATAGGTCGGGCAGGTCGAGAGGCTCAGCGTCGGCTGGGCGATATAGCCGGACGGGTTGGCCAGCAGCGCGGCGCGGAAGTCTTCAATCTCGGCCTTGGTCGAGGCCGGGCCGACGAGCATGCCGTAACCGCCCGCGCCGTGGACTTCCTTGACGACGAGGTCTTTCAGATTGGCCAGCGTGTAGGCCAGATCGTCCTTGTTGCGGCACATATAGGTCGGCACGTTCTTCAGGATCGGCTTTTCACCGAGGTAGAACTCGATCATTTTCGGCACGTAGGGGTAAATCGACTTGTCATCAGCAACGCCGGTGCCAATCGCATTGCAGATCGCCACGTTGCCGCTGCGATAGACATTCAGCAGGCCCGCGCAGCCCAGCGTGGAAGTCGGCTTGAAGGCCAGCGGGTCGAGGTAATCGTCATCGACGCGGCGGTAAATCACATCGACACGTTTGGGGCCGCGTGTGGTGCGCATATAGACAAAGTTGTCCTTGACGAACAAATCCTGGCCTTCGACCAGCTCGACGCCCATTTGCTGGGCGAGGAAGGCGTGCTCGAAATAGGCCGAGTTGTACATGCCGGGCGTCAGCACGACGACGGTCGGCTCGTTGGTGGCTGGGGGCGCCATCGCGCGCAGGGTTTCCAGCAGCAGATCGGGGTAATGCTCGACCGGGGCGACGCGGTTCTGGCTGAACAGCTCGGGAAAGAGCCGCATCATCATCTTGCGGTCTTCGAGCATGTAGCTGACGCCGCTGGGCACGCGCAGGTTGTCTTCGAGCACGTAGTATTCGCCCTCGCCCTGGGCGTTCGGGGCGCGCACGATGTCCACGCCGCTGATGTGCGAGTAGATGTTGCCGGGCACATCGACGCCCATCATTTCGGGGCGAAACTGGGCGTTCTGGAAAATCTGGTCGGACGGAATCAGGCCCGCCTTGAGAATTTCCTGATCGTGGTAAATGTCATGGATAAAGCGGTTCAGGGCGGTGACGCGCTGGACCAGGCCTTTTTCCATGCCGCCCCACTCGTGGGCCGGGATGATGCGCGGAATCAGGTCGAAGGGAATCAGGCGCTCAGTGCCTGAGCCGTCTTCGTCCTTGGCGCCATAAACGGCAAAGGTGATGCCGACGCGGCGGAAAATCATTTCCGCTTCGGCGCGGCGGGCCTGCATGGCATCGGCCGACTGCCGGGCCAGCCAACGCTGGTAATCCTGGTAATGGCCGCGCACACTGGACGCGGAGGCATTCATTTCATCAAACATCGGACGGCTCATACGCTTAAATCTCCGGCAAGTTTTCCGACTAGTAGGTAGTTCAAATGTATCCTAGCAAATAGCGCGCCATCTACCGTGACAGACTATTTTTTAATGGGTAGGCCAGTGCTGCCAGTAATGCGCCCCGGTCTGGCGCTGGCAGCGGATTTCAGTCGGCTGGCCGCTCTGCCAGCGGGCCGCGCCGCAGCGCACCGAGTACACCAGCCGGATGCCGCGCGCCTCGTAGCGCGCCACAACCGGCGCGGCCGGATGGCCAAACTGGTTGCGATAACCGGCCTGCACCAGCGCCAGCTGCGGCTGCACCGCATCGAGAAAAACCGCGCTCGAAGAAGTCTTGCTGCCGTGGTGCGGCACCAGCAAAACGTCGGCTTTCAGGCGGGCCGCATCGCCCGCCACCAGGCGCAGCTCCTGCGCGGCCTCGATGTCGCCGACCAGCAGCGCGGTCTGCGCGCCATTTGAAATGCGCAGCACGCAGCTCATCGCGTTGGATTTATTACGCGCTTCGTAGTCGGCGGCCTGCGGGTGCAGCACCTCGAACGTCACGCCGTCCCAGTCCCAGCGCTGGCCCGCCGTGCAGCGCGTGACCGGGTACTGCGCCTGCAGCGCGTGGCCGTCTTCGACCGAGCTGATCAATACCGCCTGCGGCTGCATCGCCAGCACCGCGCTGGCACCGCCGATATGATCCATGTCGCGGTGGCTGAGCATCACGCTATCCAGCCGCTCGCCGAGCGCGCGCAGCAGCGGCACCAGCACGCGGCTGCCCGCGTCGCTGTCGGGCGACAGGCGCGGGCCGGTGTCGTAAAGCAGGCTGTGGCTGGCGGTGCGCACCAGCACCGCATTGCCCTGACCAATATCGGCCGCCAGCAATTCAAACTGCCCCGTCGCCACCCGCGCCGGTTGCCACAGCAGCACCGGCAGCAGCAGCGGCACACCGAGCAGCCGCCAATGCCAGGGCAGGCGCAGCGCCACCAGACCGCCGCCCATCACACCGGCCACGGCACACCACAGCGGCGCGGCGGCCACGCTGACGCTGGCCCAGGGCAAACCGGCCAGCCCTTGCAAACCCGCCACCAGCCAGCCCAATGCACCAGCAGCAACGCTCCATATTGGTGCATGCACCACGCCGAGCATGGCCAGCGGCGTCACCACCAGCGTCACCCACGGAATCGCCAGCGCATTGGCTAGCAGCCCGACCAGCGAGACCTGGTTGAACAGCAGCAGCGACAGCGGCGTCAGCGCCAGCGTCACCACCCACTGCTCGCGGGCCATCTGCAGCAGGCCACCGCCCAGCCTGCGCAGCGCCAGCCGCCAGAACGCGCTCTGCAACGGATTTTTCAGATCAAGCACGCCAGAGGCGCGGCGGGACGGCCCACCCGAATCCGTCGCAAACAAGACGCCTACCGCGACAAACGACAGCCAGAACCCGGCCTGCATCAAGGCCCAGGGGTCGAGCGCCAGCACCGCCGCCATCGCCAGCAGCCAGGTCGGCAGCCAGGGCCACTGGCGCCCGCTTTGCCGCAGCAGCACGACGACGGCGAGCATCAAAACAGTGCGCTGGGCCGGCACGCCCCAGCCCGAAAACAGTGCATAACCCGCCGCCAGCCCCAATCCACCCCAGGCCGCAGCGCTGCTGGCGGGCAGCGCCAGGCACAGCCGGGGCGTGAAGCTGGCCGTGCGCCGCCACAAACTGCCGACCAGCCAGGACGCGGCCCAGGCAAACATCGTGATGTGCAGGCCGGAAATGCTCATCAAATGCGCGACGCCGGTGATGCGAAACACCTCCCAGTCGGCGCGCTCGATGGCGTTCTGGTCGCCGACCACCAGCGCGGCCAGCACCCCGGCCAGCCGCCGGTCATCAACGCGCTGGTAAATCGCCGTGCGCACCGACTGACGGGCGCGCTCGACCGGATGCGCCCAGCCGCTGCCAGAGAGCCTGCGCGGCGGCGCATCGTGCGGCCCGGCGCGGACATAGCCGGTCGCCTGAATGCCCTGCTCCCAGAGCCAGAGTTCGTAGTCGAAACCGTGGGGGTTGCTGTTGCCGTGCGGCGCTTTCAGGCGCACCGTCATCTGCCAGCGCTCGCCTGCCTGCAGCGGCTGGGGCTGGCGGGCCAGCGCCAGATCGGAGGCGTCGGCGCTGTCGTCTGGCGCGCTTTTGGCCTCGCGCCCGCCAAAGCCCGCGTACCAGCCGAGCAGCAACTGCGGCGGCAGCGCCACCAGCTGGCCGTCCAGGCGGGCCGAGGCCACGCCGAGCCGAAAGCGCACCGCGTCTTCGCCGCCCTGCGGCATGGCCAGCACCTGGCCGGTGACTTCGATGTCGCGCCCTTCGAGCGCCGGACTCAAGCGGGTGGCATCAAACGCGCTGGCGCGCCAGCCGGTCAGGCCAAACCCGAGCAGGGCCGCCACCAGCAACACCGCCAGCCGCGCAGCGCCCGCCCGGCCCGAACCGGGACGGGTCGAAACACCCGCCCGCTGCGCCCGACGAAAAAGCAGGCCCATCCCGGCCAATGCCAGCGCCACCAGCGCGGCATACAGAGCGCACTCCCACAACCCCGGCTGCCCCAGTTGCACAGCCACGCCAGCGGCAAACCCGGCACAAGCCAGCCCCGGCTCCGGCGCGCCAGCCAGCGCCCTGACGGTGACAGTTTGGGCCACATTTCCTCCCCAGTTATTATTTGTGCGGTGCAATACGCTGCGTGCAGATACTATTTGGCGCAGCTCTTGCTTTATCCGCTGCGGACAGACTGCGGTCAACGCGTATGGCGAGTGTCATCAGCCCGCTGTCTGCTCTTGTTATATTTTGCTTCACGGTGATGCGCACCGGTGCCATTTCTTTGCGAGGTTCCTCTTGTCCATCCATGTTGCCCTGAGCCACATCACCCACTACAAATACGACCGGCCGGTCAAGCTCGGCCCCCAGGTGATTCGCCTGCGCCCGGCGCCGCACAGCCGCACGCGGGTGCTGTCGTATTCGCTCAAAATCGAGCCCGCCCAACACTTCATCAACTGGCAGCAAGACCCGTTTGCCAACTACCAGGCGCGGCTGGTGTTTCCCGAGCCGACGCGCGAATTCAAGGTCACCGTCGATCTGGTCGTCGAAATGGCGGTGTTCAACCCCTTCGACTTCTTCCTCGAACCCAAGGCTGAAGAGTTTCCGTTTGCCTACAGCGCCCCGCAGGCGCGTGAACTGGCGCCTTACCTCGTCACCCAGCCCGCCACGCCGCTGCTGACCAAGTACCTAGCCAAAATCGACCGCAAGCCCAAGCGCACCATCGACTTCCTGGTCGGCGTGAACCAGCAGCTGCAATCCGACATCGCCTACGCCATCCGCATGGAGCCGGGCGTGCAGACGCCGGAAGAAACGTTGGAACTCGCCTGCGGCTCCTGCCGCGACACCGGCTGGCTCTTGGTGCAACTGTTCCGCCACATGGGACTGGCTGCGCGCTTTGTCTCGGGCTATTTGATCCAGTTGAAAGCCGACGTGAAATCGCTGGACGGCCCGAGCGGCGCCGAAGTCGATTTCACCGACCTGCACGCCTGGTGCGAAGTCTTCTTGCCTGGCGCAGGCTGGGTCGGCCTCGACCCGACATCCGGCCTG
>JAPLPS010000386.1 GCA_026400075.1 Polaromonas sp.
CTACCTTGGTGAACGCATGGCGAGCACGTCGTGGCGCTGGTCACGCTTCTTCAGCGGCAGCAGCCTGAACCCCGCAGGACGGAGATTTACATGACAACAACCCAACGACTCACGCTCTCGCAAGCTCTGGTCAAGCATCTCGCCGCCCTCAAGGTGGAAATGCATGACGGCAGCATCCAGCCCTACTGCGGCGGGGTGTTCACCATCTTCGGCCACGGCAACGTCGCCGGTTTCGGCGAAGCCCTCTGGGCCGAGCGCAAGGCGCTGCCCACCTACCGCGCCCACAACGAGCAAGGCATGGCCCATGCGGCCATCGCCTACAGCAAGGCCCAATTTCGCCAGCGCATCATGGCCGTCACCAGCTCGATTGGCCCGGGCGCGACCAATATGGTCACTGCCGCCGCGCTGGCCCATGTCAACCGCCTGCCGGTGCTGCTGCTGCCGGGCGACACCTTCACGTCCCGCGCGCCAGACCCGGTGCTGCAGCAAATTGAGGATTTCTCGCAGGGCGACCTCAGCGCCAATGACTGCTTTCGGCCCGTGACCCGCTACTTTGACCGCATCACCGCGCCCCAGCAGATTTTGCGTGCGCTGCCGCGCGCCATTGAGGTCATGACCGATCCGGCCGCCTGCGGCCCGGTGTGTCTGGCCTTGCCGCAGGACATTCAGGCCCAGGCCTTTGACTGCCCTGAAAGCTTTTTGCAACCCGAAGTGCTGCGCTTTCGCCGCCCGCCCGCCGATGCCTATGCGCTGGCGCGAGCCGCCGGGCTGCTGCGCACGGCCCGCCAGCCGCTGATTGTGGCCGGTGGCGGCGTGCTCTACAGCCAGGCGTGGGACGAATTGCGGGACTTTGCCCAGGCGCATGGCATCCCCGTCGTCGAGTCTCAGGCGGGCAAAAGCAGCCTGCCCTGGGATCATCCGCTGAATCTGGGCGCCGTCGGCGTCACCGGCTCCCCGGCGGCCAATGCGATGGCCCGCGACGCCGATGTGGTGCTGGCCATCGGCACGCGGCTGCAGGATTTCACCACCGGCTCGCACAGCCTGTTTGCCGGTGCCAAATTGCTGAGCCTCAATGTCAACAGCATGGACGCCGCCAAATGGCAGGGCGTCGCGCTGGTGGCTGATGCCAAAGTGGGTTTGACCCAGCTCGGCGCCGCAATCGGCGAGTGGACAGCCAGCGCCGACTGGACGGCGCGGGCCAGAGATCTGGCTTCGCGCTGGGAAGCGCGCGTGACGGAACTGACGATTGCCGTGCCCCAGGAAGTCCTGCCCTACGATGCTGAAGTGATTGGCGCCGTGCGCGACTCGCTGAACGACAACGGCGGCGACAGCGGCCAGCACGACGTGGTGGTGTGCGCCGCAGGCACTTTGCCCGCCGAGCTGCACAAGCTCTGGCGCGCATCAGGGCCGGGCAACTACCACATGGAATACGGCTTTTCGTGCATGGGCTACGAGATCGCGGGCGGCCTGGGCGTCAAAATGGCGCGGCCCGCCCAAGAGGTGATTGTCATGGTCGGCGATGGCTCTTACATGATGATGAACTCGGAGATCGCCAGCTCCGTCATGCTGGGCCAAAAACTGATCATCGTGGTGCTGGACAACCGGGGCTACGGCTGCATTCAGCGCCTGCAACTGGCCACGGGCAACCCGCGTTTTAACAACATGCTCGACGACTGCGTGCCCGAGGGCGGCGCGCCCAGCAACATCGACTTTGCCCTGCACGCCCGCAGCATGGGCGCACACGCGGTGCATGTGGCCGATGTGGCCGAGTTGAAAGCCGCGATGGTCGCCGCACGCGCCGCCACCAGGACGCAGGTGATTGTGATTGACACCACCCACACCCGCACCACCGAAGACGGCGGCTGCTGGTGGGAGGTCGCCATTCCCGAAGTCTCGGCGCGCCAGCAGGTTCGTGCCGCCCATGCCCAGAGCGTGGAGGCTAAAAATGCACAACGTTTCTGAGTCCGCCAAGCGCGTTCGCGCCTTGCTGACGCGGCGCACGGTGCTGGCCCAGCTGGGCCTGGGATTGCCCTGGATGGCGCAGGCCCAGGCCCAGGCGCCAACGAGCCGCCCCCGGATCGCCTTTGTCAGCCACGCGCCCGACAGCGACAGCTGGTGGAACATCATTCGCAATGCGCTGGCCCACGCCAAGGAAGATTTCGGCCTGGAGGTGGACTACCTGAATCCGGCCGACGGCAATATCGCGGCAATGGCCAGGCTGCTGGACGGCTTGAAACCCGAACGCTACGCGGGGGTGATTTCCACCATTGCCGATTTGCGGGTGCTGGCCGAGCCTTTGCGCGGCGTGGTGCAGCGCAAATTGCCGCTGATCACGGTCAATTCCGGGACGGAGGCGCAAAGCGAGCAACTGGGCGCCCTGATGCACATCGGGCAGCCAGAATTCCTGGCCGGGCGCGAAGCCGGTGCGTATTTTGCAAAAAAGGATGTCCGCTCGCTGGTCTGCTTTAACCACTACCCGTCCAATCCGGCCTCCAACGAGCGTTGCGAGGGTTTCCGGGCGGGCCTGGGCGGCAAGGTACGCATGGAAATTGTCAAGATGACGGGCAGCGCCGCTGAAAACCAGGCCATCGCCGCAGAAGTTTTTCGCCAGAGCGAGGCCTTTGATGTGGCGCTGGCCCTGGGGCCAGGCTCGGCGCACCCGGTGCTGGCGGCCGCGCAGGCAACGACGGGCAAGGCGCCGGTGCTGGTCACCTTTGATCTGTCCAGCGAAATTGTGGCGGGCATCCGCTCGGGCCGGGTGGCGTTTGCCATCGACCAGCAGCCCTACTTGCAGGGCTATTTGTCGATGGGCATGCTGGCCGAGTCCTTGCGTCGGCCTGCAGACATCAGCCGCCGGCTGCTCAAAGGTATTTTGTATGCCGAGCCCAAGCTCAACGAACGCATGGCGCGCTACGGCCTGTCGCTCAAGACGAGCGACGGTCGGCACATTCATTCCGGCCCCAGCTTTGTCAGCCGCATCAATGTGGACAAGGTCGAACGCTTCAGCGGCCAATTCCGTTAACCCAACTCCATCAACCCGCGCTCATTACACAAGGAAATCAACATGACCTGGAACGTCAAAATCGGTATCAACCCGCTGAGCTGGATGAACGACGACCTGCCCTCGCTGGGCGGTGAAACGCCACTGGAAACCGCGCTCAAAGAAGGCAAGGAAATTGGCTACGAAGGCTTTGAGCTGGGCAACAAATTCCCCAAAGACGGCCCCGGCCTGAAAGCCAAACTGGATGAATTCGGTCTGGCCTGCGTGTCGGGCTGGTACTCCGGCTTTTTGGCAGAACTGGCGCCCGGCCAGGACAACGCCCAGGCGCTAGCGGCTGAAATCGAACGCTGCCAGGCCCATATGCAAAAGCTCCAGTACAACGGCGTCAAGGTCGTGGTGTATGGCGAGTGCGCGGGCACGGTTCAGGGCCAGATTGACACTCCCGTCGCCAAGCGTCCGCGCTTTGCCAGCGACGCCTTGTGGCTGGCGTATGCCGAACGTCTGAACGCCTTTGGCGAACACCTGATTGGCACCTACGGCATCAAGCTGGCCTACCACCACCACATGGGCGCTTATGTCGAGTCGCCCGACGATGTGGACAAGCTGATGGCGCTGACCGACCCGGCCAAGGTGTTTTTGCTGTTCGACACCGGCCACGCCTATTTCGGCGGCGCGCTGGAGCCGGTCGCTTTGCTGCAAAAACATGTCAGCCGTGTGGTGCATGTGCATTGCAAGGACGTGCGCACGCCGGTGATTGCGCAAGCCCGCAACGATGGCTGGAGCTTTTTGAATGGCGTCATCAACGGCACGTTCACCGTGCCCGGCGACGGCAGCATTGACTACCGCGCCGTGCTGTCCACGCTGCACGCCGCCGGTTATCAAGGCTGGCTGGTGGTCGAGGCCGAGCAGGATCCCGCCGTTGCGCCCAGCTACCAGTACGCCCAGAAGGGCTACGAAACATTGCGCGCCCTGGTTGACAGCCTGGATGGGGCATAAACATGGTCAGCCCACTGCTTGCCAAGGCGGCCCCGACGGGACGCGATATCGTGAATGTGACCCCCGAGCGCGCGGGCTGGGCTCATGTCGGTTTTCGCGCGCTGCGTCTGGGCGCCGGTGAAGTCGAGGCGCTGGAGACCGGCGCGCGCGAGCTGTGTCTGGTGGTCTTGAGCGGCACGGTGGACGTGACGGTGGCGGGCCAGACCTACCCCCAGCTCGGCACCCGCAAAAGTGTCTTTGACGAGGTCTCGCCGGCCGCCGTGTATGTGCCTGCGGGCCAGGCCGTGCAGATCAGCGCGGTGTACGACGCGGAGCTGGCTTTTTGCACGGCCCCCGGTGGCAGCGAGCCGCGTGCCGTGCGCGTGATTGCGCCAGCCAGCATGAAGCGCAGCGTGCGCGGCCAGGGCAGCAACACGCGTTACGTCTGCGACATCCTGCCGCACGACGACCCGACGGCTGCCCATCTGCTGGTGGTTGAAGTGCTGACCCCGGCAGGCCACTCGTCGAGCTACCCGCCCCACAAACACGATGTGGAGCAGCCGCCCACCGAGACCCAGCTGGAAGAAACCTATTACCACCGGCTCAACCCGCCGCAGGGTTTTGCCTTCCAGCGTGTCTATACCGATGACCGCAGCCTGGACGAAGCCTGCGCCGTCGAAAACCATGATGTGGTCATGGTGCCAAGAGGCTATCACCCGGTGGTGGCGCCGCACGGCTACGACCTGTATTACCTTAATGTCATGGCGGGGCCTAACCGCTTCTGGGTGTTCAAGAACGACCCCGCCCACGAATGGATGCTGGCGCCTGCCAGCGTCTGAAATCTCACTTAACTTCTGGAGAATAAATTTGTCTGATTCCAACGCTGTCTCGGTTGTCTCTCACTACATGGCAGGCCAGGTGCAGGCGGGCACTTCCGGCCGCCAGCAAGCGGTGTACAACCCCGCAACCGGCCAGGTCAGGGCTGCTGTGGACCTGGCCAACGCCGCCGAAGTCGATGCTGCGGTGGCCGCAGCACAGGCGGCCTTTCCGAAATGGGCCGACACCCCGCCGATTCGCCGTGCCCGCGTGCTGTTCAAGTTTCTCGAACTGCTCAACCGCCACAAGGACGAGCTGGCCCAGCTGATTACCGCCGAGCACGGCAAGGTGTTTACCGACGCGCAGGGCGAGGTGGCACGCGGCATCGACATCGTCGAGTTTTCCTGCGGCATTGCGCAGCTGCTCAAGGGCGACTTCACCGACCAGGTCTCGACCGGCATCGACAACTGGACGCTGCGCCAGCCGCTGGGCGTGGTGGCGGGCATCACGCCGTTCAACTTTCCGGTGATGGTGCCGATGTGGATGTTCCCGGTGGCGATTGCGGCGGGCAACACCTTTGTGCTCAAGCCCAGCCCGATTCACCCGAGCGCCAGCCTGTTCATGGCGGATCTGTTTAAGCAGGCGGGCCTGCCCGATGGCGTTTTCAACGTCGTGCAGGGGGACAAGGAAGCGGTCGATGCGCTCTTGGTACACCCGGATGTCAAGGCGGTGAGCTTTGTCGGCTCGACCCCGATTGCCGAATACATCTATCGCCGTGGCACCACGGCAGGAAAGCGCGTGCAGGCGCTGGGTGGCGCCAAGAACCACATGGTCGTCATGCCGGACGCCGACCTTGAGCAGGCTGTCGATGCTTTGATAGGCGCAGGTTATGGCTCTGCCGGTGAACGTTGCATGGCGATTTCCGTGGCGGTGCTGGTGGGGGATG
>JAPLPS010000023.1 GCA_026400075.1 Polaromonas sp.
GCGTCGGCCACTTCGCCGATGGCTTTGGCCGTCGCCGCGTCGCGGATGCCAAAACCCACGCCGACCGGCACGCTGACATGCTCGCGGATGCGCGGCAGCATGGCCGCGACGGCGCCGACATCAAGCGCGCCCGAGCCGGTCACGCCCTTGAGCGAGACGTAATAGACGTAGCCGCTGGCGACCTCGGCGACCTGCGCCATGCGCTCGGAGGTAGAGGTGGGCGCGAGCAGAAAGATCAAATCCATGTTGCGCGCCCGCAGCCGGGCGGCGAATTCGGCGCACTCTTCGGGCGGGTAATCGACGATCAGCACGCCGTCCACGCCCGCTTCGGACGCGTCGCGGATGAAGGCGCTTTCGGTGTTGTCGCTGCGGTGTTTGATGTCGTAGCGTTCCACCGGGTTGGCGTAGCCCATCAGCACGACGGGCGTGGTCTTGTCGCTTTGGCGGAAAACGCGCACGATCTCCAGAACCTGAAGCAGGCCGATGCCTTGCGACAGCGCTTTTTCACCGGCTTTCTGGATCACCGGGCCGTCGGCGCTGGGGTCGGAGAAGGGCACGCCCAGCTCGATCACGTCAGCGCCGCCCGCGACCATCGCGTGCATCAGCTCGGGCGTGACATCGGCAAACGGAAAGCCTGCGGTGACGTAGGGAATCAAGGCTTTGCGGCCCTGGGTTTTGAGATTGGCGAAGGTGGCGGCAATGCGGCTCATGATGAAAGTCCTGCTGGGGTTCCTGCGTCCTGGGCGCTGCTGGCGGCGGCTGCGGCAGCTTGGCCTTTGACGGACAGGCCGCGCATCGAAGGGCGGTCGTAAAAGTCGGCGCCCGACAGGTCGGCGACGGTGCCGATGTCCTTGTCGCCCCGGCCCGAGAGGTTGACCAAAATGGTTTGATCCGGGCGCATGGTTTTGGCCAGTTTCATCGCGTAGGCGACGGCGTGGCTAGACTCCAGCGCCGGGATGATGCCTTCGATACGGCACAGGTAGTGGAAAGCTTCCAGCGCCTCCTTGTCGGTGATGCCGACGTATTCGGCGCGGCCAATGTCTTTTAAATAAGCGTGCTCGGGGCCGACGCCGGGGTAATCGAGGCCCGCGCTGATGCTGTGCGTTTCAGTGACCTGGCCGTCGTCGTTTTGCAGCACGTAGGTGCGGTTGCCGTGCAGCACGCCGGGCAGGCCGCGCTGCAGCGAGGCCGAATGTTTGCCGCTGTCCATGCCTTCGCCAGCGGCTTCGACGCCGATCAGGCGCGTCTGCTCGTGCGAGATATACGGGTGGAAAATACCCATCGCATTGCTGCCGCCGCCGACGCAGGCAATCACCGCGTCGGGCTGCTGGCCGTGGTTCATTTCGGGCATTTGCGTGAGGCACTCGGTGCCGATGACGCTCTGGAAATCGCGCACCATCATCGGGTAAGGGTGCGGCCCGGCGACGGTGCCGATGATGTAAAACGTGTTGTCCACATTGGCCACCCAGTCGCGCATGGCTTCGTTCAGCGCGTCTTTCAGCGTCTTGCTGCCCGACTCCACCGGCACGACGGTGGCGCCGAGCAGGTTCATGCGATAGACATTCGGGCTCTGGCGCTTCACGTCTTCGCTGCCCATATACACCACACATTCCAGGCCGTAGCGGGCGCAGATCGTCGCCGTGGCCACGCCGTGCTGACCGGCGCCGGTTTCGGCAATGATGCGTTTTTTGCCCATGCGGCGCGCCAGCATGGCCTGGCCTATGGTGTTGTTGATCTTGTGCGCGCCGGTGTGGTTCAGGTCTTCGCGTTTTAAATAAATCTGCGCGCCGCCCATTTCGCGGCTCATGCGCGCGGCGTGGTAAATCGGCGACGGGCGGCCGACGAAGTGCTTCAGCTCGTAATGAAATTCGGCGAGGAATTCCGGGTCGTGCTGGTATTTGGCGTAAGCCGCTTTCAGCTCGTTGATCGCGTGGGTCAGCGTTTCTGAAACGAAGCTGCCGCCGTAAATACCGAAGTGGCCCGAGAGGTCAGGCTGGTGATAGTCGAACATGATGGGGGAGATTCCTTGCAAGTTGCGCGTCGGCCGCACGCACGGCGGCGACGAATTGACTGATTTTGTCGGCGCTTTTGATTCCCCTGGAAATCTCGACGCCTGAGCTCACATCAACGGCCAGCGTTTTGCAACGCGGCCGCACTTGCACGATGCCATCGATCACATTTGCAGGCGTCAACCCACCAGACAAAACGAGGTGAGCGTTGACGTTTGGAGGAAGCAGTGACCAATTGAATGTTTTTCCGCCACCGCCATACCCCTCGACATGGGCGTCGAGCAGGATGGCCTGGGCTGCTGAGTAATCTTGGGCGTATTTTAGAAGATCAAAGCGGGCACTGCCGGGCGCGGGTGACTCGTCCAGCGGAATGCGGGCGGCGCGCAGGAAAGGCCTGTTTGATTGCAGGCATTCCTGCGGCGTTTCGTCGCCGTGGAACTGCAGCAGCGCGTTGGGAATCAGCGCGCAGGCGGTGGCGATGTCAGCGGCGCTGGCATTGACGAACAGCAGCACCGGCGTGACAAAAGGCGGCAGGCGCTGCGCCAGTTCGGCGGCGCGCTCCGGGCTGACGTAGCGCGGACTCGGCGGGTACATGACAAAGCCGATGGCGTCGGCACCAGCGGTGACGGCGGCGTCCACGTCTTGCTCGCGGGTCAGGCCGCAGATTTTGATGCGGGTGCGGTACAGGTTTTCAGGCGTCATGGCAGCCAATCATAGGCCGCCGTGCGCGTCGGCAGGCCGTAGCGCTCTTCATAGACCGGCCCGAGAAAATACAGCCCGTCCGGCGAAAAAGTGGGCGCGGCGGCATCGCGGCGGCGCGCTGCCACTACTTGGGCGAGCCAGTCGGGCGGCTGGTTGCCCTGGCCGACGGCCAGCAGGCAACCCATGATGTTGCGGATCATGTGGTGCAAAAAGGCGTTGGCCTCGAATTCAAAGCGCCAGTAGCGTGAACCCGCGCCAGCACGCTGGGAAATTTCGATGCGGCTCATCGTCTTGACGGGCGACTTGGCCTGGCACTGCGCGGCGCGGAAGGAGGAAAAATCGTGCTCGCCCATCAGGTGCAAAGCGGCTTGGCGCATGGCCGCGCCATCGAGCGGGCGGTAAATCCAGCCGACGCGCCCGGCTTCAACGCTGGGGCGCACGGCCGATTCGAGCACCACATAGGCGTAGCGCCTGGCGATGGCGCTGGCGCGTGAGTGGAACTCGTCGGGCACGGGCTGCGCCCATTGCACTGCGATGTCGGAGGGCAAAAATGCGTTGGTGCCGCGCACCCAGGAGGCGGTTTCGCGCTGCACCGGCGCATCAAAATGCACCACCTGCATCAGCGCATGCACGCCTGCGTCGGTGCGCCCGGCGCACATCACGCGCACCGGCTGGGCGGCGAAGCGGCTCAAGGCGAGTTCGAGCTTGTCCTGAACCGTCTTGCCGGAGAGCTGGCTTTGCCAACCTTCGTAAGCGCTGCCGCTGTAGCTGACGCCGAGCGCCATCCTCACAGGCGCCACCTGACGGGTAAAACCAAAATCACTGCGTTCAAACTGCTGTCACGACAGCGCGTTCAGGAACGACTGTGCTTTGGTTTTCAGCGGCCCCTTGGCTTTGGCGACAACCTCATCGGCCAGCGAGCGGGCGCCATCGGTGTCGCCCAGCGCGTGGAATTCCTCGGCCAGCATGAACTTGATTTCAAGCGGGTCTTCTTCTGCCTGCTGTTCGGTCTCAGCGGCTTCAGGCGCCCTGATCGGCGCCGGTGCCGGGGTCAGGTCGAGCGAGAAAGCGTCCAGGTCGAATTCCATCATGCCGTTGTCGTGGGCAGGCGCGGCGGCGGCAGGTTTCGGTGCTGGCGCTGGTTCTGGTACGACAGGCGGCATCGGCGTGAAGTCCAGACCGTTCATTGGCGTGAAGTCCAGTCCGTTGGAGAGCAGATCAATCTCTGGAATTGGGTCTGGCGCGGTCGGGGCTGCAGCGGGCGGCTTGGTCAGCGAGACAGGCGCGGCGGGTGTCGGCGTCATGTCGAAATCCAGACCGAGATCCAGGTCGTCCAGGTGTGATGCCGGGGGCGTCGCGCTGGCCGGGCTGCTCATTAGCGGCACGGGTGCAACAGGCGCCGGGGCAGGGATGACCGGGGCAGGTGGGGCTGGGACTGGTGTGGGGGTCGGTCCGACTGTGATAGGCGCGGCGGATGATTGCGGCGCCTCATCATCGAGGGAAAAATCCATGTCCAGATCAAGGTCTACATCCATATCCATGTCCATCTCAGCCGACGCTGCGCTGGACATGGCGCCGCTTGCGGGTGCCGGGGCGGATGCGCTGGCCTGCAGCGGTTCGTCGGGTGCGGGTTCGCGGGCTTCGTAGAGCGGGTTGCCTGGATCCAGTTCGTTGCCCAGTTCGATGATGTACGCCCACTCGGGGCCCTGGCCTTGCGTCAGCTTGAGCGCTTCACCGGCCAGACTTTCAAAGGCATTTGTATCACGGCGTTTGGCATAAATTTCCAGCAGCTTGGCGTGAATGGCGGGACGCCCTGGATGGGTGTGCAGGGCTTCTTTGAGGATGTCTTCGGCTTGCTCGTCGCGGCCGTAGGCCAGATAGACATCGGCTTCGGCGACCGGGTCTACGTCGCCACTGGCGTCCATCTGGCTCGGCGTGTAGGCCATCGAGGAGCCGCCGGGAAGGCTGTCTCCGTTGTTGGTATTCACCCGGCTGCCGCCGCTGGCGCCAAAAAAGGAGTCGGGCTGCAGGCGGCTTTCCAGGAAGGAGCTGTCCACCGGCGCGGCCTTGCTCTTTTTCTTCCTGCTGCGCATGAAGGCCAAACCGCCCAGCAGACCGAGAATGCCCACACCGCCAAGCAGCGGCACGGCATTTTCCGTCAGCTGATCCATCAGCTCGGGTTCTGGCTCGGGCTCAGGCGGTGGCGCTGCCTTTACGACAGGCTTTTTAAGGCTGGCAGATGCGGCGCTGGCCTGGGTGGCAGGCGCAGAAGCTGCGGCAAGAGGATCCGCAGCGGCGGAGGCAGGCGCCTTGATTGGCAGGGCTGCATCGGCGCTCGGGGTGGTCACACTGGCCGCTGGCAATGGCGCGGATGAAGGGGTCGCCGCTGCACTGGCCTTTGGCGCGGCAGGCGGCACGGGAACTGCCACGCCTGAAGGCGTTGCCACGGTGATGGCTGGCACGGCGGCTGGCCGGCTCGCTGTGACGGGCGGAATTCCCAGTTTATTGAGGTCGCTGATATTTTTATTCAGCTCAGCGACGCGGAGGGCGTCGCTTTTGGCTTGTTTGTCTTTGACGATCTTGTCGTCGGCCTTGCCCGTCGGCCCGGCTTGAATGGTGCCCTGCGAGAGCTTCAACGTGTCAGGAACTGGGGCAATTTGAGCATGGTCTTGCACCTCGGTTTGCACCTTGCCGCTGCTCTGGCGGTCTGGGCTGGTCGCAGCGGTGGCGGAGACACTTTCGGACAGCTTGCGGCGAAAAGCGTTGAAGTCCTTGCTTTGCGCCACGATGATTTTGCGGGCTTCAGTGCTGGACAGCGCGCTGACAGTTTCGGTCTTGGGAATATCCAGCACCGCGCCGGATTTGATGGTGTTGACATTCCCGCCAATGAAGGCGTTGGGATTTTGTTTCAGGAGCGCGACCAGCATCTGATCCAGTGAAACGTCGGCGGGCTTGTTTCTGGCTGCGATCTTGTTGGCGGTGTCGCCCTTTTTGACGATCACTTGCTCGCTGCTGCTGTCGTCTGGCAGCGTTTTGGCGGGTTTGGGCGCGCGCGCGGTTGCTGCAGGCGCTGGCTGCGGCACGGGACGCCCGATGGGCGCAATGGCGCGCTCTGCCGGGGGATCAGTACGGTCTGCCGGAGATGCGCTGCGCTCTGGCGCAGAATCTGCGGGATCGGCGGATGGTTTCGGGGCGCTGGATGTCGCTTCTGGTGTTTCCTTGTCCCTGGTTTTCGAGGACGCCAGGTCTGCCGTCGGCCTTACCGTGGGCACTGGCCCTGCGACAGGCACTGATGGCCGCGACAGCATGGGCACCGTAGGGGCGATCAGCGGCGCGCTGCTGGCGATGGCGCGCGGCGGGTCAAACAGCATCGTGTAGTCACGCGTGACATGGCCGGAGTCCCAGTTGGCTTCCACAATCAAGTCCATGAAGGGCTCAGTGATGGCCCGGCTGCTGTTCAGGCGCAGGTAAGGCCTGTTGTCAGCGCGCCGCAGCAGCTTGACCTCAAGCCCGGTCGCCGAAGAGGGGTAATCCATCCCCGCTGCCCTGAAGGTTTCGGCAGAAGCCAAGCCCACTTTGAGGCTGGAGGCTTCGGCTGGATTGACGTCGGTGACATCAATTTCCCCCCGCAGCGGTTCGCCCAAGGCCGACTGGATGGTGATTTTTCCCAGCGACAACGCATGGACTTCAAGACTTGCCAGGCTACCGAGCAACGCAATAGCACTTGCCAGGGCGCCAATACGCCAACGACCGCGATCATTCATGGGGTTCCGAGCCTCCAGTGCTCCATGTAATTTCATTTTGCTTATGCGCACAAAAACCTTGATGCAAATGTTTGAAAAACAACCTTAACATCAAGGCATTGGACTGACAAGGCAACGTATCACTTAAGTCTTGACACGGTAAATAGCCTCAAGCTAAAAGTTTCAGACGTTGCCGGGTGACAACGTAATGTAACAAGCGATGATGGCCGAAATCCATACAGACCCGGCCATATTTTGTAAATTTTAACTTCTTCACGCCTGCAGCAAAATGCGCAGCATGCGGCGCAGCGGTTCGGCAGCGCCCCAGAGCAGCTGGTCGCCCACGGTGAAAGCGCCCAGATACTCAGGCCCCATCGCCAGCTTGCGCAGGCGTCCGACCGGAATCTGCATCGTGCCGGTGACGGCCACGGGCGTCAGATCCTTGATCGAGGCTTCGCGCGTGTTCGGTACGACTTTGACCCAGGCGTTGTCGGCGGCGATCATCGCTTCGATGTCGGCCAGCGGCACGTCTTTTTTCAGCTTGAAGGTCAGCGCCTGGCTGTGGCAGCGCATCGCGCCGATGCGCACGCAAAAGCCGTCAACCGGAACCGCTGCGGTGCCAAAGTCTGCGCCCTGGCCCAGAATCTTGTTGGTCTCGGCGCCGCCCTTCCATTCTTCCTTGCTGCTGCCGTCGCCCAGATCCTTATCGATCCAGGGGATCAGGCTGCCGCCGAGCGGCACGCCGAAATTGGCGGTTTCAAGCGCGCTGAACGACTTTTGTTTGGCCAGAACGCGGCGGTCGATTTCCAGAATGGCCGATTTCGGGTCGTCCAGCAGCGGGCGCACTTCGGCGTTGAGCGCGCCGTACTGGTTCAGCAGCTCGCGCATGTGCTGCGCGCCGCCGCCGGAAGCGGCCTGGTACGTCATGCTGGTCATCCATTCGACCAGACCGGCTTTGTACAGCGCGCCCACGCCCATCAGCATGCAACTCACGGTGCAGTTGCCGCCGACCCAGTTGTTGCCGCCCTTGGCCAGCGCGTTCTGGATGACAGGCAGATTCACCGGATCCAGCACGATGACGGCGTCGTCGTTCATGCGCAGCGTCGAGGCGGCGTCAATCCAGTGGCCAGTCCAGCCTGCGGCGCGCAGCTTGGGGAAGACTTCAGAGGTGTAGTCGCCGCCTTGCGCGGTCAGGATGATGTCGCACTTTTTCAGCGCTTCGATGTCGTAAGCGTCCTGGAGCTTGGTTTCATTCTTGGCCTGTGCCGGGGCTTGGCCGCCCGCGTTCGAGGTCGAGAAGAAAACCGGCTCGATCAGTTCAAAATCGCCTTCGGCCTGCATGCGGTCGATCAGCACCGAGCCGACCATGCCGCGCCAGCCGACGAGTCCGGTGAGGTTGCCTGTGAGTTTCATGAGAGTGCCCTTCAAAAAGTATGAAAAATTCAAAGCTTTTGAGTCCGGCTCATCGAGCCGACGGGCACGACGAACCGGGCTTGTCAGCCTTTAATGGTGGTCGTTGTGGTGATCTGGGCAAAAACCGGCGCCTCGCTTCCCGCTCGCCGCGTGGCGGGGCAGGGGAGGAGAGCGGGACTTTTGCGCATGAATAGTATTGTAGCCAAGCTTGTCTTGGTGAACCCTGACAAGGCGCCACCAGACGCAGGTTCGCTGGCGTCTCAAAGTGAGCCTGTGTCTGTTTGAGGGGTCGAAGCTGTGCGGCGCTGAAGACGTGAATCCGCAGCGCCTCGCCGCACAGCTGCCAATTACTGGTTTCAGCCGACCAGCGCCTTGACCACGGCGTCGCCCATCTCGACGGTGCCGACGCGCTTCGTGCCTTCGCTGTAGATGTCGGGCGTGCGCAGGCCAAGCGTCAGTACCTGATCGACGGCTTTTTCGATGCGGGCCGCCGCTTCGGGCTGGTTCAGGCTGAAGCGCAGCATCATCGCGGCGCTCAAAATGGTGGCCAGCGGATTGGCCACGCCTTTGCCCGCAATGTCGGGCGCACTGCCGTGGCTGGGCTCGTACAGGCCCTGGCCCTTGCTGTTCAGGCTGGCCGAGGGCAGCATGCCGATGGAGCCGGTCAGCATCGCAGCGGCGTCCGACAAAATATCGCCGAACATATTGCCGGTGACGACCACGTCAAACTTTTTCGGTGCCTTGACCAACTGCATCGCAGCGTTATCGACGTACATGTGGTCTAGCGCTATGTCGGGGTATTGCTGGCCGATTTCGGTGACTACGTCTTTCCAGAGCTGGAAGGTTTCCAGCACATTGGCCTTATCGACGCTGGTCACACGCCCTTCACCCCCGGCCGCTTTGCGCTTGCGCGCCGCCTGGAAGGCGACGTGGGCGATGCGCTCGATTTCCGGGCGCGAGTAGCGCATCGTGTCGAACGCCTCTTCAGCGCCGGGAAAATGCCCGTCGGTGGCGATGCGGCGACCACGCGGCTGGCCGAAATAAATGTCGCCGGTCAGTTCGCGGATGATCAGGATGTCCAGGCCAGCCACCAGTTCGCGCTTCAGGCTGGACGCATCGACCAGCTGCGGGTAGCAAATCGCCGGGCGGAAGTTGGCGAACAGGCCGAGGTTTTTGCGCAGGCCCAAAATGGCTTGCTCGGGGCGCAGCGGGCGATCCAGCGTGTCGTATTTCCAGTCGCCCACCGCGCCGAACAGGGTCGCGTCGGCGTCTTGCGCCAGCTTGAGCGTGGCGTCGGGCAGCGGGTGGCCGTAGGCATCGTAAGCGCAGCCGCCAACGAGGGCGGTTTCGGTTTCAAAGGGCAGGTCGAGGACGTTCAAGACCTTGACGGCTTCGGCGACGATTTCCGGGCCAATGCCGTCACCGGGGAGGATTGCGATTTTCATTTTTGAATGTCTTTTTGATGGCAGCGCAGGCTAGGTAATCAGGCCTGCGCGATGAAATGGGAGGTGGCGGGCGGTGCGTGACAGGCCGGGTGATGCCTTGACACGTCCGGCCAGTGCGGATTTTTCAGGCACTTGCCGGTTTTCAGCCTGCGACAGTGTGGTTCAGCCACGGCTTGGCGGCCAGGCGTTCGGCTTCAAAGGCCTTGATCTTGTCGCTTTGCAGCAGCGTCAGGCCGATGTCGTCAAAGCCATTGAGCAGGCAGTATTTGCGAAACGCCTGCACGTCAAACGGGATTTCTTCACCCTGCGGCTTGACGATGACCTGGCGCGCCAGGTCAATCGTCAGCGCGTAGCCGGGGAAGGCGGCGACGGCATCAAACAGCTCGGCTACCTGCGCCTCGGGCAGCACGATGGGCAGCAGGCCATTTTTGAAGCAGTTGTTGAAGAAGATGTCGGCGTAGCTGGGCGCGATGATGGCGCGGAAACCATACTGGTCAATCGCCCACGGCGCGTGCTCGCGCGATGAGCCGCAGCCGAAGTTCTTGCGCGCCAGCAGGATGGACGCGCCCGCGTAGCGCGGCTGGTTCAGCACGAAGTCGGGGTTCGGCTGGCGGCTGGCCGGATCCTGGCCCGGAAAACCGGCGTCCAGGTAGCGCCATTCGTCAAACAGGTTGATGCCGAAGCCGGTTTTTTTGATCGACTTGAGAAACTGCTTCGGAATGATGGCGTCGGTATCGACGTTCTCGCGGTCCATCGGGGCCACGAGGCCTTGGAGTGTGGTGAATTTTTGCATGCGAAATCTAGCCTGTTATTTGGCCGCATTGGAAACGGCGGAGCCTGCGCGCTGCACGTCCTGGCCAATGCCGTGAACGGTGTTGCAGCCGGACAGCGCAAAGGTGGCGAGCAGGGCGGCTGCCAGTATCAATTTGGTGGTGATGTTTTTCATCGGATTTTTCCCTGGAAAAAGTTCAGACAAATTTGCGGATATCGACAAAATGGCCATACACGGCCGCCGCCGCTGCCATCGCCGGGCTGACCAGATGCGTGCGTCCGCCCGCGCCTTGGCGGCCTTCAAAATTGCGGTTGCTGGTCGAGGCGCAGCGCTCGCCCGGCTCCAGCCGGTCGGCGTTCATGGCCAGGCACATCGAGCAGCCCGGCTCGCGCCATTCAAAGCCTGCGGCGATGAAAATCTTGTCCAGACCTTCGCGCTCGGCCTGCTCTTTCACGAGTCCTGAGCCGGGCACGACCAGCGCCTGCTTGACGTTTTTGGCAACTTTCTGGCCGATGTTTTTCACCACGGCGGCGGCTTCGCGCATGTCTTCGATGCGGCTGTTGGTGCAGGAGCCGATGAAGACCTTGTCCACATACAAATCGTTCAGCGCCTTGCCGGGTTCCAAGCCCATGTAGGTCAGGGCGCGCTCGATGGCGCCGCGCTTGTTGGCGTCTTTTTCTTTTTCAGGATCG
>JAPLPS010000086.1 GCA_026400075.1 Polaromonas sp.
CCGGCAGCGTCAAAGACGGCCTGCGCGAATACCACCTTGAAGCCGAGCTGCTGCACGAGTTCCGCCGCCACGGCGCGCAGTTTCCGGCCTACACCAGCATCGTCGCGGCGGGCGCGAACGCCTGCGTGCTGCACTACCGCGCCGGGAACGCCGAATTGAAAGCGGGCCAGCTCTGCCTGATCGACGCCGGTTGCGAGCTCGACGGCTACGCCAGCGACATCACCCGCACCTTTCCGGCCGACGGCAAATTCACTTCGGCCCAGCGCATCCTGTACGACATCGTGCAGGCGTCGCAGGAAGCGGCGATTGCTGCCACGCGGCCCGGCCAGCGCTTCAGCGACCCGCACGATGCGGCCACCCGCGTCTTGATCGAAGGCATGCTGGACACTGGCCTGCTGGCCAAGGCCAAGCACGGCAATGTCGATGACGTGCTGGCCTCGGGCGCTTACAAGCAGTTTTACATGCACCGCACCGGCCACTGGATGGGCATGGATGTCCACGACTGCGGCGACTACACCGAGCCCGGCAGCGCCCCGCAGGACAGCGGCGAAAAAGACGCCAAAGGCCAGCCAATTTTGAAAAAACCCTCGCGCATCCTGCAGCCCGGCATGGTGCTGACCGTCGAGCCGGGCCTGTACGTGCGCCCGGCCAAAGGCGTGCCGAAAAAATTCTGGGACATCGGCATCCGCATCGAAGACGACGCACTGGTCACGGCCGAAGGCTGCGAGCTGCTGACGCGCGGCGTGCCGGTCAAGTCCAGCGAGATTGAAGCCTTGATGCGGGGCTGAAGCGGCCCCCTACACTTCTACCCTTCAGCAACACAAACAACTTCCTCCCGGAAGCAGTCACTATTCATGGACATGTTCATTCTGGCGGTGCTGGCTGGCGCAGCCGCCTACATCCTCAAATCCAAAGACGAGCGCAAGCGCATTGCCCTGCTCGGCAGCCACCTCGGCAACTACCAGATCGAAAAGCTGATGGAAAGCCTGACCGAAGGCTACAGTCGGGCGCTCGGTGAAGCCGACGCCAGCCGCCGCGAGCAAATCTGGCACTTACTCGACAGCAGCGAGATCAAGCTGAGCGACCAGTTCAGCCGCTTCGTGGTCGATTTTTCCAAGGTCGATGCGCTGCAGGCGCGTGTCAGCACGCTGGCGCTGGGGATTCCCTACGCCACCCAGATCTTTCCCGATGCGACGTTTGATTTGCGCCAGGCGCTGGCGATTCACGCCCAGGGCATCAGCCGCGCCGTGGAAAACAGCCAGGGCCGCCCGGCCAAGGCCAAGGCGTTCACGCTGTCGGCGGAACTGTTTTTGATGCAGCACACCTGCCACTGGTTTTGCAAGTCCAAGACCGTCGCCTCGGCGCGGCTGATGATGCGCCACCAGACTACTTACGAACAGGCGCTGGCCGCCGTCGCGCCCGAAACGCGCCGCGCCTACCAGGCGCTGCTGGGCGACTGAGGCGCTGCGGCGCCCTTCTAAAATCCCCCATGAAAACTTTTATCCGTTTCTTCTTCAGAACCCTGCGCACCGTCCTTGGCCCGGTGCTGCTGCTCAAGGAAAGCCTGACCCGGCCCGAGGGCGTCAAGCGGCTTGAGGCCGCGCAAGCCGCCGTCGATCAGCAGTGCCAGTCGCTGACGCTGTACCAGTTCACGACCTGCCCGTTCTGCATCAAGGTCAGGCAGGAAATCAGCCGCCTGTCGCTGAACATTGAGCGCCTGGACGCCCAGCCCGAAGGCGACAACCGCCAAGCCCTGTTGCAAGGCGGCGGCCAGGCCAAAGTGCCCTGCTTGAGAATCACCGACGCCAACGGGCGCAGCCAGTGGCTCTACGATTCAGAAAAAATCATCGCCTACCTGCGCGGGCGCTTTGCCACGGCTTGAGCGATGACCTGGAACGCATCGCTAGAACTCGACTACACCCGCCACGCCGACAAAACCGTCGGCCATTTCCGCCACAACGGGCCGCTGCGGATTTTGCAAAGCCTGTACCCGGAAGGGCCGGGCATCTGCCACAACGTCATCGTCCATCCGCCCGGCGGGCTGGTCGGCGGCGACACGCTGGATCTGAGCTTCAGCGCAGGCACCGGCGCGCACGGCCTGATCACCACGCCCGGCGCGACGCGCTTTTACCGCTCCAGCGGCGAGCGTGCGCTGCAGAACACCCGGCTGTCGCTGGAAGCAGGCGCCCGGCTCGAATGGCTGCCGCTCGAAGCGATTTGCTACAGCGGCTGCCTGGCCGAAAACCGCCTGACGATGAACCTGGCTCCCGGCGCCGAGCTGATCGGCTGGGACGTGACGGCGTTCGGCCTGCCGGTGGCGAATCAGCCGTTTGAGCGCGGCCAGTTTTGCCAGCACATTGAAATGCCCGGCGTCTGGCTGGAGCGCGCCCGCATTGACGCCGCCGACAAACTGCTGCTGGACAGCCCGCTCGGGCTGGCCGGGCAGCGCTGCATGGCATCGCTGTTTTTTGTCGCGGGCAGCAAGCTGACGCGCCCGCGCCGCGAGCAGGCGCTCGACTGCGCCCGCGCCGTGATTGACGCGCATCCGCTGTGCGCCAGCGCAGGCGCCACCAGCCCGGACGGCCAGGTGGTCGTCGTGCGCGTTCTGGCGCCGCTGGTCGAACCGGCGATGGGGCTGCTGAAACAGGTCTGGCAGGCCTGGCGCGGCCATTTCTGGCAACTGCCCGCCGCCACGCCGCGCATCTGGGCGATGTGAGGAGCAAGCCGCCGGGCCAGGCAGCGTGGAACTAGCCCAGGGCCAGCGCTGGCTCTGGCTGCAGCCCCCACTGGCGCCTCATGGCGGCCAGCAGCAGCGCTTCCTTGTCGGTGACCTGGCGGTCGGCTTCCACCAGGCTCAGGCACAGCGCCATCACCTTGCGCCTGAGCACGGGCTCGTCGATTTCATGCAGCATCTGCTGGAGCGGGTCGGTCTCCATCAGGCACACATCGAGCCAGCTCATGCCCGCAGAACAGGCCAGCCGGTCTTCGCAAAACGCCTGCACGACGGCCTGCAACTCATCGCGGGGCAGACCAAGCTGGGCATGCGCCGCCAGGCGTTCAAGCACCGCGAGTTCGGCGCCGCAGGGGTGACCATCGGCCAGCATGGCCAGGGCCAGAATCCGGGCGGCCGCTTGCGGGCTGTTGCGGGGATAGGTACGCATGGTGATGAACCTTTCAGTCAGGGTGGTGGATCAATGGTTTGAAGGATAAAAGCGATATCTCTCTTTAAAAAGCAGATAATTATTGAAGCTAATTTCCAAAAAACCTGACAATGACCACCCCCTTCAACTACCGCCACCTGTATTACTTCTGGGTTGTCGCCAAGGAAGGCGGCATGGCCAAGGCGGCCGAGCGGCTGGACATGGCGGTGCAGACGGTCAGCGCCCAGGTGCGCGAGCTGGAGCGCGCACTGGGCTGCGTGCTGCTCAAGCCAGCCGGACGGGGCCTTACCTTGACCGAGGCAGGCGTGACGGCCATGAATCAGGCCGAGCAGATCTTTCAGCTCGGCGAGCAGTTACCGGCGCTGCTGGGCGATGCACTGGGCGCGCCCAGGGTGCGGCTGACGGTGGGACTGTCGGACGCGCTGCCCAAGCTGGCCGTGCGGCTCTTGATGCAGCCGGTGATGGAAGAGCCCCACTTGCGCCTGCTGTGCCACGAGGACAAGTTCGAGAATCTGCTGGCCGAACTGGCGCTGCACCGGCTCGATGTGGTGCTGGCCGACCGGGCGGCGCCGCCGAACCCGAACCTGAAGGTTTACAGCCACGCGCTGGGCACCTCGCCGCTGGCCTGGTACGCCCCGGCGCCGCTGCTGGCCTCAGCGCAGGCGGATTTTCCGCAGTCGCTGGCCAGCACGGCCGTGCTGCTGCCCACATCCCATGCCGCCGTGCGCGCCAGGCTAGACCAGTGGTTCGAGCGCCAGGGCATCCGGCCCCGGATCGTCGGCGAGTTCGAGGACAGCGCCCTGCTCAAGACCTTCGGCGCAGCCGGGATGGGCGTGTTTCCGGCGCCCGAACTGGTTCATGACGAACTGATCAGCCGCTACGGCGTCGTGCGGCTGGGCGCCTGCGGAGGCGTCGAAGACCATTATTTTGCGATTGCCGCGCACAAGAAGGTGTTGCACCCGCTGGTGCAAAAACTGCTGCCCGGCCACCGCCA
This sequence comes from Polaromonas sp., assembly GCA_026400075.1. Lineage (GTDB taxonomy): Bacteria > Pseudomonadota > Gammaproteobacteria > Burkholderiales > Burkholderiaceae_C > Polaromonas. The sequence continues at coordinate 4,156 of JAPLPS010000086.1, forward strand.
CGACCTGCCGTTCAACCCACAGGCTTGAGCGTCGTGCGATGTCGGCGCTTTTGGGGCGCTTAAATCGCCACCATCTGCCGCACGCCGTTGGCCTGCATGTCCTTGCCCAGCCCGCGCGCGATGAACTCGCCGCGCTCCATGACGAGGTAATCGTCGGCCAGCTCTTCGGCGAAGTCGTAATACTGCTCGACCAGCAAAATCGCCATGTCGCCCCGGTCGGCGAGCATGCGAATCACGCGGCCAATGTCCTTGATGATGCTGGGCTGTATGCCTTCGGTCGGCTCGTCCAAAATCAGGAGTTTGGGCTTGGCCGCCAGCGCCCGCGCAATCGCCAGCTGCTGCTGCTGGCCGCCCGAGAGGTCGCCGCCGCGTCGGTTCAGCATCTGCTTGAGCACCGGAAACAGCGAATACAACTCGTCGGGAATCGGCGTGGACGCGCTTTTGTAGGCCAGCCCCATGCGCAGGTTTTCCTCCACCGTCAGGCGGGCAAAAATCTCGCGGCCTTGCGGCACAAAGCCGATCCCGGCTCTGGCGCGCTCGTAGGGCGTGGCGTTCTGGATTTGCTGGCCGTTGAACTCCATCGTGCCGGTTTTGATCGGCACGAGACCCATCAAGGATTTCAACAGTGTGGTTTTGCCCACGCCGTTGCGCCCCAGCAGCACGGTGACTTTGCCAAGGTGGGCTTCAAGGCTGACATCGCGCAGGATGTGCGAGCCGCCGTAATACTGGTTCACATTTTTGACGTTCAGCATGTTCAGCGCCCCAAATAAACTTCAATCACCCGCTCGTCGGCCTGCACCTGATCGAGCGTGCCTTGCGCCAGCACGGAGCCGTCGCACAGCACGGTGACGATTTCGGAAATCGTGCGGATAAAACTCATGTCGTGCTCGACCACCATCAGCGAATGTTTGCCCTTGAGCGTCAGAAACAGCTCCGCCGTGCGCGCCGTTTCTTCGTCGGTCATGCCCGCGACGGGTTCGTCGAGCAGCAGCAGTTTCGGGTCTTGCATCAACAGCATGCCGATTTCCAGCCATTGCTTCTGGCCGTGGCTCAGGTTGCCTGCGAGGCGGCCCACGCTGCTGGCCAGATGAATCGTCACCAGAATCTCGGCGAGCCGGTCGCTTTGCCGCGAATCGAGCTTGAAGAACATTGACGACTTCACGCCCTTGTTGGTTTTCAGCGCCAGTTCAAGGTTTTCAAACACGGTGAGTTGCTCGAACACCGTCGGTTTCTGGAACTTGCGGCCAATGCCCAGTTGCGCGATTTCGGCTTCCTTGTGGCGCAATAAATCAATCGTGCTGCCGAAAAAAACCGTGCCTTCGTCGGGCCGGGTTTTGCCGGTGATGATGTCCATCATCGTCGTTTTGCCCGCGCCGTTCGGGCCGATGATGCAGCGCAGCTCGCCGGGCGCAATGTCCAGACTGAGCTTGTTGATGGCCTTGAAGCCGTCAAAGCTGACACTGACATCCTGCAAATACAAAATCCGGCCATGCGTGACATCGACCTCGCCGGGCGTGGCGATGCGGCCTTCGCTGGCGCTGCGCCCGCCGGACTCGGTGTTGTGCGGGCGGGCGGCTTCCAGAGCGGCGTGTTGCTGCACGCGGCGCGCGCCTTCTTCAAACAGATCGGGGGTCATTGTTCGCTTCCCTTGCGCAGTTTTTTCACCAGACCGACGACACCGTTGGGCAGGAACAGCGTCACACCGATAAACAGCGCGCCCAGAAAGTAGAGCCAGAATTCGGGGTAAGCGACGGTCAGCCAGCTCTTGGCGCCGTTGACGATGAACGCGCCGACAATCGGCCCGATCAGGCTGGCGCGCCCGCCAACCGCCGCCCAGATGGCGATTTCAATCGAATTGGCCGGGCTCATTTCGCCGGGGTTGATGATGCCGACCTGCGGCACATACAGCGCCCCGGCCACCGCGCACATCACCGCCGAAATCACCCAGATCGTCAGCTTGTAGCCCAGCGGGCTGTAGCCGGAGAACATGACCCGCGTTTCCGCGTCGCGGATGGCTTGCAGCACGCGGCCAAACTTGCTGCCCACCAACCATTTGGCGAACAGGAAGAAGCCCAGCAGCGTCAGCCCGGTCATGACAAACAGCGTCATCCGCATCGACGGCGTGGCAATCGGAATGTCCAGAATCCGCTTGAAGTCGGTAAAGCCGTTGTTGCCGCCAAAGCCGGTTTCGTTGCGGAAAAACAGCAGCATCGCGGCAAACGTCATCGCCTGCGTGATGATCGAAAAGTACACGCCCTTGATCCGCGAGCGAAAGGCGAAGTAGCCAAACACAAAGGCGACCAGCGCAGGCACCGCGACGATCAACAACAGCGTGGCGGCAAAGCTGTCGCTGAAGGTCCAGTGCCAGGGCAGCGTTTTCCAGTCGAGGAAGACCATGAAGTCGGGCAGGTTGCTTTTGTAATTGCCATCGGCGCCAATCTGGCGCATCAGGTACATGCCCATCGTGTAGCCGCCGAGCGCAAAAAACACGCCGTGGCCCAGCGACAAAATGCCGGTGTAGCCCCAGATCAAATCCATCGCCAGCGCGGCTATCGCGTAGCACATGATTTTGCCCAGCAGCGCGACGGCGTAGGTGCTCATGTGCAGCGGGCTGCCTTCCGGCACCCACAGATTCAATATCGGCGCGACGGCGCAGACGACGATCAGCGCGACGATAAAGGCGCTCCAGCCAGTGCGCGTCAGCAACGGGCCTTTGACGGGTAACACCACGGCCTGCGGTGCGCTGGCTTGGGCGGAAGGCTGCGCTCCCTGCTCCGCAAGCAGGGAGTCTTTGATGGTGGGAAAAGGTGTGCTCATGATGTTTATGCCTCTGCCGAACGGCCCTTCATCGCGAAGATGCCCTGGGGCCGCTTCTGGATGAAGACGATGATGAACACCAGCACGGCGATTTTGGCCAGCACGGCGCCGACCCAGCCTTCGAGAAATTTGTTCAAGATACCCAGGCCCAGCGCCGCATACACCGTGCCCGCCAGCTGGCCGACGCCGCCCAGCACGACGACCATGAAGGCATCGACGATGTAGCCCTGGCCCAGATCCGGCCCGACGTTGCCGACCTGACTCAGCGCGCAACCGGCCAGCCCGGCAATCCCGGAACCCAGCGCAAACGCATACGTATCAATGCGGGCGGTGTTCACGCCCATGCAGGACGCTATCGGGCGGTTTTGCGTGACGCCGCGCACAAACAGGCCGAGCCGCGTCTTGCTGATCAAGAAAGCCATGCCCAGCAACACCGCCACCGCAAAACCGATGATGACGAGACGGTTGTAGGGCAGCGACAAATTGCCCAGCACCTGCACGCCGCCGCTCATCCAGACCGGGTTTTCCACGCCGACGTTTTGCGCGCCGAAGATGCTTCGCACGGCTTGCTGCAACATCAAACTGATGCCCCAGGTGGCCAGCAGCGTCTCCAGCGGGCGGCCATACAGAAAGCGAATCACGCCGCGCTCCAGCGCCGCGCCGACCAGCGCCGAGGCCATGAAGGCGACCGGCACGGCCGCTAACAGATACCAGTCAAACGCGCCGGGCAGGTATTTTTGAAACAGGCCCTGCACCACATACGTGGCGTAAGCGCCAATCATCATCAGCTCGCCGTGCGCCATGTTGATGACGCCCATCAGGCCGTAAGTGATCGCCAGCCCCAGCGCGACCAGCAGCAAAATGCTGCCCAGACTGATGCCGCTGAAAATCGCGCCCAGCTTGTCGCCCCAGACCAGCGAGGCTTCGACCTTGGCCAGCGCGGCTTTCAGCGCAACCTTGACATCGGCGTCCGGCTCGCTGGCCAGGCGCTCGAT
>JAPLPS010000112.1 GCA_026400075.1 Polaromonas sp.
GGCGACTGACACCCGCGTCGTGACCAGGAATTCAGCGTTCGGGAAAAACACCGCCATGAAGCGGCGCACCACCAGGTCATAGAGCTTTTGCTCGGTTTCAGACAGGCCGCTGGGCGCCAGCAGCGTCGGAATGATGGCGAAGTGGTCGCTGACCTTGGCGTTGTCAAAAATGCGCTTGCTCGGCTTGATGTAATGGCCCTTCAGCGCCGTGGCCGCGTGCGGCGCCAGATGCGTCATGCTGCTGCTTGCGAGCATTTGAAAAGTCTGCTCGACCACCGGCACATAGTCTTCCGGCAGCGCCCGCGAATCGGTACGCGGGTAGGTCAGCGCCTTGTGCTTTTCGTACAGGCTTTGGGCAATCGACAGCGTGGTTTTGGCGGAAAAGCCGAACTTGCCGTTCGCCTCGCGCTGCAGCGAGGTCAAATCGAACAGCATGCCCGGCGCCTGCGTGGTTGGGCGCGATTCTTCCGTCACGGTGGCGCTCTGGCCGCGCACCGCGTCGGCGATGGCCTGCGCCTGGGCGGCGCTCCAGACGCGGTCGGCTTTCAATTCCGGGTCGGGTTCGGCGCCTTCGCCGTTGCTGGCGTTGGCGTTGGCGTTGGCGGCCTGGGCGGCCTGCGCGGCGGCTTTTTTCCACTTCGGATCAAACCATTTGCCGGGGTACTGACCCGCCTCGGCGGCAAACGTCGCATGAATTTCCCAGTAATTACGGCTGACAAACTTGCGGATTTTTTCCTCGCGCTCGACCACCACCGACAGCGTCGGCGTCTGCACCCGGCCCACCGTCGTCAAAAAGAAACCACCGTCGCGCGAATTGAACGCCGTCATCGCGCGGGTGCCGTTGATGCCCACTAACCAGTCGGCTTCGGAGCGGCAGCGCGCCGCGTCGGCCAGCGGCAGCATTTGCGCGTCGCTGCGCAGCGCGGCAAAGCCGTCGCGGATGGCGGCGGGCGTCATCGACTGCAGCCACAGACGCTTGACCGGGTGCTTGCTTTTGGCGTACTGCTCGATGAGACGGAAAATCAGCTCGCCCTCGCGGCCCGCGTCGCAGGCGTTGACCAGCGCGCCGACATCCTTGCGCTTGATCAGCTTGACGATGGCGTTCAGCCGCGTCTTTGTCTTGTCCATCGGTTTCAAGTCGAAATACGGCGGAATCACCGGCAGATTGGCAAAGCTCCATTTGCCGCGCTTGACGTCAAATTCCTCGGGCGCCTGGATTTCGACCAGATGGCCGACCGCCGAGGTGACGATCCAGTCATCGCCTTCAAAGTATTCGTCGTGCTTTTCAAACTTGCCCGCCGTCGGCGTCAGGGCGCGCACAATATCTTGCGCCACGGAAGGTTTTTCGGCAATTACCAGTGTTTTCATAAGAGTTCTTCTATCTTGTCCATTTTTAGGGACAGTTCCCCACTTTTGCCATGCTGGCTTGTTTCTGGTGCGTATCGTAAAGCCTCTGCGGTGGAGGGCGTCATGCCTCACTACAATACGGCTCTCACGCGCCTGTACGCGCGCCGGTGCGCACGCACACACATGAATTAACCATACCAAAAAAACCGCCGTGCCAAAAAATCAGTCATCAAGCAGCGACCGGCGCCGGATTCAAACCCGCCGCTCCGGCGTGCATGGCAAGGGCGTTTTCGCGCTGCAAGACCTGGCCGAGGGCGAAACGCTGATCGAGTATGTCGGCGAGGTCATCGACTGGCCCGAGGCGCTGGAGCGCCATCCGCACGACCCGGAGCAGCCCAATCACACGTTTTACTTTCACCTCGAAAGCGGGCTGGTGATTGACGCCAACGTGGGCGGCAACTCCTCGCGCTGGATCAACCACAGCTGCGCGCCCAACTGCCTGGCCGACGAGGACGACGGGCGCGTCTTCATCAAGGCGCTGCGCAACATCGCGGCGGGCGAAGAGCTGTTTTACGACTACGGCTTGATGATTGACGCCCGCTACACAAAAAAGCTGCTGGCCGAGTACCGCTGCTGGTGCGGTGCGGCCAGCTGCCGGGGCACGATGCTGACGCCCAAGGACAAAAAGAAGCCCCAGCGTTGAGCTTCACCGTGGGCGCTTATTTTGCTATCGTTGATGCTTTCCCCAACGCCATAAGCTTTTCGTGAACTCCTTTACCAACACGCCAATCCGCTGGCCCGCCGAGGCCATCTGGGAGGCCGTGGCGCCAGCCCTGCCCGGCTTCACGGTGGAAGTGCTGCCCGAAATCGATTCGACCAACACCGAGCTGATGCGCCGCTTCAAGGGCGGGCCGGGGCGCCCACCGCAGCCCGAGCCGCTGCTGCTGGTGGCCGAGCAGCAAAGCGCCGGGCGCGGACGCTTGGGGCGCGCCTGGCAAAGCCAGCGCGGCGACAGCCTGACGTTTTCGCTGGGCCTGCCGCTGCAGCCGCTGGACTGGTCCGGCCTGTCGCTGGCCATCGGCATCAGTCTGGCTGAGAGCCTGGAGCCGCCGCCCGCCGGGCAGGCACGCCACAGCGGCACGCCGCGCATCGGCCTGAAATGGCCCAACGACCTGTGGCTGTCCACGCCGCAGGGCGAGCGCAAGCTGGCCGGGATTCTGGTCGAAACCGCCAACGGAAACGGCCTGCGTCAGGTGGTGATCGGCATCGGCGTCAACATCCGGCCGGTGGCACTGGAGACGCCTGCGGCTGCAGCGGCTTTGGCGGGCGCCGCCGTTGCGCCCGGCTGCCTGCAGGATCTGCACCCCGACATGGACGCCGCCGAAGCCCTGGGGCGCATCGTGCCAGCGCTGGTGCAGACGGTGCTGGCGTTCGAGCAGTTCGGCTTTGCGCCGTTTCAGGCCCGCTTTGCGGCGCGCGACGCGCTGGCAGGCCGTGCGGTGCAGCTCTCCGACGGCACCGAGGGCACGGCCCACGGCGTCAGCGACAGCGGCGCGCTGCGCGTCCACACGGCCGCTAGCATGGTCGAAGTCAGCAGCTCGGAAGTCAGCGTGCGGCCACAGTCCGCTGCGCCCGCTGGCGCCATGAGAAACGGCCTGCCATGCTGAGGGCGCTGGTGCTGGTGCTGGTGCTGGCCAATCTGCTGTACCTGGTCTGGGTGAAAAGCCTGCTGGCGCCTTATGGCTTTGGCCCGGCGAATCAGGCCGAGCCCGAGCGGCTGAATCAGCAGATCCGGCCCGAAGCGATTCAGCTGCTGGAACCGGGTTCGGCCCAGCCGCCCGCCTCTGCGGCCTCAACGGCCTCAGGCGCAGCGTCAGCCCCGGTTGCAGCGGGCAGCGCCGCTGACAGCCCAAAGGCAGCCGCGTCTTCACCAACACCAACACCCGCAGCCAGCGCGCCAGCGGCGCCTGCCTCAGCGCCCGCCCCCGCGCTCACATTACCGCCAGCATCCGCGCCAGTTGTGGTGCCTGCTTTAGTTCCAGTTGCAGCGCATATTGCGGCGCCCGTCGCAACGCCTGTCGCACCCGTTGCGACGCCCGTGCCGCGCCAGTGCCTGCAGGCCGGTCTTTTTACCGAACGTCAGGCCAGCGCGATGCGCGGGCGCCTGCAGGCGGGCCTGCCCGCAGGCAGCTGGTCATTTGTGACCGTGAAAGAGCCGGTTCGCTGGATTGTTTATCTCGGCGACTACCCCAGCAAGGAGGCGCTGAAAAAAAAGCGCGCCCAACTGGAGCGCGCGGGCATTTCAGTTGACACCCCGGCCAGCCCCGAACTCAACTCCGGCCTGTCGCTGGGCAGTTACCACACGCAGGCGCAAGCCAAAGCCGCTTTGGCCAAACTCGCCAAGCGCGGCATCAATTCAGCCGAAGTCGTGCAGGACAAGCCTGAACTGCCGAACCGCTGGATCCGGCTTCCCGCTGCCGACAAAGCCCTGCAGGCCAAGGCCAAAACGCTGATCCTGCATGTATCGGGCCAGCCCCTCAAGCCCTGCGGCTAAGCGGGCCTTCAGCGGGCCGCTGCGGCCTGCAGAAAAAACGCCCCCGTCGGTCAGCCGATGAAACGGCCGTTCGCGCCCAATACGCCCAGATCGACATAGCGCGAACCGACAAACGAGGCGGCCTTCGAGTAGTCCACGCTAAAGCCGCCCAGATCAAACCTGTCAAAACTGAGCAGGGCCGTGCGCAGCTTGGTGCGCGTCAGGTCGCGTCCGGCGCGCTCCAGTGCCTCGGCCAGCACGCGGGTGTTGATGTAACTCTCCAAGCTGCCCTGCGAGAACTCATCCTTGCCGATGGCGCGCATCGCCGCCTGGTAGTCGCGCACCACCGGGGTCTTGGCGCGGTTCGCATCGGGAAACACCATGCTCAGCGCCAGGCCGGAACCCATCGCGCCCAGATTCTTCTGGTCGAGCGCCGACAGCGTCACGCTCTGGCCGACCAGCGGCATCATCGGCGAGACTTTCTTCAGCGCCTCAATCAACGCCACCGATGCCGAGCCTGCCGTTCCCAGCAGCACGGCGGCTGGCTTGCCTGCCATGATCTTGGCGACCACTTCGGACAGGTTTTTGCCATCGGTGGCCAGCGCCGCCTGGGCGACCGGCTGCACCCCCTTGACAGCCATTGCAGCGGTGGCGTCGGCCAGCAGCTCTTTACCAAAGGCGTTGTCGAGATACACCACGCCCAGATCCTTGATGCCCATGCCCAGCAGCTTTTGCACCAGGCGCTGCGTCTCGTCGGTGTAGCTGGCGCGCACATGAAAGACGTTGCGGGTGCCGGTATTGCGCAGCGACGAGGCGCCCGTCAGCGGTGCCAGATAGGGCATGCTGGACGCTTCGACCATCGGCAGGATGGCCGCATTGTTGGGCGTGCCCATGCAGGACATCAGCGCAAACACGTTGCCGTCGCCGATCATTTTCTTGACGTTGTCAGCGGTGCGCTGCGGCACATAGCCGTCATCAAGCATTTGCAGCTCGATCTGGCGGCCCTGCACGCCGCCCTTGGCATTGATCTGCGCCATCGCCGCATCGGCGCCGACTTTGACGGCAACGCCGAAACCGCCCAGCGGGCCGCTCAAGGCGCAGGAGCAGCCAATGGTGACGGTTTTGGCGCTGACGCCTTCCTGGGCGCTGGCCGTGCGGATCAACGCGGGCGCCAGCGAAACCGCTGCCAGTTTGGAGCCAATGGAAAGAAAGCGGCGACGTGACATGGTGAAATTCCAGAGTGGGCGCAGCCAGACAGGGGGCCGTGGCTGCACAAATTGCAAAAAATGAGGTAACTACTCAAGTTTCAAGTTTTTCAGCTTTACCGACAATGAGCGTTTTCCCCTTGCGTTGGTCTTGCCCAACTGAGAAAAGCCAAATTATTTACTTAAATTAATAATTTTGAAGGCTATGAGTAGGGGCAGGATTTGAACAGAAAAAGAAAACTCGTGCTTTTACAGACATAAAAGCGAAACAATTCTCAGCTAAAACAAGCACAGAAAAAATTCTTCGCGCCACTTTGGCGCCGGGAAAGTTGCTGTTTTTTGCGCTGGATCAAACGCTTTGCGGGCTGACTTCGACGCTGAACAAGGGTTAACCCTTAATAAAAGAACGACGGCCTGCTAAGATTCCAGCCTTTCGCCGTGCGCTATCGCGCTGCCCATCCCCTCAACCCGGAGTTGCCCTGATGTCCCTCGCCAATCGCGTGCAGAACGCTGCCCTGCAAGCCAAAATCATGTCCGCCGACGAGGCCGCCGCCCTGATTCCCGCCGGTGCCAATGTGGGCATGAGCGGCTTTACCGGCGCGGGCTACCCCAAGGCCGTGCCGCAGGCGCTGGCCAACCGCATCGAAAAGCTGCACGCCGCCGGAGAAGACTTCCGCATCGGCCTGTGGACGGGCGCCTCGACCGCGCCCGAACTCGACGGCGTGCTGGCCAAAGCCCACGCTATCGAAATGCGCCTGCCCTACCAGTCCGATCCGACGGTGCGCAAGCAGATCAACGCCGGGCAAACCCAGTACACCGACATTCACCTGTCGCACGTTGCGCAGCTGGCCTGGTTCGGTTTTCTGGGCCACCTGAAGGTGGCAGTGGTTGAAGTCGCGGGCGTCCTGCCCGACGGACGGCTGATTCCCTCGTCCTCGGTGGGCAACAACAAGACCTGGCTGGATCTGGCCGACCACATCATCCTGGAAGTCAACAGCCTGCAAAACGCCGGACTCGAAGGCATGCATGACATCTACTACAACACGCACCTGCCGCCGCACCGCCGCCCGATTCCGCTGACCGGCCCCGGCGAGCGCATCGGCGACGCGTATCTGAAATGCGACCTGAGCAAGGTCATCGCCGTCGTCGAAACGCACCAGCCCGACCGCAATTCAGCGTTTGCCGCGCCGGACGAAAATTCTGAACGCATTGCCGGTCACATCATCAAGTTCCTGAGCAAGGAAGTCGAACTGCTGGCGGGCCTGAACAAAGGCCCGTTCGAGAACATGACGGCCTACACCGAAGTGCTGCAGGACGGCATGCTGGACATGCTGCGCTCGGGCAAGCTGGTCAAGGCCTCGGCGACGGCGCTGTCGTTCAGCCCGGACGCGCTGGCCGATTTCAACGAGAACATTCATTTCTACAGCGAGCGCATCGTGCTGCGCCCGCAGGAAATCAGCAACCACCCCGAAGTCGTGCGCCGCCTGGGCGTGATCGCGATGAACGCGATGATCGAGGCCGACCTGTACGGCAACGTGAACTCCACCCACGTCATGGGCACCAGCATCATGAACGGCATTGGCGGCTCGGGCGACTTTGCGCGCAACGCCTATCTGTCGTTTTTCATGACGCCTTCCACGGCGAAAAACGGCACGATTTCCTGCATCGTGCCTATGGTTTCGCATGTGGACCACACCGAGCATGACGTGGAAATCATCGTCACGGAACAAGGTCTTGCCGACCTGCGCGGCCACTCGCCGACGCAGCGCGCGCGCCTCATCATCGATAACTGCGCCCATCCCGACTTCCGTCCGGCGCTGCTGGATTATTTTGAACGCGCCCAGAAATCCGGTGGCGGCCAGCACACGCCGCACCTGCTCGACGAGGCGCTGTCCTGGCATTCCAACTTCGTCAAGACCGGCGAGATGCTGCCGGTGACGAATTCACAGGAGCCGGTTCATTTGGTTTGAGGCGCTGCCGGGAACGGGGCTGAATAAATCAGCCTCAAAAACAAAAAAGGGGCTGCGGCCCCTTTTTCAATGCCGCATCCCACCAGTTCATCCTCATCGACGCGGGGTACGTACTCGACAAACTCGACCAGCCGGGCGTTACGCAATTCGCGCGTCACCACGTTGTAGTCGGCCTTGATGCGCAGCATGGCCGCTTTGTAGAGACGGCTGGTAACGGAACTCAAGCCTGCGGCTTGCCCGGTTTTGCTTCGCTATCGGTGTAAACCTTGGCAAAAGTCAAAATCACCTCGCGGATGATCTTGCGCTGGGGCGCGGGCAGTTTCAAAAAAGCGTCGAAAGTTTCACGCTCTAGGTAACTGACACCTTCGTCCCAGCGTTTGCGGTGCTGCTGCACTGACTGACGCACTGCGTCGCCAAAGCGCAGCACCTCGGGTTGAATTTTCAGGATTTCCGCCAGCACCAGAAGTTTGTCCTGTTCGGGAATGGCTTCACCGCGCAGCCAGCGCGACACGGCCTGAAAGCTCACAGAGCGCCCCCAATAGTTGGCATTGAACTGGTTCAGGAGCACACCCGGACGAGGCTCCAGACCGGCGGCGACCATTGCGGCTTGTAGCCGCTGGGCAAATTCGAGCTTGTTGTTCATGCTCGAAAATTAAATTTCAGTGGCTAAATTACTAAACTTCGTGTTGTACGATTGATTCAATACTTTGTTTAACTATTGGTTGAATGGGGCATGGGCGCTGTTCTTGAGGCGGCATGTTGCCAGCAACACGCCCTATGCCCAAATCCCTGCTCGAACAACTCCCCGAGATCGTCAAACGTGGCCGTGAAGAGGCGGCCAAAATCCTCGAAAGCCTGGAAAACCGCCACCGCGTGACGCTGCAAACCCGCGAGGTGGTGCTGCCCGCCAGGGACAGCGCGGCGCAGGACTGGATCACGCAGCAGGCGCGCACGGCGCAGCGCGAAGTGTTCGCCCCCGGCCAGCGCAGCCTGATTGACAGTCCGCAGCCGATGCTGGGCGAGGCCAGCGCCACAGAAAGCCAGCCGTGGACGAACCGCCTGATCTACGGCGACAACCTGCTGGCGATGGCCGCACTGCTGGCGGGCGACGAGAACACGCCGTCGTTGCGCGGAATGGTGGATTTGATCTATATCGACCCGCCGTTTGACTCCAAGGCCGACTACCGCACCAAGGTGAACTTACCCGGCGTGGAGCTGGAGCAAAAGCCGACGGTGATTGAGCAGTTCGCCTATTCCGACACTTGGAGCGACGGCACGGCCTCGTATCTGGCGATGATTACGCCCCGGCTGATTCTGATGCGCGAGCTGCTGGCCGAGACCGGCTCGATCTATGTGCATCTGGACTGGCATGTGGGGCATTACGTCAAGATGATCCTGGACGAGGTGTTCGGGAAAGACTGCTTCGTGAACGAAATCATCTGGAAGCGGCAAACGGCCAAAGGCGACATCACGCAAGGTGCGACGCATATGGGCCGCATCCACGATTCGATCTTCTTCTACAGCAAATCACAGAACCACATCTGGAATCCGGTGTTCACACCCTATACCGACGACTACATCGAGAGTTTTTACCGGCACGAGGACAGCGCAGGCAAATTCCAGCTCAGCGACATTACGGCACCGGGCGGCTCAGGCAAGGGCAATCCGTACTACGAATTTCTCGGCGTTACCCGGTATTGGCGCTTTTCCGAAAAGCGGATGCAAGAGCTGTACGCACAAGGACGAATCATCCAGACAAAGCCCGGCACGGTTCCCCGCCAGAAACGCTATCTGCAAGACATGCAGGGCATTCCGCTACAGGACATCTGGGCCGACTTGCAGCCCGTGCAAGCCCAGGCCAGAGAAGCACTGGAATATGGAACTCAAAAGCCATTGACCCTGCTGGAGCGGATCATCAGAGCCTCTTCAAATCCAAATTCCCTCGTCGCCGACTTCAACGGCGGCTCCGGCACCACGGCGGCGGCAGCCGAAAAACTCGGCCGCCGCTGGATCACCACCGACCTGGGCAAGCCCGCCTGCATGATCATGCGCAAGCGCCTGATCGACCAGGACGCCAAGCCCTTTCTTTACCAGGCCATCGGCGACTACCAGGTCGAAGCCGCCAAGGCCACGCTGGGGCGCGATTTCCGCATCGGTGACCTGTCCCAGATCGTGCTCTCGCTCTACGGCGCGCTACCACTGCCGCCCGAATACAACGCCCAGCGCAACCTCGGCCAGATTGCCGGTCTGGCCCTGGGCGCAGGCCGGAGCAGCAAAACGCTGGTGCTGGCCGATTCGCCCAACAAGCTGACCGGCACGGCCACGCTGAAAAAAGCCATCGCCCAGCGCGACAGCCTGATGGGCGGCTGGGACCGCGTCGTGGTGCTGGGCTGGAATTTCGAGCCTTCGATTGGCGAGGCCATCACCGCGCTGAACGATTCGCGCCTCGAAGTGCTGGTGATTCCGCCCGACCTGATGGACAGGCTGAAGAAAAAAGGCGGCATCGACAAGCTGCGCGGGCAGGTGCGGTTTTCGTCGCTGCAGTATTTGACGATTCATCCGGTGACGCGCCAAGCCGACTGCGGCCAGGAAACTTTGACCGTCCGGCTGAAAAACTACGTGCTGCTGTCGCCCGAAGCCATCAACCTGGACGACGCCAACCGGCTCAAGCTGCAGGCGGTGATTAACAAAGAGCCGCTGGCGCTGATTGAATACTGGGCGGTGGACCCGGACTATGACGGCAGGGTGTTTCGCTCCGTCTGGCAGGACTACCGGGGCAACACCGCGAACGATGACGACGCACTGCGCGTGGTGACGCAGGCCAGCGTGACCGTTCCCGCCAAGCCCGGCCCGCGTAAGGTTTGCGTGCGGGTAGTGGATGTGTTCGGGTTTGAGGCGGAAGTGGTGACGACGGTCAGCGGTGCGTGAGCGCCGACTTGAGTTTTCAGCGGGTGTGGCGTGCGCAGTTTTCAGGAAAACGCTTGGCTATTTCCTGTTTACTCTGCCGCAGCAATGCGATCTCGGATGGTGTCAGCCGTCTCGGTGCGGGCGAGGTACCGAGCTTCTGATTCAGTAAGCGCGTCGAAGCCGTGAGCGAATTGCCCGATCCACCAGTTTTCAAAGTCTGTTCCATGTTTTTCCCTCAGTTCATTCAAGCGCTCTGGCGTCGGCGCCAGTTTGGCGGAGTGGGGTTTGCCGGTCAAGGATACCGCCGCCACCACATGACCGCCGTTGGATTCGATATAGCCCTTCAAGTTCGCCAGTGTGCCACCCATGCCGACAAAGTCATCCACCAGAACGTAATCAAGCCCCGGCGTCACCGGGCCTTCAAACTCGGCTTGCCGGGCCAGCCGCCAAAAGCCGTTGGCTCCAGTATGCGACACCACATTGACCTGCACCACCCCGGTATCCACGGGCCAACCGAGCACTTTGCCAAGCTGATCGGCAAACACCTCTGGAATGGCATTGACGCCCTCGCGCTCGAAGGCGTGCGCGCTCACCAAGGTAGGCGTGCGCCCTGCAGCCAATGCGTCAAGCGCCAGCGTTTTTTCGATGCTAAAGGTGTCAAAAATCAGCTCAGCCGCCTCATCATCATCCCCCGACTTGGCCGCCTTATAGGCCGGATGCTGCTTGACCGCCGACTCGCTGGCGTGGATCAGCACATCCGGGAAAGTACCCCAGGGCGTGCGCGGCGGTTTGACGATGTCTGACATACGCCGCATTTTCCCACGCCGCCCCTTCCCTTACCGCTCACGGCCATGACTCAAAAATCTTTCAACGACCAGCTCGCCCTTTCCACCGCCCTGACCGCCAAAACCCGGCAGCTCTGCATCGGCCTGGAGTCCGGCGCCGCCGACATCCTGGACTTGGTGACACCCACCACCGCCGAGCTGCTGCTGTGGTGGTTCGGCGAAGACCGGGTGCTGGAGCGCAAGCAGCAGGGGCTGAACTTTCACCCCGGCCAGAAGCAGTCCATTTTGAACGCCATCGTGGCGCACGAGGTGCTGGGCCAGGATCAGGCACGCTGGACGCTGCTGGACCTGTACCGCGCCTGCGCGCCCGATGCGCTGCTGGCGGGAACACGGCTGAACGAGGTGGCGCAGGACAAACACGCGCACCCGAAATACTGCTTCAAGATGGCGACGGGCACCGGCAAGACCTGGGTGCTGCAGGCGCTCCTGATCTGGCAGTTGCTGAACAAGACGGCGGCGCTGGCCGAGGGCATTGACGACGCCCGCTTTACCCGCCAATTCATGGTGGTGGCGCCGGGGCTGATCGTCTATGAGCGGCTGCTGGACGCCTTCTGCGGCAGACTGATTGAAAACGGCAACGGCTCGGCGCGTGACTTTTCCACTTCGGACATCGTGAAAGTGGCCGATCTGTTCATCCCGGAGGCGTACCGCGAGCTGGTGTTTGCTTTTGTGCGCGGCAATGTTTGCAGCAAAACCGAGATTGGCCTCAAGGCAACCGGCAAGGGCATGATTGCCATCACCAACTGGCACCTGCTCAATGACAGCGACAGCGCCGCCGAAGAGGTGCAAGACATTGACGCGCCGGGCGCGCCGCTGGAGCCGCAGCAGGTCATCAGCGCGGTATTGCCGCTCATGCCGGGCCGCGCCACCGGCAACAGCCTGGACGTGCTGGACCGGCGCTACGCGCGCGGCAATGTGCTGGAGTTTCTGGCCGAACTGCCCGAGCTGATGGTGTTCAACGACGAGGCGCACCACATCCACGAATTCAAGCGTGAAGGCGAGAGCACCGAAGTCGAATGGCAAAAAAGCCTGAGCCGCATCGCCGCCACCAAGGGCAGACGCTTTGTGCAGATGGATTTTTCCGCCACGCCTTACAACGATGTGGGCTCCGGCAAAAACAAGCGCAAGGTGTACTTCCCGCACATCATCACGGACTTTGACCTCAAAAGCGCCATGCGCGCCGGGCTGGTCAAGTCGCTGGTGCTGGACCGGCGCAAAGAGATTGGCGCGCTGCCGCTGGACTTCAAAGCCGTGCGCGACGAACAAGGCAACCCGGCGCTCAGCGAAGGCCAGCGCGTGATGCTGCGCGCCGGGCTGCAAAAACTGCGCAAGCTGGAAAAGGACTTTGCCCGGATCGACCCCACGCGCCACCCGAAGATGCTGGTGGTGTGCGAAGACACCACGGTGTCGCCGCTGGTGGCGGCTTTCTTTCAGGAAGAAACCGGCTGGAGCGAAGATGAGGTGATGCTGATCGACTCCGGCAAGAAAGCCGAGCTGGGTGAAAAGGACTGGGCGCCGGTGCGCCAGCGCCTGTTCAGCGTGGATCACCACGCCAGCCCGAAAGTCATCGTCAGCGTGCTGATGCTGCGCGAGGGTTTTGACGTGAACAACATCTGCGTCATCGTGCCGCTGCGCTCATCGCAGGCGCAGATTCTGCTGGAGCAAACCATCGGGCGCGGCCTGCGGCTGATGTGGCGCGACGATGAATACACCAGCCTCAAGGACGAGAACCGCCAGCGCATCAACGCTGGTCAGGAGCCGGGCAGCCTGCTCGATGTGCTGTCAATCGTCGAACACCCGGCATTTCAGTCGTTCTATGAAGACCTGATCCAGGAAGGTCTGGCGGGCGCGACGGGCGACGGCATGGATGACCTGTCCGCCACCGGCGACGTGATGGCCGCCGAGCTGCGCGAAGGCTTCGAGGCCTTCGACTTCGGTATCCCCTTCATCCTGCAGGAGGCCGACGAGGTGCGCGACCACCATGCGCCGGATCTGGCCGCCCTGCCCGCCTTCACCGCCTTGAGCGTGGAGCAGCTCACCGGCCTGCTGGGCAAGGGCGACACCTTCATCTCGCAAGACCTGCAAAGCGCCACGCTGTTTGGCGACTACCGCGTCGATGGCGCGGTGATGAACGTGGGCGGCTACAACGAATATTTGTCGCGCCTGACGCGGCGCATCAGCCAGGCGCTGAGCGAGCCCCTGCCCAAAGGCAACAAAATTGCCACCCATCTGGCCAAGCCCTATCTGCAGGTCAACACGGCCGAGCTGACCGGCTGGCTGGACGACTACATCTGGACCCAGCTGTTTGACGCGGCCTTCAACCCGCTGGAGGGCGAGAACTGGCGCGTGCTGCTGCTCCAGCCGGTGCTCGACCACATCACCAAGGTGTTTGCCGTGGCGCTACTGGAGTCGGAGCAAAAGCACATCACCGGCAAAACCGAGGTGCATTTGCGGCACCTGAGCGAAGTGCCGCGCCTGCTGATGCGCGAGAGCCATTCGATGGAAGTGTCCAAGTGCATCTACACCCGCCTGGCCTGGCCCGCGCACAGCGGCGGGCTGGAGCGCGCTGTCATCCATTGGGCGCAGGCCGACACCAACGTGCAGGCGTTTTGCAAGCTGAGCGAAAACCGCCACACCTTTGCCCGGCTGCGCTATGTCAAGGACGACGGCCTGCCCGCGTTTTACTCGCCGGATTTTCTGGTGCGCACGGCGCAGGCCGTCTATCTGGTGGAAACCAAGGCCACGCAGCAGGTGATGAACCCGAATGTGCAGCGCAAGCTCAAGGCCGCCACCGCCTGGTGCCAGCGCCTCAACGAGTTGCCAGCGGACTTGCGCGCCAGCCTGCCGTGGCATTACGTGCTGCTGGCCGAAAACATGGTGTATGAATGGCAGAGCAAGGGAGCGCGACTGGGCGAACTGCTGGACTACGCCCGGCTGCGACCGCTGGCGAGTAGTTCACAACAGGCGCAGTTGATTTAAAAAACCAAAAAGGGGCTTCAGCCCCTTTTTTCATGCCCGTCTGCGGAGCTTGCGAATGCTCAAACCGGGTAAATCTTCACCGGCCGCGTCGCCACCGGGAAGCCTGCGGCGCCCAGCGTGTCGGCAATCGCCATGTTGGTGTCGAAATACACCTGCCAGTAATGGTCGGTGTGGCAGAAAGGGCGCACCGCCAGCTTGGGACCAAACTCGTTGAACTCCAGAATCTCGACCACGACGGCCTGGTCTTTGCTGATGTTGGCCACTTTCGACACCGAAGCCTTGAGCAGCGCAATCGCGCTGTGAAGATCGGCGCTGCCTGCCAGCTGGGCCACGAGTTCGACGCGGCGGTAAGGATGGGCAGTGTAGTTCTTGATGTCGCTGGACAAAATTTTGCCGTTGCCGACGATGGTTTTGACATTGTCCGGCGTGTTGATGCTGGTGCCGAACAGGCCGATTTCCAGCACGGTGCCTTCGACGCCGCCGATGCTCACGTACTCGTTAATTTTGTATGGGCGCAGGATCAGCAGAAAAATACCGGAAGCAAAATTGCCCAGCAGCCCGCTCCAGGCCGCGCCGATGGCCACACCGGCACCGGCCACCAGGGCGGCAAAGCTGGTGGTTTCGACGCCGAAATAGCCCAGGATGGCGACGACCAGAATGATGTTCAGCGCCACGGTGATGAAGCTGACCAGGTAGCGCTGCACCGTCACGTCGATGGTCTGGCGCGCCATGCCCGCGCCAACCAGCCGTGTCACCAGCCCGATCAGCCAGCGGCCAATGACAAACACGGCAATCGCGCCAATCACCTTCAGGCCAAACGCCACCAAAATGGGCTGCGCCTGAGCGACCCAGCCGCTGATTTTTTCGGTATCCATAAAACTCCTTGGGGATAGTTAACAAACCGTAACAATCATAAGGGGCCGCCGTGACGCTGTAAACCGGGGCCAGCGGCGTAACTATTCCTGTGCCATCTTGGCCATGCGCTCGCTCTTCCAGTACACATCGTCGCCGCCGTTCATGCGGTTCAGCACGCGCGACAGCACGAACAGCAGGTCGCTCAGGCGGTTCAAATACTGGCGCGGCGACTCCTTCAGCGTCTCGATTTTGTCCAGCGCCACGACGGCGCGCTCGGCGCGGCGCGCCACGGTGCGGCACACATGGGCCAGCGACGCGGCGCGCGAACCGGCGGGCAGGATGAACTCGGCCAGGCGCGGCAGTTCGGCGTTGTACTGCTCCAGCGCTTCGTCAAGCAGCGCGACCGCATCGGGCTTGAGCAGCTCATAGCCGGGAATCGACAGCTCGCCGCCCAGGTTGAACAGCTGGTGCTGCACCTCGACCAGCAGCTCGCGCACACCGGCGGGCAGTTCCTCGCACAGCAGCACGCCGATGTTGGAGTTCAGTTCATCGACATCGCCCATCGCGTGAACCCGCAGGCTGTCCTTGGAAACGCGGGTGTTGTCGCCCAGGCCGGTCGTGCCGTTGTCGCCGGTGCGGGTTGCGATTTGTGAAAGTCTGTTGGCCATGATGATTTGGGTGAAATGCACTGAAAAAGCGCAGGGGGTTGAGCGAAAAAAAGGGAGCGGACGAAATGTAACTGCTTTCAGGGCAAAGCCTCAAACCGGCCTGAAACTGAAACTTTTCGCACGTTCATGTGAGCGCTGAAACAGCGTGAAATTGTTCTGGCTGGGGCTCCACGGCTGAGGTGGAATCGGTTTCCTGAACCTTTAAACACTTGTCTGACGGGAGCGTCTTATGAAAAAACATTCTATGTTGAAGCTGAAAATCTGCAGCCTGCTGCTGCTTTCAACCTTGACGCTGGGCACGGCACTGGCCGCCCAGGCCGGGGGAGGCTCAGCCAGCGCCCACGCTGCGCCAGCGGCGCCGGGCAAGGGCTACGCTATTGCCACACTGTCCGCCCGCCCGCCGCTGGGCAGCGCGCAAGCCGCTTTCAAGCGGGCCGACACCAACGGAGACGGCAAACTCAGCCGACTGGAGCTTGAGCATTTCCCCGCGATGGCGCCGCACTTCCGGCTGATCGACACCAACCACGACGGCTTTATCTCGTTTGAGGAGCTGATCCGGGCCGCGTCCGATCAAGCCTGAGCCGCTCCGGCCGGAACACGTAAACTGCGCTCTGGCTTTTTTCCCCCTCCTGCATGAACACACTTGAACAACTGCGCTCTGGCGCGCTGGCGGGCAGTCTTCGGCTGCGCCTGTCTTGCGGCCTGGAAACCTTTCCCCCCGAAATTTTCGCGCTGGCCGACACGCTGGAGATCCTGGATCTGTCGGGCAATGCGCTGACAGCGTTGCCCGATGATTTGCCACGCCTGCACAAGCTGCGCATTATTTTTTGCTCAGACAACCGCTTCACCGAGCTGCCCGAGGTGCTGGGCCGCTGCCCGCAACTGAGCATGGTGGGTTTCCGGAGCAACCGGATTCGCACGGTTCCCGCCGCCGCGCTGCCCCCGGCGCTGCGCTGGCTGGTGCTGACCGACAACCAGATCACCGAGTTGCCCGCCGCCATCGGGCGCTGCACCGGCCTGCAAAAGCTGATGCTGGCAGGCAACCAGTTGCAGACGCTGCCGCCGGAAATGGCCCACTGCACCCGGCTGGAACTGCTGCGCATCGCCGCCAACCGCTTGACCCGTCTGCCGCCCTGGCTGCTGAACCTGCCGCGTCTGGCGTGGCTGGCCTTTGCCGACAACCCGCTCGGCGAAGACGCGCAAGCCGCTGCACAGGCCGCGACACCGCTGGCGCGCATTGGCTGGCAGCGCCTGGAACTGGAACAGCAACTCGGCGAAGGCGCTTCGGGCGTCATTCACCGGGCGCTCTGGCGGCACGAACTGGGCGCAAGGCCACAGCCGGTGGCCGTGAAACTGTTCAAGGGCGCGCTGACCAGCGACGGCCTGCCGCACAGCGAAATGGCCGCCTGCCTCCATGCTGGCGCGCATCCGAACCTGATTGCGGTGGCAGGCCAGATTACCGCGCATCCGTCCGGCGCCAGCGGGCTGGTGCTGGCGCTGATTGCGCCGCACTTTCGCAATCTGGCCGGGCCGCCCAGCCTGGACTCCTGCACCCGCGACGTGTATCCGGCGGACACCCGCTTCACGCTGGACGCGGTGATTTCCCTGGCGCGGGGCATCGCCTCGGCGGCGCGCCAGCTGCATGAACGCGGCATCGCGCACGGCGACCTGTACGCGCACAACATTTTGTGTACCGACGACGGTCAGGCGCTGCTGGGCGATTTCGGCGCCGCCTCGTTTTTTGCGCCGGACGACGCGCCGCTGGCGCTGGCCCTGCATCGCATTGAGGTGCGGGCGTTTTCCTGTCTGCTCGGCGAGTTGCTGGAACGCTGCCAGGCGCCGCCCGGCGCACCAGCGGCGCTGGAAATTCTGACGGCGCTGCAAGCCTGCTGCGCCCAGGCCAACCCGGCCCGGCGCATGCTGTTTGCCGACATCGAGAAGCAGCTGGCCTTATGCGCCCATCCTGACGCGTGAAACGGTCACAGCCCGATTTTTGACGCCCTCGCCTTCAAGGCCGGGGTTTCGCCCGGCTGAACTTCAGTAGCCGACAACTGGCGCCAGGGCGGCACGGGCTGAAAGCGCGCCTTGAGCAGCGCCAGAAACAGCCGCACCCGCGCCGATACCGTATGGCTTTGCGGAATCAGGGCCACGATGTCGGCATCGGCGAGCGTCCAGTCGTCGAGCACCTTCACCAGCCGACCGGTGCGCAGGTTATCAGCCACGGCCCATTCCGAGCGCAGGATGATGCCCTTGCCCGCCAGCGCCCAGGCGCGTGTCACCTCACCGTCATTGCTGTTGAGCGCGGCGGTGACGCGCACCGCCACTTCGGCGTCACCCTGGCGCAAACGCCAGAGCGACACATCTTCCTCGTTTTGGCGCAGCACGATGCAGCAGTGGCCGCTCAAATCCGACGGCAGCCGGGGCACGCCCCGGCTTGCCAGATAGGCGGGCGAAGCGCACAGAAAGAGCTTGTTCGACGCAATCGGGTAGGCCACCATATTGGAGTCGGGCAAGGCGCCGATGTTCACGATCAGATCGAAGCGCTCGCTGTCGGCGGCCGGGCGCAGGTCGCTGAGCGTCAGCGAAACCAGCAGTTTCGGGTGCTGCGCGTGAAAGTCGGCCAGCGCGGGCGCCAGGTACTCCCGGCCAAAACTCAGCGGCGCCCACACATGCAGCGTGCCCCCGACCTCGCCGGAGCGGGCGCGCAGGCTCTCGATCAGCGTATCGATTTCCGCCAGCAGGCTGACGGCCTTCGTGTAGAGCATTTCCCCCTCATCCGTCAGGTTGAAGCGCCGGGTGCTGCGGTGAATCAGGTGGACGCTGAGCCGCTTTTCCAGCTGCTGCAGGCGCTGTGAAATGGCCGAAGCGGTGACATCCATACGCCGCGCCGCCTCGCTCAAAGTGCCGCTTTCAGCCAAAGTGACAAAAAAGCGTAAATCGACAACCTCACTGGCCATAAGTAATTATTCTGAATTAAAAACAATAACTTTACCTTACTTCACTTTATCTAAAAGCAATAAATATTCCTTATAAAGCTGGCCCTGCATTTCCCGTGTTTTAGCCGATAACAGTGGCGCTTCCCCAACAAAAAACGCGCCCGAAGGCGCGTTTTTCAAGGTCGTGAGACGAATTTACTTAGCCACGACGCGGGCCATTTCCAGGCACTTGTTCGAGTAACCCCATTCGTTGTCGTACCAGGCGACGATCTTGATGAAGGTGCCGTCCAGCGCAATGCTGGCGTCCGCATCAAAAATCGAGGTGCGGGTGTCGCCACGGAAGTCGGTCGCGACGACCTTGTCTTCGGTGTAGCCGAGCACGCCCTTCAAAGCGCCTTCAGACTGAGCCTTCATTTCGGCGCAGATTTCTTTCAGCGTGGCTTCGCTGTTCAGCTCGCAGGTCAGATCGACCACGGACACGTCAGACGTTGGCACGCGGAACGACATGCCGGTCAGCTTTTTGTTCAGCTCGGGAATCACCACGCCGACGGCCTTGGCTGCACCGGTGCTCGATGGAATGATGTTTTCCAGAATGCCACTGCCGCCGCGCCAGTCTTTGTTCGACGGGCCATCGACGGTTTTCTGCGTTGCAGTCGCCGCGTGAACCGTGGTCATCAGGCCGCGCTTGATGCCCCATTTGTCGTTCAAAACCTTGGCGACGGGCGCCAGGCAGTTGGTGGTGCAGGAAGCGTTCGAGATGATGGCCTGGCCAGCGTAAGTGCTGTCATTGACGCCGAACACGAACATCGGGGTGTCGTCTTTCGACGGGGCCGAGAAAATCACCTTCTTGGCGCCAGCGGCCAGGTGCTTTTCACCGGAGGCCTTGTCCAGGAACAGGCCGGTGGCTTCCAGCACCACGTCGGCGCCGACTTCGTCCCACTTCAGGTTGGCGGGGTCGCGCTCTTGCGTCAGGCGGATGCTCTTGCCGTTGACGATCAGGGTGTTGCCTTCAACGCTGACTTCGCCCTTGAAGCGGCCATGCACGCTGTCGTACTGCAGCATGTACGCCAGGTACTCAGGCTCCAGCAGGTCGTTGATGGCGACGATTTCGATGTCGCTGAAATTTTGAATCGCGGCGCGCAACACGTTGCGGCCAATGCGGCCAAAGCCGTTAATACCAATCTTGATAGTCATAAAGAAATTCCTCAGGGTGAAAAATTAACGAAAAAGAAAATGAAAAATCGGGTGACTGCAGTTTTCTACCTACGCAATAGCGGCGTCAAATACAGGTGTAATTTCAGGAACTGCATTTCCTGAAAATTGATCAGTTACACTTGAATCCATCAAACAACCTGTTTTAATAATGGCCTGAACCAAGGTGCTAATCACTGAAACCGAGACACTGTTGCCAATCAACTTCATCCATCGGGGGCGCGATTCGGGTAGTTTGAAGTTGCGAGGAAAGCCCTGTATTCGGCACGACTCTTCTTTGGAGATTTTTCGATAAAATCCTTTGTGAAAAATTTCATCCAAAAATCTTTGTTTATAGTCGCTGGTCGTATCAGCCTCAATATCTTTGAGTGCAATAAAATCGTTGGTGTCGCTGGCCACCAAAGTTGGAAAGGCTTCTGATTTCGGAAGAAATATGCGGTTAATGCCATCAATTCCGGTGCTGATTTTGGTGTAACGAAATTCGTAGCGGGTTTCAGTACAAACCAAGACACCTTTTTGAATCAAGCCTTCAATGGTTTTATTTAACAATACTTTAGCAAGCCGGAGTTCGCGGCATTCGCGCAAGGCATCGAGCGAAATACAACCGGAAGCCACCTGTGTCACGATAATAGTTTCCGGATGGCTGAGTTCATGCGCTATATTTGACGCAACAGTAAACACATACGAAACCGTTTTTAATATTCCCAGCGTAACCAGCGCGTCAAGCTCAAGCGATTGAATCGAACTATCAAGTTGCTGAAGGTGTGCCAGCGACAAAGGGTTACCATCAAGCCTTCCGTAAGCAGGTTTACGCCGATTGCGTAGCAGCAACATGCAAATGGTTTTTTGCCGCTCGGTTGTTGGCTTTAAATCCCACGAGTGAATGGTGGTTGGCCCATTACGAATGTCATTGAACAAAAAGAAATCGTTCATGCCATCAGGCTTGCGATACCTGCGTTTATCCTGCACAGCTTGACCGAATAAATCAAAGTTATCAGGGGCTGACATGCTTTGGGTCGCGGAAATGGAATCTTGCAATATATCCCGAAGTTTCAATGCACAAGGCGTGGGCGGTGGCAATTTGAAACTGTGCAAGTATTTCTCTTGACGAAATCCGACGATGTACACACGTACTCGGTCTTGCGGAACGCCATAATCTGACGAAGTTAATACAAAATGCTTGGCAAAATAACCAGCACCCTTGATGCGATCCAAAATAAAATCCAGCGCCTGCTGGTTACGCGGATCAACCAAACCTTTGACATTTTCAAAAATGAATGCCTTGGGGCGTGATTGATTGAGTAAAAATAAGGTGTCATTCCAGAGCTGACCCCGGTCATCGTCAAAACCCAGATTGTGGCCCGCGATAGACCAGCTTTGGCAGGGCACGCCCGCCGTCAATATGTCATGCGGTGCCAAGGACTTAATTTTGGTGATATCACCCAGGTTTTGTTCACTGCTCTCATTAAAATTTTCACAGTAAACATCGACGGCATCACGGCTAATTTCACTGAAATTGACACAATTTCCACCCGCAGCGTCCAACGCAAGTCGAAATCCACCGATACCTGAAAACAGGTCGATGTAAGTGAATGGCGATTGCGGTTTTGAAAGGTGCATTGAAGGCAGTTTATTTCAGAAAATAGTCGTTGATCGCACTGGGTGGCTCTATCCCCAAGTATTCACGATAAATACGCTCGCGGTAGATTTTTCCAAGCAGGTTTACTTCGTGAATGAAATTCGCATACGTTCCGGCCCCACCAATAAAGTCCCAGAACTCGTTTCCAATCAGCACGCAAGGATCGTTGTGCATGTCAAACCAGCGCATCGGAAACGTCCACTGGTAATCCGCTTTATTAACGCCATAAGGGTTATAGGGAAGCGCATAAAACGCCCCATTCACCTGCCCCGGCGACATAGCCAGTAGTTTGAAAATTTTCTCTTTACTGACTTTGGTTTGATCACTATTGGGCAGCGGTGCTTTCAGTTCAAAGGCGTAGGATTTTCCTGATGAGTAACTCTGCACAAAAATATCACACACCACGGTCACCGGAATCGGCTCGCCTTGACCTGCGAGAACATAAGCCAGCTCGGCGTTCCAGTCAGGTGCTGGCCTGCGACCACCGGCTTGGCTGTGTTCCAGTTTGTTGAGGACTTCTTGAATTCGCCGCAGCCGCTCGTCACCCACAGTCCCGGTGATAGTCCAACCTTTTTCACAAAATCCATGCGCCTGCCGCGCAGCAACCACGGCGAGCTTTTCCCAAACTCCGCCAAACGGCGTGACAAAACGCCGCTCAAAATGAGAGCCTTTGAAAATCTCATCCGGCACCAAGGCCGCATACAGCGGCTTGTTGGCGTGGTGCGCCTCTTTGACAAACGGGTCTTCCTCCAACACGCGCTGCAAAACCCTGTCCATCATGCTGGAGATGACTTCTTGAATAGCCGATGCAGCGGCATTGGGGGTGTTCACGGCTTATTTCTTTTTCAGCGCCACGCGCACCGTGTCGGCGACGTTTTCCGGCGTGAAGCCGAAGTGCTTGAACAGCACGCCCGCCGGGGCCGATTCGCCAAAGCTGTCGATGCCGACCACGGCGGCGCAGCCGTATTTCCACCAGCCGTCGGTCACGCCCATTTCCACGGCGATGCGCGGGATGCCTTCGGGCAGGACTTCGGACTTGTAGGCGCTGTCCTGACGGTCAAACGTCGTCGTGCTGGGCATGGACACCACGCGCACGGCGATTTTGTGAACGCTGGCCAGCAGTTCCTGCGCCTTCAGCGCCAGTTGCACTTCGGAGCCGGTGGCGATGATGACGGCTTGCGGCTTTTTCTTCTTCATGCCCACTTCGGTGGCTTCAGCCAGCACGTAAGCTCCCTTGCTGATCTGGCCGACATCGTCTTTCGGCGCATAAGGCAGGTTCTGGCGGCTGAGCAGCAGCGCCGTCGGACGGCTCTGGTTCTGCAGCGCGATGGCCCAGGCGACGGCCGTTTCCGCCGTGTCGGCCGGGCGCCACACGTCCAGATTCGGAATCAGGCGCAGGCTGGCGGCGTGCTCAATCGACTGGTGCGTCGGGCCGTCTTCGCCCAGACCGATGGAGTCGTGCGTGAAAACGTGGACCACGCGCAGCTTCATCAGCGCGGCCATACGAATCGCATTGCGGCTGTAATCGCTGAACGTCAAAAAGGTGCCGCCGTAAGGAATAAAACCGCCATGCAGCGCCACGCCGTTCATGATCGCGGCCATGCCGAACTCGCGCACGCCGTAGTTGATGTGGCGCCCGCCGTTGCCTTCGCCAGTCACGGCGTCAAAACGCAGATTCGGCGTCGATTTGGTATTCGTCAGGTTTGAGCCGGTCAAATCGGCCGAGCCGCCGAGCAGCTCGGGCAGGCCAGCGGTGAACGATTCCAGCGCCAGCTGCGACGCCTTGCGCGAGGCGACGGTTTCGGCCTTGACATGGGCATCGACGACGGTGTCAAAGGCCAGCTGCGAGAAGCTCTTGGGCAGCTCGCCCTTCATGCGGCGCACGAATTCCTTGGCCAGCTCCGGGTAGGCTTTTTTGTGGGCAGCAAATTTGGCGTCCCACGCGGCTTCGAGCGTTTTGCCCTTGGCCTTGGCGTCCCAGGCTTCGGCAACGTCCTTCGGGATTTTGAACGGCTCGTGCGGCCAGTTCAGGCTGTCGCGGGTCAGCTGGATTTCTTCGGCGCCGAGTGGCTCGCCGTGGGCTTTGGACGTGTTGGCGCGGTTTGGCGAGCCCTTGCCGATATGCGTCTTGCACACGATCAGCGTGGGCTTGTCGGCGCTCAGTTTGGCGGCGGCAATCGCAGCCGACACGGCAGCGGCGTCGTGGCCATCGACCGGGCCGATGACGTTCCAGCCGCAAGCGGTGAAACGCTGGGGCGTGTTGTCGATGAACCAGGGCGCGACCTGGCCGTCAATCGAAATGCCGTTGTCGTCGTAGAGCGCGATCAGCTTGTTCAGCTTCCAGGCGCCAGCCAGGGCGATGGCTTCGTGGCTGATGCCTTCCATCAGGCAGCCGTCGCCCATGAAGGCGTAGGTGTTGTGATCGACGATGGCGTGATCGTCGCGGTTGAATTCCTTGGCCAGCAACTTTTCCGCCAGCGCAAAGCCGACCGCGTTGGTGATGCCTTGACCGAGCGGGCCGGTGGTGGTTTCGACGCCGGGCGTCACATCGACTTCGGGGTGGCCGGGGGTTTTCGAGCCGAACTGGCGGAAGTCTTTCAGTTCCTTGATGGGCAACTTGTAGCCGCTCAGGTGCAGCGTCGCGTACAGCAGCATCGAGGCGTGGCCGTTGGACAGCACAAAGCGGTCGCGGTCAAACCACTGCGGGTTGGCCGGGCTGTGCTTGAGGTGATCGCCCCACAGCGCCACGGCCATGTCAGCCATGCCCATAGGCGCGCCGGGATGACCGGAGTTGGCTTGTTGGACGGCGTCCATTGCGAGTGCGCGTATGGCATTCGCCATCATTTCAGTAGTGGCCATCAGGCAAAGCTCCGGAAAATTCAAAAAAACGAGGGGAATCGATTATTTTACCGGGCGACGGATCGGGCACCCCGAAACCGGCCTTGCGCGCCGCCGCCGCCGGGGTCGCGGCAAATGCTCTAAAGTGCAGTCCATGCAACGATTTTCCCCTCCCACGGCCATCAAAGCGATGATCCTGAGCGCCGGGCGCGGCGAGCGCATGCGCCCGCTGACCGACCACTGTCCCAAGCCGCTGCTGCCAGTGCGCGGCCAGCCGCTGATCGAGTGGCACGCGCAGGCGCTGGCACGCGGCGGCTTTAGCGAACTGGTCATCAACACCGCCTGGCTCGGCGAGCAGCTGGAGCAGCATTTCGAGAATCGGTCACTGCAGCCGGGGCAGGCGCCGCTGTCGGTCGAGTATTCCCACGAAGGGCAGGATTTTGGCTACGCGCTGGAGACGGCAGGCGGCATTGCGCGGGCGCTGCCGCTGCTGGGCGATATGTTCTGGGTGCTGGCGGGCGATGTGTTTGTGCCCGATTTTGAGTTTTCAGCCACCTCCGTCAGCCGGTTTGAGGGCAGCGGCAAGCTGGCCCATTTGTGGCTGGTGCCGAATCCACCGCACAACCCGCGCGGCGATTTTGGTTTGAGCGACGACGGTCTGGCGCTGAACCTGCCGCCCGACGACGCCACGCCGCGCTACACCTACAGCACCATCGGCCTGTACCGGCGTGCGCTGTTTGACAGCCTGTCGTTTGGCAACCAGCAGGGCTTGGCGACACCGCTGGCGCCGCTGCTGCGCGCCGCGATGGACCGCAGCCAAGTCAGCGCCGAACTGTACGCAGGCGCCTGGACTGATGTCGGCACGCCAGCGCGGCTGGCCGAATTGAACCAGAATTCGTAAGCAGCGCACCCGCCATCGAAGCACCAACCCGCAGACACAGTCCCAGCCAGCTGCGCGGCGCGGCAAACCGCCACCGCCACCGCCACCGCAGAGCATCCAGCAAGCAACATCCACCCCTTTTCCAGTCAGCCCCATGAGCACCTCTTCAAATCCTTCGGCGGTTTACGCCAAACGCCGCGCCGCCATTGGCCGCGCCTTGCAAGCCGCTGGCGGCGGCGTGGCGCTGCTGCCCACCGCGCCCGAGCTGGTGCGCAACCGCGACGCCGATTTTCCCTACCGTCACGACAGCTATTTTTATTATTTAACTGGCTTTGACGAGCCGGGCGCGTGGCTGGTGATTTCAGCCAGCGGCAAAGCAGGCCAGCGCGGGAAAGCCGCGCCGGGCGCCATTCAAAGCACGCTGTTTTGCCGCCCGAAAGACCTGGAGCGCGAAATCTGGGACGGCATCCGCCTCGGCCCCGAGGCCGCGCCCGCCCAGCTCGGCGTCGAGGCCGCCTTCAGCCTCGACGCGCTGGACGAGCAAATCCCCGCGCTGCTGGCCAATCAAAAAGCCGTGTGGTTTCCGTTCGCCACGCACAAGGGGCTGGAAACGCAGGTCGATGGCTGGCTGAACAAGGTGCGCGCCAAAGCCCGC